>JAQWKP010000085.1 GCA_029247785.1 Novosphingobium sp.
GTCCTTGAAAGCCTCGCACGGGTAAACCGCGAGCTGAACACGACTCTGGTGATCATAACCCACAATGCCGGAATCGCCGCGATGGGCGACCGCGTGTTCCATTTTCTCGATGGCCAGATCGCAAGCGTCGAGAGAAATGCAAATCCGATCGATCCTTCGGGCATTAGCTGGTGACGACGCTCGATCTCAAATTGCTGCGCGACCTGTGGCGCATGCGCGGCCAAGCCATTGCCATCGCCGTGGTGCTGGCCGCCGCAACTGCGACATTCGTGATGTCGACAGGGGTAAGCCGCTCGCTCACCGAAACGCGCGATGCCTATTACGCGCGCAATCATTTCGCCGATGTCTTTGCCAATATGACTCGCGCGCCGCGCAGCGTGATCGCGCGCATCGCTGAAATTCCGGGTGTCCGAATCGCCGAAGGCACGATCGAGCAATATGCGACACTCGATTTTCCCGACAGCAATGTCCCGGTGCGCGCCCTGCTCAATTCAGTGAAAGATGGCGGAGGAAACCGGCTCAACCAGGTCACCTTGCGGGAGGGTCGGATGCCCCGGCCCGGCACCGCAAATGAAGCGGTTGTCGATGAAGCCTTTGCCCAGGCCAATGCGCTCGGTCCGGGCGATGAGCTTGATGCCCTGATTTATGGAAGCAAGCAGCGACTGACAATTGTCGGCATCGGACTGGCTCCCAATTTTCTCTATGCGCTGCCGCCCGGCGACATCATCCCGGACAATCGCCGCTTCGGCATCTTCTGGATGAGCCGGGAAGCGCTGGAGGCGGCAACAGACCGGACCGAAGCGATCAACACCTTGGCCATAGCGCTTGAGCGCGGTGCCTCCGAGGCCGATGTAATCCGCAAGGTTGATGGAATGCTCGAACGCTATGGCGGCACTGGCTCATTCGGGCGCAAAGATCAGCTGTCCAACGCCTTTCTCGACACAGAGCTTCAGCAGCTCGACGCAATGACTCAATTCATCCCGCCAGTGTTCCTGCTGGTCGCGACATTCCTCGTCTATATCGTGCTTGGCCGCATGATCCGCACCGAACGGACGCAGATCGGCTTGATGAAGGCAATCGGTTATGCTGAATGGGCGATTGCCTGGCACTACCTCAAATTCGCGCTGGTGATCGCCGGGATGGCGACGCTGATCGGCTCGCTCACCGGTATCTGGATGGGCCGCGGGATGACCGAGGTCTATGCTTCGTTCTACCGGTTTCCGTTCCTGAGCTACGTAATCTCTCCCAGCGTATTTCTCAGCGCAGGGGGCCTCGCGGTCGGCGCTGCTTCGCTGGGGGCATTGGCCGGCATACGCGGCTCGGTGAGCCTGAGCCCGGCCGTCGCAATGTCACCTCCGCCGCCGCCGGTCTATCGCGCCGGGGGCATAGAGCGGCTGAGTCAGATGGCTGGCTTTTCGGCGATCGGCCACATGATCACGCGCCACATTACCCGTTGGCCCGGTCGCTCGGCGATCACGGTGGTGGGCGTATCACTATCGCTGGCACTGCTGTTTTCGGTCATGCAAATGATGGATTCTACTCGGGTGATGCTCGATTCGGCCTTCTTCCGCGCCCAGCGCCAGGATCTGACCGTCAGCTTCATTGAGCCGCGCAACAAGGATGTACTTCATGAGTTGGAGCAGATGCCGGGGGTGCTGCGCGTCGAGGCGATGCGCGGGGTGCCGGTCGAAATGAGCCACGGTAACCGGACCGAGCGGATCGCCATCGAGGGTGCCGATGCCGATTCTCAGCTAACTGCCCGCATCGACGGCGAGGGTAGCGAAGTTGACCTTCCCGCCTCTGGGCTGATGCTAAGCCGGCAGCTGGCCAACAAGCTGGACGTAGAAGCCGGGGAGCAAGTGCATGTCGAATTATTAGGGGGGCGACGCACCACAGGCTTTTTCCCGGTTGTCACCATCGTCGAGGAATACCTCGGAAAGCGCGCCTATGGCACAGCCGTAACGCTGGAGGCGATCACCCGCGATGCCGCCCCGGTCGGTGCGGCTCTGGTGCGTATCGACTCTGCCCAGCGCGACAGTTTACTGAGAGAGCTCAAGGAAATGCCTATTGTGCTCGGTGTGACCGAAAAGGATGCCGCGTTGGAGATGTTCCAGGAAATGATCGACGAGAACATCTATTCGATGTTGTTCATATTCATTCTCTTTGCCGCAGCGATTGCGGTCGGCGTGGTCTATAACAGCGCCCGCATCCTGTTTTCGGAACGGGCCCACGAGCTCGCCACACTGCGGGTGCTGGGCTATCATCGCAGCGAGGTGGGTATCGTACTGATCGGCGAGCTGGCGTTGCTGGTGGTTCTGGCCGTACCTCTCGGCTGCGTTATCGGCACCGCGCTGGGGCAACTGATGATGGAGATGTTTGCTTCCGATCTCTACCGACTGCCATTTGCGCCATCGCGGGCAAGCTATGGCTTTTCGGCGCTTGTGGTGCTGGTAGCCGCGATGCTCACAGCGCTGCTCGTTGCCCGCCGGGTTGCGCAACTTGACATGGTACGGGTTCTGAAGGCGCGCGAATGATGCTGGACACACTCAAACGCTGGCGATGGGCGTCGCTGATCGGAGCGGTGCTGCTGCTCGGCCTGGTCTATGCCTTTTGGCCAGAAGCGGTTCCAGTGGATATTGGCAAAGTTTCGCGCGGCGAAATGGCGGTCGGGGTCACTGACGATGGGGTCACACGAGCCGAGGAATATTACGTCGTTTCGGCACCTGTGACCGGCTATCTTTCCCGCATTGAACTTGAGCCGGGCGATGATGTTGGGCCCGGAACCTTGATCACCAGGATGACTGGCCGACCGGCGACACCGCTCGATGCGCGCAGCACACAGGAGCTTCGCGCCGCGCTCGCCGCATCCAGAGCCGCCGAAGCAAGTGCCAATGCCACGCTCGGCCAGGCCCGGCGCGACTTAGCCCGAGCAGAGGAATTGTCGAAGGAAGGCTTTGTCGCGCGCGCCCAGCTTGAGGAAGATCGGACACGCGTGGCTACCGGCAAGGCCTCGCTGCAACAGAGCCGTGCCGAAGTGAGCCGGATCCGCGCGCTTCTGGCGCAACCGACCGGTACCGGCTCGGGCAGCGCCGTCGCGGTCCGCGCGCCATCGGGCGGTTCAGTCCTCACCGTCATCAATGAAAGCGAAGGCGTCATCACCGAAGGAACCCCGCTTGTGACGATCGGCGATTCTTCCCGCATCGAAGTGGTGGTCGACCTGCTCTCGCGCGAAGCCGTTCGGGTCAAGGAGGGGGACCGGGTTGAGATCAGCCAATGGGGCGGGCCCAGGCCGATTCCTGCCCGGGTCAAGCGCATCGAGCCATTCGGAAGGCTCAAGATCTCGGCCCTGGGCATCGAGGAACAGCGGGTCAACGTGATTGTCGATTTCACCGCCGAAGCGGCCAAGCAGGCAGCGCGGCTCGGCCATGGTTACCAGGTGGATGCAACGGTCATCCTGTGGCACGCGAAGGACGCATTGCGCTTGCCAATCGGGGCGCTGTTCCGGGGCAGCGAAGGCGGATGGCAAGTGTTCGTAGCAGGCAGCGGCAGCGCCGAATTACGGGCGGTGAAAGTCGGTCATATCAACGACGAATTCGCCGAGGTTCTGGACGGGCTGGCGAAGAATGAAACTGTCGTGCTCAATCCCGGCAATGCCCTAAGCGATGGCATGCGGATCGCGCCGCGCTGAAGGCAGGAAGGAACAATCGATGTCCCAGTCGGAACCGACGGTGTTGATCGAACGCAGGGATACGCTCGCACTGATCACGCTCAACCGACCCGAGCGGCGCAACGCTGTGACCGTCGAAATGTGTGAAGCAATCTATGATGCCGCTTGCGAAGTCGCCGCCAGCGACGCGCGGGTCGTCATCCTGCGCGGCGCAGGCCAGGATTTCTGCGTTGGCGCGGATATTGGTGGCTCAACAGATGATGCCCCGCCGCCGGGGCTGGAAGAGCTCGGCTCGATCCACCATGCCGCAACCATGCTCCACACCATGCCGCAGGTCTCGATCGCCGCTATCGACGGCGGTTGCGCCGGTGCCGGCATGGGCTACGCGGCTGCTTGCGACTTCCGCTTCGCCACCCCCGAGGCCCGGTTTGCTACCGCCTTTCTCAATGTCGGCGTATCTGGCGACATGGGGCTTGCCTGGTCCCTCACTCGCATTCTCGGTGGAGCAAAGGCACGCGAGCTATTGTTCTTTCCGGATAAATTCGACGGTGCAGAGGCGGAAGAAATTGGCCTAGTAACGCGGCTGTTTGCGCGCGAGGCGTTGCATGAGGAAGTCGAGGCACTGGCTCGCCAACTATGCGCGCGCGAACCACTTGCGCTGAAGATGATGAAGGCCAATTGCCTTTCAGCTGAGCAGTTGGACATTCGCGAATTCGTCGACATCGAAACCGCACGGCATCTGCACGGCACCAACCGCCCTGACATGGGCGAACGCATGGCCGAAGCCTACCGCCGCTCCAAGGGTAGTTAAGCCTTTGGTGTGAAAGGTAGAAATGAGCGAAAATGGGCATGGTGCGCCTCGTCCTCATGCTGCACTTCCTGCGCCAGAGCGACATGAGCGAGGCTGAGCATGAGGTTCATCAGGCGCTGTTCGGGGTCGGAAAGCGCGGTTAGCGGCTTCCCGTCGAGATAGTCCAGTGCTGGTTCAAGCAAGCCGGAAGCTACTGAATAAAATGCCTTTCTCTGGTCCGGCGTGGAGCTCCCACGCATCGCGTCGCGCTCGGCGAGGTCCGCAATCGCCCAAGTCGCAACGAAGCGTTCGAGCGCTTCAAAGCCATCGGGCAGGCTGGTTTCGTCTGCCGTCACCGTCGCACCAACGCGCCACCAATTGTGCACCAGTCAGCCACCATTGTTACTCCGCCAGGCCGCCACCATCGCGTCGACCGCCTCGAACAGATGGCGGCAGAGAACTTCCTGGCCCTGGAAGTTGATGTGATCAATCGCCCCGCTCGCCAGTCCCGCCTGGCCCGCCTCGATCACATCGCGGTCCTCGCAATGGATGTCGCGCTGGGACGCCATGACATATTCGCGGGCGAAGCGCTCGCTCGCGTTCTCTTCCTCGCCGACCCAATAAAAGCGGACGATGCCGCGCGACCGGTTCGGACCAAGCGGCCAGACCGTCTGGGTGAACTGGCGCGCCGGCGGTCCGAACACGGTGAAATTGGGAAACAGGCAGGTGAAATCCATACCAAGCTCTGCGCCAAACAGCCCGGCCCGGCCCGCCGCATCAACGATCCTGCCATTGCCGATGGCCTGAACCCCTTGCGGGGCAGGCAAATTCGGGTTGTTCCAGATCGTCTGCGAGCGGTGCGGCCCCCAGAAATTATAGCGTTCGGGATAGGCGAAGGGATTTGGTTCGGCGCAGCCCGGCCCGCCAGTGCGCGGATGGACCACGCGCAGGTGATAATTCTCCTGGAAATTGTCAAACGTCAGCTTCCAGTTCGCGCCGATTTCATAGCTATATTCAACGAATTGCGTCGCCTTGGCGATTGGCAGTTGCTCAAAAGGCTCCGCCAGATCGCCGAGCCAATCACGCACACTCTGCTCGGGCGAACCGAAATGGATGAAGATCAGCCCGGCAAACACTTCGACCGCAACTGGCTTGAGGCCGCATTGCTCTTTTTTGACATAGAATCGTTCGAAATCAGGCGCGGAGATCAGCCCACCATCGAGCCCGAAAGTCCATGCGTGATAGCGGCAACTGAAAGTCGCTTGCGTGCCCGAGACCTCTGGAACCAGACGGGTTCCGCGATGGGGGCAAACATTGTGGAACGCGCGAACCTCACCTTCCTTACCGCGCGCGATAAGCAGCGAGGCCTTTACCACCTCGATATCGCGGCGGATAAAACTGCCGGGTTCGGCTAGCTCGCAGACATGGCCAATCGGCAACCAGCTGCGCTTGAATACCGCTTCGCGCTCCAGCTCATAATAGGCCGGATCGTGGTAGGCGCTGGCAGGAATAGGGTCGGTGCCGAGCCAGGCCAACTCTTCGTTGGACTGCGGCTCAAAAACAGGCTTGGGCTCGTTCATGGCCTAGGCCACCCCGGCCTCACCAGTCCAGCGCGAGGGGCTCGATTCGAACAGGCTGGCACCATCCTCAGCAAGGATGTCCTTGAACAGCTGGCGACCCGAGCGCGGATCGAGAAAAGCGCGCGTGCGTACGACATAGCCGCTGGGGCGGGTATCTTGCTCATCGAGAGTGCAGCAGCCCTGGGTCCAGCAATCCGGCGATCTGGCAAGCACCGCACCGCTATATTCGCTAAGCGCAAGCGAGCCGACCTGGACCACACCAGGATATAGCGGGACGCCCTGCGCAGAGGATGGAGCATCGCCGAATCCCGGTTTCTCGGGCGGGTTCGCCCGGGCAAGACGCGCAGCTTGCCGATCGCACCGCAGCGCCTCGCTCGCAGCTGCGTCCACGCCGTCGCCTGCAAGCACGAGAGCATAGAAACTCCTGGCCTCCTCGGGCGTGATCCGGCCCTCCCGGACATCGTCGGCGACCAGATCCAAAGGCCTTGCCAGCGGATCGCCAAAGCCGCCCGCCGTCGGGCCCTGCAACTCAAAGCTCTCACCCGCTGCAACCTCAACACCAGCTGCCTGCAAGGGAATATCCTCACCGCTGCCATCCGCCCGCCGCCACCTAAGCAGCGTCGTCATGCCGAGTTCCCCGCCGGCAGCGCCCTGATTGGGCACGGTGCCGCGCGTGCTGATCATATAGCCTGTCAGCTTCTCGGTGCCGTGCGGACGCAGCACTTCGCGGCAAGCGCCGCCAGACCGGAACGCCCCTAGCCCATGCTTCCCCCGGCTTGAGCCGCGCTCTTCCATCAGGATCGGATAGGACGCTTCGAGAATCTCGACATCGGGCATTTCCAGCGAACCCTTGGTGCCGATCAGGCTCGACGAAAGATCGATCCCGTCGCGGTCCACGCCTGCCGGGCTACCGCCCAGCGTACCATCGGTATGAATGAAGCTGTCCATATCACCGCCATCGCGCTGGAACGCCCAGGTCATCATCGCCCAGCCATTGGAGGGCGGTGCGGAGAGCAGCCGATGTTCAGGCGCATCGGGCGAAGCCGCGAGCGCCAGCAACAGACATTGCATCGCTGCGGTGATCGCCGCCCCGGTCCCGTCCATATGCGCAGCCCCAATCGGCGCAGGTGGCTCGCAATTGAGCATGGACTTGGGCGGACAGTCCACATCCATCAGGTCAATCAGTGCCTGCGAATAGGGCAGGTCCGCCGCAATCCAGCTTTGCAGCACCGAAGCAAGCGCGCTCTGGACGATATAAGGCTTGGAATTGAGGTAACGCGGCAATTGCGGCGGGCAGCCGGCAAAATCGAAATGCAGCGTGCCGCCCACAACGGTAAGCTTGCAGGGCACCGCATAGACTTCGCTCTCGCCAAGCTCC
>JAQWKP010000091.1 GCA_029247785.1 Novosphingobium sp.
CTTCCTCGACAAAGAGTTCGACGCTGGCGCGGCCGATGCCCCGCGCACCACCGGTTATAATAGCAACCTTGCCTGCTAGTTCGTTTGCCATGTTTTTTCCTTTCCTCATGACATCCATCGGCCATGGCGTACAAAAAATAAGGTGGTTATCCCCCTCCGTCATGTAGAGTACGACTCCACACCCGAGAGGGGTGGTGGTATGGGAGCTACATGCAGATTGGCATTGCTCAGGGGAGTCTCCAAAATACTGCGAGTTTTGTTCTGGCGGGAGCCGGGGCAGTGACCGGCGCTTCAGCCGAACAATTTTGGTTGGCCACAACTGGCTGGCTCGGGATGGTAGTTGGCGTCACTATTTTAGTCGCAAATATGACATGGAATGGCAAGGTTTGGTGGCAGCGTTCTCTGAGTCATCTGGACCAATTGAAAGCGCTTACTCAGGAGTTGGTAAGTGCGTACAACATCTACAGGAGCGAAATTTCGATCAGTCCGATCCATATGGCTGATCAAGAGGTTATTACACGGATACGCGAACTCGCCGCGCAGCGGTTGATGGAACGCTACAGATCGACTTGCCAATCGCGCATAGTTAATTTGCTGCGAGAACTTGAAGCAAAAGGGATTGATATTAGCAACATTATCGTAAGTGCCCAATACCCTGCAAATTCTTTGGTTATTGAAGACTTGACGATTGAACTTGGAGTCATGGTCCATGAACTCGAAAAAATCTGAAGCGCTTTTCGACCGTCTTCTTTTCGCCATGGCGCACGGCGAGCCGCCCTCTAGCGCGCGAAGGAAAACATCATCCGGTCAAGCATCAGATGCGGCAGATGGCGCATGTTGTGACGAAACTCAAACTCCGCCAGATACTTCGAAAGATGCTTCGAACTGACATGGATATGCGTGCCGTTGATCCCGCGCTTGAGCGCCGCCCAGAAGCCCTCCATGGCGTTCACAGTCGCGCCAGTCGCCGAAACATACTCTCCCGCGCAATGGTTGACCGTCATGTGACGATGACCGCGCAGCCCGAGTCCGTTGTAGCTCCTGAGTTCATCGGAATGAACCTCGCCGCCAGGAATCACATTGGCATTGATAATGGGCTTGAGCGTGGCGCTGCGGACGTTCGGAACTACCTTAGTGACCACCTCACCGTCGCGTTCCATCATCCCCAGCACAACCGTCTTCCCCGGCGCGCCGCGTCCACGCTTGCCGCCCTTGCTGACACCGCCAATGTAGGTTTCATCGACTTCCACAATGGAGCCGGAACCGCCGATCGGATCGTTGCCATCAAGATGCCCCATGTATTTGCGGATTTCGTGGCACATGCGCCATGCAGTTTTGTAGGTTACACCAAGCTGGCGCTGGACCTCGGTAGCGGCAACACCTTTCCGGCTCGTGCTGAAAAGGAACATGACATAGAACCAGTCGCGCAACGGCGTGCGGGTGCGCTCAAAGGGCGTTCCAGCCATTGGGGAAACCTGATGGCCGCAATACTCGCAGGAATATACCTTGCGGGTGCTCACGCGGTAGAAGTGCGCATTGCGTTCACACTTGGCGCAGTCGTGGCGGTCGCCAAAGCGAATGCGCATAAGGTGATCAAGGCAGGCGTCTTCGGTCGGAAACTGCTTTTGGAACTGGCGAAGGGTGGGGGCTTTCGTTTTCATACCCCGCTTATAGCAGTATAACCTACATGACGCAAGGGGATAATCACCAAAAATAAAGCCGATCATATGCCCGCATGCGGTGAGGCGGTGAACGAATCTGAACGCCCGGCATGGGGCGCAATCGCTCGGACCTTGAAGAGTTAGAGCCAGCGGCAGCTATCCGCGCCTTCAATCCTGAGGCCTGCCGGACCGCAATCGGCCTAGTTCTTGCTTTCAAGCCAATGACCGCTTCTCCGGCTTCGCAACCAAAAGCTGTCGTTCCGCAACCCACCCACTAGCGGCCAAAAAAGCGGACCGATGGTCTCGCCAAGACGGTCAGTCACTCAGCAGCGCCGCGGCCCCCAGTTCCTACCTCCCGCTCCATTTCGCTTTGCAGAAGCTGCGCAATTCCTCGTCGAGCGCGGCGTCTTCGGGGGCTCCGCCGAAATTGCCATGCGCGGCGGCTTCGACGATGTGCAGTTCGGCGGGGATACGGGCCGCGCGCAGCTTGCGATGCATCCGCACCGCGTTGGACAGGAACAGGTCGCGCGTGCCTGCGGTGATGATGGTTGGCGGGAAACCCTTGGTGAAGTCGCCGAACAGCGGCGAGACGTAAGGGTCGGTGAGGTCTGCGCCAGCTGCATAAAGCAGGTTTGCCTGCATCAGCGATCCCATCGCGTCGATCCCGGCGTTGGTCTGGTGAGTGTCGCCCGACTCGGTCAGATCCACCTCCGGCGTCGATAGCACTGCCGCTGCCGGCATCGGCAGGCCCTCGTCGCGGGCTCTCAGCAGCATCGCTGCGCACAGGTTTCCGCCCGCCGAGCCGCCGCCGACGATGATCTCGCGCGGGGCATGGTCGCGCAGCAGCGCACGGTAGAATGCCATGCAATCGTCGAGGCCGACCGGAAAAGGATGGTCGGGCGGCATGCGGTAGTCGACCGCGACGGTGCGCACCTGGTGGACCACCGCACTGGCCGTCGACATCGCCTTGCAGACCTCGCCCGCGCCCATGATCAGCGCGCCGCCATGGATATCGAGATAGACGCGGCGGTCGTCCGCTGCGACGCCTTCGGGGATGATTTCGAAGCCCTTCGCGTCGCCTTCGCTAAGGTCGCGATAGCTGCATGCGGCGCCTGCATTCCGGCTGGCGAACATCTGCATCACCATGGCGTCCATCGCTGCGATGTGCTGGCGCCAGCCATCGGCGTCGTTGAGTGCCGGGTAAGTCCCACCATCGGGCCGGGGCGCGGCCAGGACAGCCTTGGCCTCGGGACTGAGATGCTCGGGGACCGGGATCACTCGTTCAGGAATACGCAGGTCCCCGGAGGATTTCGATTGGCTCATTGCTGACACTCTCCCTTGTTTGCCTTGCCCGCCATATGACACTAGCAAACCCGCTGCTGGCAAGATGGAAAGGCAGGCAGGTTTTGACGAGCGAGAGCAGGCCGCGCGTTGCGGTGGTTACAGGAGCGAGTTCGGGAATCGGCAAGGCGACAGCCGAGGCGCTGGCGGCGCAGGGGTTTCGGATCATCGCTCATGGCCGCGATGCCGGGCGCTGCGCCTCGGCAGAGGCTGACATTCGCAAGTCATCGACCAGCGGCGATGTGACAATGCTGCGCGCCGACCTCTCGCTGATGGCCGATGCTGCGCGGCTGGCAGACGAGATTACCGGGCTGACTGACCGGGTCGATGTGCTGGTCAACAATGCCGGCGGCATGGCGAGCGAGCTGGTGCTGACCAGCGAAGGCAATGACGCGAACTTCGCCGGGAATCATCTCGGTCCATTCCTGTTGACCAATCGCTTGCTGCCTTTGCTACGCAGGGCGGCCCAGGATGCTCCGGCAGGCAGCGTGCGGATCGTCAACACTTCCTCGGATGCCAGCGAAATGATCGAGGGCATCGATTTCGACGACATGCAGCAGCTCGGCGACTGGAGCAGCGGTTATGCCTATTGCGGCAGCAAGCTCGCCAATGTCTTGCATGCCCACGCATTGGCCGGAATGCTCGCTTCAGACGGGATCATTGCTCATTCGGTCCATCCTGGCACGGCGGATTCCAACTTCTTCAGCACCATGGGCGAAGAGACCCGGCGCTACGCTGATACGCTCGACAAGATTACCAATGAAGAGGGTGCCGACACGGTGGTCTGGCTGGCGACAGCTGAGGAGCCGGGCCAATGCAGCGGGCTCTATTGGCACAAGCGCGAGCTACGCACGCCCAATCCGCTGGTCGATGATGCTGACTACATTGCACGCTTCTGGACGGCGAGCGAGGAACTGGCAAACCAGGTCAATACTGTTTGATCACTGCCAGGAAAGTCTCGCCATAGGCTTCCAGCTTGCGCTTGCCGATACCGCTGATCTCGCCCAGCGCATCCAGGTTTGATGGGCGGGTGGTGACCATATCGCGCAGGGTCGCGTCATGGAAGATGACATAGGGCGGCACGCCGGCCTGTTCGGCAAGCTCGCGTCGCTGTGCGCGCAGCGCTTCGAATAGCGGATCGCCAACCGGATTGACCCCGCCCGAGCGGTCGCGCTTGTTTCTGCGCTTGCGTTCGCGTTTGGGCGGCACGACGATTGCGACATTCGCCTCGCCCTTGAGGATCGCGCGCGCATCGCCGCCCAGCATTAGTCCGCCATGTTCATTCGCCTCCAGGCTGCCGCGCGCCTGCAGGGCTCGGGCGAGTGGGCGCAGCAGCCTCGCCTCTTCTTCGTCAAGAATACCGAAGACGGAAAGCTGGTCATGCCCGCGTTGGAGCACGCGATCGTCGGCATTGCCGATAAGCACCTTTTCGAGATGTCCCATGCCAAAGCTCTGGCCGGTGCGATAGACTGCCGAGAGTAGCTTGCGCGCGGTTTCACTCGCGTCCGTCACAGTGGCGGGCTCAAGGCAATTATCGCAATTTCCGCATGTTTCGGGCGGGTTTTCGCCGAAATGACCGAGCAGGATCCTCCGGCGGCATCCGGCGGCTTCTACCAGTACCGCCAGCGAGTCCAGCCGCTTGCGCTCGCCATCGCGGCGGTCAGGTTCCACTTCGCTCAGCCGCTGGCGCGCGCGGACGAAATCGTCGGCTCCCCACAACATCAGTGCGGTGGCTGGATCGCCGTCGCGCCCTGCACGCCCAGTCTCCTGGTAATAGGCCTCGATCGACTTGGGCAGGCCGGCGTGGGCGACAAAGCGGACATCGGGCTTGTCGATGCCCATGCCGAAAGCGACAGTCGCAACCATCACCATCTCTTCAGACGCGACGAATGCTGCCTGGTTTGCAGCGCGCACGCCCGGATCGAGGCCGGCATGGTAGGGCAGCGCTGGCCTTCCGCCTGCCGCCAATGCTTCGGCAAGCTTTTCCACCTTGGCGCGGGTCGGGGCATAGACGATGCCGGGGCCGGGTTCTTCGGCGAGCAGTTCCTTGAGCTGACGAGTCGGATTGTCGCGCGGGCGTACGGCGTAGCGGATATTCGGCCGGTCGAAGCCGGCCAGGATCAGGCCATCCTCTGGGATCCCCAACTGGGCGAGGATATCCTCACGCGTATGCGCATCCGCAGTCGCTGTGAGAGCGAGCCGTGGCACTTGGGGGAATGTGTCCAGCAACGGGCGCAGCAACCGATAGTCGGGACGGAAATCGTGGCCCCATTCGGACACGCAATGGGCTTCGTCGATGGCGAACAGGCTGATCGGGGTTTGGCCGAGCAGATCCCGGAAATGGCCCTGCGAGGCGCGCTCGGGAGCGACATAGAGCAGGTCGAGTTCGCCAGCGCGGAACCGGTCCACCGTTTGCATGCGGTTGCTGTCGGCGCTGGTCAGGGTCGCAGCGGCGATGCCGTTGGCCTCGGCGGCGCGAAGCTGGTCGTGCATTAGCGCGATCAGCGGGCTGATCACTACGCAAGTGCCCGGCAGCATCACCGCTGGAAGCTGATAGGTCAGCGATTTTCCGGCACCGGTCGGCATCACTGCCAGCGTCGATTGGCTCGCCAGCACGCGGCCCACCACTTCCTCCTGCCGACCGCGAAAGCCGGAGAACCCGAACGTTGTGTGCAACGTGTCGAGCGTGTCCGGCAACATATCGGTCGGCGAGGTGGACATGATTGTCACAATTCAAGTGATGGGAGCTGGCTGGGAATTGTGATGGCAGATAGTCGCCCGCAATGAAACCGGTTGGCCGGGTTGCTCAGCCGAATGTTGCGAGCGGGCCGGTATTGGCGCATGATGGGCACTGAAAACGGGAGAGACTGGATGAAGAAATTTATCAATCACATCGATCATGTCGTCTGGCTTTCACGGCTGGAGAATCTGGACAAGAATATCGCCGAGATCGAAGCTGTCACCGACGGCAGTCTGGACCGCTGCGACCGCGACGACATGCAGACCGTAATCTGCGTTGACTGGAATGCGGGGCTCGAAGTTGTCGCGCCGATGGCTGAGGTGAATGATTTCAACCGCGCGTTGCACGAACGGCTGGAAAGCCACGGCGAGGGCCTGCTTTGCGCGGTGTACGGAGTCGAGGACCTCGAGGCGCACAAGGCCAAGCTCGAAGCCAAGGGCATGTATGTCGGCCCGTTGATGGAAGACAGTCCCGACGCGCCATGGATCGAGAAGATCATCCTGCGCGAACGCTTCGCGCCGGAGGTGGCCGGCAGCTGGATGGTGCTGAGCCAGATCGATTATCAGGACAACGTGATCAAATTTGTCGACGTCAGGGAAAAGGTCACCGGATAGCGGGTTTAGGTGTGCGGTGCGCTCAGTCGAATACATGGGCCAGTTCGTCTGACTGCCCGCTTTCCTTTACCAGTAGCGTCTCGAGATAGATTGAAGTGAGCAGTGCGTTCAGCATGAAGCTTATGATCCAACCGGCAGGGATCATGGCCAGTTGGTACGACGGATTGGCGTTGAGAGTGAACAGCGCGGTCAAGTCGGTATTGAACGCAGCCAGCAGCAACGCCAGCAACAATCCATAGACGACGCCAAGGAACAGTAGCAGCAGGAACAGGATTTTCAGTCGCGATCCTTGAGTGAGCTGCCGACTTCGGTCAAAAGATGCAATGGCGTTGAGGTTCTCGCCTACCAGCGCGGGTGCTGTCACGCTCCACATTGCGAGCAGGACAAGGCCGGGGATGATCAACAGGATCATGCCGAAGACGATACCGAGATACCACAATAGGGTCAGGGCCAGCATCGGGACAAAGTTCGCAAATCCACTGCTAAAGCATTCGCCGAGCGCGGCCGTTTCGTGACGAGCCGTTTGCAACAGACCGCGGAAAGAGCCCGCAAAGCACAGCGCAGCGAGCATGAGCGGAACGATTATGCTCGCCCAATACCAAGGGGACAGGAATATCTCCCATTCGGACATCTGGCCCTGCGAAGCGCCGGCGACTTCTGTAGTCGCCAACAATCTCGGCTCGGCGAGCATCGAAAAACCCACTGAGATCGCTTGTATGATCAGCAAGAAAATGCCGACGCTGGCGATCGAACCCTTCGCCATCGCTACCGCGCGGGCGATCGTCCGCCCGATGCGAAACCTATCCATTGACTGCCCCCCATCCGTGGATCGGCGGCAACCTATGCGCTCTCCATTCTATTGTCATCCTCAGTCGAGATTTGGCCTTAGCCAACGTTCCGCCACCGCCAGGTCCAGCCCGCGCCGCTTCGAATAGTCTGCCAACTGGTCGCGTCCAATCCGCGCTACTCCGAAATACTGGCTTTCGGGATGGGCGAAATAGAAGCCGGACACCGCCGCTGTCGGTAGCATTGCCTGACTCTCGGTGAGGGTGATGCCGGTGTTATTGGACGCATCCAGCAAGTCGAACAGCACCGGCTTGAGCGAGTGATCAGGGCAGGCCGGATAGCCCGGTGCGGGCCGGATGCCGCGATATTGCTCGCGAATCAATGCTTCGTTGGTGAGCTGTTCGCCCGGAGCATAGCCCCACAATTCGGTGCGGACATGCTGGTGAAGACGTTCAGCAAAGGCCTCGGCAAAGCGGTCGGCCAACGCCTTGAGCAAGATGTCATTGTAGTCATCGTGCTCGGCCTTGAAGCGTTCCAGATGCGGCTCGATGCCGTGAATGCTGACGGCAAAGCCGCCGATCCAGTCGCCTTCGGGATCGATGAAATCGGCGAGGCAGAAATTGGCGCGGTCGCGCGACTTCTTCACTTGCTGGCGCAGGAACGGGAGCCGCGTCCCATCCTCCAGCATCACGTCATCGCCCTCGCGCCGGCAGGGCCAGAAGCCGCAGACACCCTTTGCGGTCAGCCATTTCTCAGCGACGATCGTATCCAGCATGGTCTGGGCATCGGCATAAAGGCTGCGTGCGCTCTCGCCGACAACCTCGTCGTCGAGGATTGCTGGATAAGTTCCCGCCAGTTCCCAGGCGCGGAAAAAGGGCGTCCAGTCAAAACAGTCCCTGAGGTCGCCGAGGTCCCATTCTTCGAAGACATGCAGGCCCGGCTGTTCAGGGGCGGGCACTTTGTCCGCCATGTCCGGCTTGAAGGAATTTTCGCGCGCGTCTTCCAGGCTCAGCAGGTCTGACTTGCCTTTGCTCGCCCGCGCCTCGCGGACTTTGACATAGTCGATCTCGACCGACGCGATATAGTCCTCAGCCTGGGTGTCGGACAGCAATTGCGAGGCAACGCCGACCGCGCGGCTGGCGTCGAGCACATGGATCACCGGCCCTTCATAGGCCGGATCGATCCGTAGCGCGGTGTGTACCTTGCTGGTGGTAGCTCCGCCGATCAGCAGCGGGACCTTGAAATCGGCGCGCTGCATTTCCTCGGCGACCGTCACCATCTCATCGAGCGAAGGTGTGATCAGGCCGGACAGGCCGATGATGTCGGCATCTTTGGCCTTGGCCGTTTCCAGGATCGTTGACCACGGCGCCATCACGCCGAGATCGATCACCTCATAGCCGTTGCATTGAAGGACGACGCCGACGATATTCTTGCCGATATCGTGCACGTCACCCTTGACCGTTGCCATGACGATCCGGCCCTTGGCCTTGGCGCCTTCTTCCTTTGCCGCCTCGATATAGGGGATGAGATGGGCGACGGCCTTTTTCATCACGCGCGCCGATTTCACCACCTGCGGCAGGAACATCTTGCCCGATCCGAACAGGTCGCCAACGACATTCATGCCGTCCATCAGCGGGCCTTCGATGACCTCGATCGGCCGACCTCCGCGCTCATCTGTGGCGGCGCGCATTTCCTCGGTATCGTCGACGATATGCGCATCTATGCCTTTCACCAGCGCGTGTTCCAGCCGCTTGGAAACCTCCCAGCCGCGCCATTCCGCTGCAGCCTTTTCCTGCACCGCGTCGGTGCCCCGGAACTTTTCTGCGAGGGTGACGAGGCGTTCGGTCGGCGTTTCATCGGCACTTATTGCAGGCCGGTTGAGGATGACATCCTCACAGGCCTCACGAAGCTCGGGCTCGATCTGGTCGTAGACGTCGAGCTGCCCGGCATTGACGATCGCCATGTCAAGGCCCGCCGGAATGGCGTGGTAGAGGAATATCGAATGCATCGCGCGGCGCACCGGCTCATTGCCGCGAAACGAGAAGCTGAGATTGGATAGTCCACCCGAGAAGTGGACATGCGGGCAGCGCTCACGAATTTCGTGCACCGCCTCGATGAAGTCGACGCCGTAATTATCGTGTTCCTCGATTCCCGTGGCGACGGCGAAGATGTTGGGATCAAAGATAATGTCTTCTGCGGGAAAGCCGATCCCGGTCAGAAGCTCATAAGCGCGACTGCAGATTTCGACCTTGCGATCCTTGCTATCGGCCTGGCCGGTCTCGTCGAAGGCCATGACAACCACCGCAGCGCCATAGTCCATGCATTTGCGCGCTTGCTCAAGGAATGGCGCTTCGCCTTCCTTCATGCTGATGGAATTGACGATCGGCTTGCCCGAAACGCATTTGAGGCCGGCCTCGATCACTTCCCATTTCGAGCTGTCGACCATGAATGGCACGCGGGCGATATCGGGTTCGGCGGCGATCAGCTTGAGGAAAGTGGTCATCGCCTCGACAGCGTCGAGCAGGCCCTCGTCCATATTGACATCGATGATCTGGGCACCGTTTTCGACCTGCTGGCGCGCGACTTCCACGGCGGCGGCATAGTCGCCGGCCAGCACCAGCTTCTTGAACCGCGCGGAGCCGGTAACGTTGGTTCGCTCGCCGATATTGACGAAGCGGGAGGATGCTTGGGTTTGGTCGTTCACTGGTGGAATTCCGTTCGTGTCGAGTCCATCGACTGGCTCAAGGTTCGTGACACATTGGCCTGATGCGTTTCGCCTGTCTCTCAATTTTCTCGAGGCGAGCGGTAATCAGGAACTATGCCGCCATGATAAAGGGCTCCAGCCCGGAAAGCCGCGTTTTCATTTCCACTTCGGTCGCCTCGCGCGGCTTTGCGCCTGCAACTGCCTTGGCGATCGCGGCGATATGTTCAGGCGTGGTGCCGCAGCATCCGCCGACCATGTTGACCAGCCCCTCGTCGCACCACTCCGTGATCAGCTCAGCAGTCTTGTCCGGTAATTCGTCATATTCGCCAAGGTCGTTGGGCAGGCCGGCGTTGGGGAATGCCAGGATTAATGCGTCGGCATCCTTCGCCAATTCGGCGAGATAGGGCCGCATCTTGTCGGCCCCGAAGGCGCAATTGGCACCGATGGTCAACGGCTTGAGGTGCCTGACGGTGTACCAAAACGCCGAAATAGTGTGGCCCGACAAATTGCGCCCGCTCATATCGGTGATGGTAAAGCTCAGCATCAGTGGAACTTCGCGCCCAGCGGCCCGTTCGGCCTCGCGCGCGGCCAGGCCCGCAGCCTTGGCATTGAGCGTGTCGAAGCAAGTCTCGATCAGCAGGAAATCAACGCCGCCAGCGATCAGCGCGTCGCATTGCTGCCGATACGTGTCCTTGAGCGTATCGAAATCCACCTCGCGGAAGCCTGGGTCGTTGACATCGGGCGAGAGCGACAGGGTCTTGTTGGTCGGCCCGATCGAACCGGCCACGAAACGACGTTTGCCGTCTTTTGCCTGTGCCTCTTCACACGCGTCGCGCGCCAGTTTGGCGGCAACGATGTTGAGCTCGTCGACCAAATGCTCGCAGCCATAATCTGCCATGGCGATCCGGGTGGAACTGAAGGTGTTGGTCTCGATCATATCGGCCCCGGCATCGAGATAGGCCGTGTGGATAGCGCCGATCACGTCGGGGCGGGTCAGGCACAGCAGATCGTTATTGCCCTTCTGGTCGAGCTTCAGGTCAAGCTCGCCGCGATAGTCAGCTTCCTTGAGGCCATAGCGCTGGATCGCGGTGCCATAGGCGCCGTCGAAGATCAGGATGGCCTCGGCTGCCCGGGCTCGGAATTCATCTTGCGCAGACATTCACGCGGCCTCCTGTCGCGGGCGCATGCCGAGCATGTGGCAGATCGCATAGGCGAGCTCTGCGCGGTTCAAAGTGTAGAAATGGAATTGTCGTACGCCGCCAGCATAGAGCCTGCGGCACAGCTCGGCGGCCAGGGTCGATGCGACGAGCTGGCGTGCAGCGGGTCGCTCGTCAAGGCCTTCGAACAGCAGTTCCATCCAGTCCGGAACAGCCGTTCCGCACATACCAGACATGCGCTGGACAGCGGCAAAGCTCATCACCGGCATGATGCCCGGTACGATTTCGGCAGTTATGCCAGCATCCGCGACATTGTCGCGAAAGCGGAAGAAGGCATCGGGCTCGAAGAAGAACTGGGTGATCGCGCGGCTAGCTCCGGCATCAATCTTGCGCCTGAGATTGTCGAGATCGGACATGGCATCGGGCGAATCGGGATGGCACTCGGGATAGGCTGCCACTGAAATTTCAAAAGGGTGCAGTGCCTTGAGGCCCCTGACCAACGCTTCGGCATTCTCGTAGCCGCCGGGATGGCTGCAGTATTTGGCGCCCTTTTGCGGCGGGTCACCGCGCAGTGCGACGATGTGGCGAATGCCGGCCTGCCAATATTGCTGCGCCACCTCATCGATTTCTTCCTTGGTCGCTTCGACGCATGTGAGATGCGCAGCAGCCGCGAGCGGCGTTTCGCGCTGGATGCGGGCGACCGTGCTGTGGGTGCGCTCACGGGTTGAGCCGCCGGCACCATAGGTAACTGACACGAACCGTGGCGCGAGCGGTGAGAGTGTCTCGATCGCGTCCCAAAGCTGCGCCTCCATTGCCTCGGTCTTGGGCGGAAAGAACTCAAAGGAGACGTCGATATCGCCGGGCAGTGAGGCAAATAGCGGCGTATCGTGCGCCATGCGTTGCTCATGCGCGGAATCGAGGCTTGCGTTCATCTTTTCCTCGCCTTTCCCGCCGCTGTGGCAGGTTCTTTCGGCCTCGTGCCGGAATGTTTGCGTGCCGTCCAGATTTTGACGGTCAGCTGCGAGCCGGGCAGGGCGATTGCTGGCTGGCTGTCAAAGCCGGCCTCGCTCAGCAGCGACAGCATCTGTTCCTCGGAAAAGCCGAGCCTGGCATGGGCGTGGCGCTCGCGCAGTTCTTCACGGTCATGGGCGGCAAAGTCGACGATGGCGAGGCGGCCATCGGGTTTGGTGACGCGCGCCGCTTCGGCAAGCACCGTTTCCGGTTCGAGCGCATAATGGAGTACCTGGTGGAACAGGACCGTATCGAAACACGCGTCGCCGAATGGCAGGCCTGTGAAATCGCCCTGCACCAGCTCGATCTTTTCCGCAGGCAGGTCTTGCAGGCGCGCCCGCGCGATTCTCAGCATCTCCGGGTTCTTGTCGAGTGCGGTGATATGGCTGGCGCGCGGTGCGAGCAATTCGGCCATACGCCCGGTTCCTGTCCCGATATCGAGCAGGGAGCCGAGCCCCGGGCCTTCAAGCGATTGGGTCAGGGCCGCCTCAACCGGCGCGTCGGGGCAGTGTAGTGAACGTAGCGTGTCCCATTCGCCGGCATGGCGTGCGAAATAGCCCTGCGCGGTCGCCTCGCGGCTGGCGCGGATTGCGGCAAGGTGGCGGCGGTCCTCGGCACAGCGCGCGGCGAAACCCGCATCATCACGCTCGGCCACGGCCAGCATGCGTGCAGCAGCAGCACCCAATGGCGGAGCGCGATCCTCACCGATACCGGCCCGCAGAAACACCCAGCTTCCTTCCTTGCGTCTTTCCGCAAGCCCGGCATCGCACAGGATACGGACATGGCGAGATACGCGCGGTTGGCTCTGGCCGAGGACCTGCGCCAGCTCGCCCACGGCAAGCTCCATATGAGCGAGCAGCCGTAGAATCCGCATGCGCGTAGGGTCCGAAAGCGCCCGCAAGAGAGGATCGATCCGCATCAGAACAGCATATAAAGATATCTTTATATCATCGCAACCCCTAGGACTTCATGGGGTTTCCGTGGCTCTTGGCGCGGGGTATATTCGGATTTGCCTTGCGTGGACCGCTCGTCTACATGCTTGTCTGCAGGTTTGCCTGCAAACGTTGGCGCCTGCGCCAGATTATTCAAGGGGATTCGCATGAAGAAGTTTGTTTACGCCGCCTTTACGTCGGCTGCCGCTTTGGCTCTTGCCGCTTGCAGCGGTTCGGAACCTGCTGCTGACGAAGCCGCAGACAATGCCGAAGCCATGGCTGAAGAAGCTGTTGCCGAAGAAGGTGCCGGTGAAGAAGCCGCCGCCGCCGAAGGCGCAGCAGAAGAAGCCGCTCCCGCCGAAGAGGCTGCTGCCGAAGACGGCGCTGAGGAAGCTGCTGCCGAATAAGGCGACAGACTACCGACAATTCCGAAAGGGGGTCGCGATCCGGCAAGACTGGATCGCCGGCCCCCTTTCTTTTCCGCAGATGAACCTGCAGCGCCCTCCCATGCGGAGGGTTTT
>JAQWKP010000094.1 GCA_029247785.1 Novosphingobium sp.
GCTTCTGCAGCCGGATCATCGCTCGCTTCCGGCGCGTCTGCGACCGGCTCCTGATTATCGATCACGACGCCGGCGTGGGTCAGCACCCAGGCGTTATACTTGTCGCGCGGCAGCGCTTCGAGGGCGATCGGCATGTAGCCATGCTTGGGACCGCACAGCTCCGAGCACTGGCCGTAATATACGCCGGGCTCATCAATCTGGACGACTTTTTCATTGATCCGGCCCGGCACCGCATCAAGCTTGAACCACAGCGAGGGAACCGCGAAGGAGTGGATCACGTCGGCAGCGGTGATCTGGAAACGAATCAATTCGCCGGCCGGAACGACCAGGCGATTATCAACTTCGAGATGGCTCGGGCCATCGCTGGGATCGCTGCCAACTTCGCGCACACCATTGTTGATCACCGGCGCATTGGGAATGTTGAGCATGTTAGAGATTATCTCGAACTCGCCATTATCCGGATAGGTATAAGTCCAGAACCACTGGTTGCCGGTGGCCTTGATCGTCAGCGTTTCCTTGGGAGCGGGCTTGAACTGCTTGGCCAGCAGATCGATCGAGGGAATCGCGATGCCGACCAGGATCAGCACGGGAACCAGCGTCCAGACCACCTCGATCAGCGTGTTGTGGCTGGTCTTGGAAGCCTCCCGACCAGCACGGCGCTTGAACCGCGCCATCACGTAAAGCAGCAGGAACAGCACAAACAATGTGATTGCCACAATAATCGGCAGCAGCACGGCGTCGTGGATCCAGTGGGCGTATCTGCCGAGCGGCGAATACTGCTTCTGGAGACCAATGCCCCGGGGGATCGGCATACCCTTGCCCTCGGTGGGCGTCATCCGTTCATAGGATCCCGTCGCAGGCGCAGCCGCTTCGTCAGCTACTGCTGTGGGCGCAGCCTCAACATCTGCAACGACCGGAGCCGCAACCTCGGGGGCAGGAGCCGCAGCAACAGCTGCATTCGCTACCTGTGGAGCTGCCAGCAGCGCCAGGGACAATCCGAGCGCCTTGAGTAGCTGGCGCGCGGCACGTGCTTGTTCGCCGAATGTCATCGTTTCCGTGCTTTCGCTTTTCTACACCATTGGGAGCAACGCGTCGTCTTGCACCGAAGCGATGCTTTGGCGAGACCCCCTTGTCGCGGGGCCTATACGCGCGCTTGCGGCGGGTCTCAAGCGCCTCTAGGGGAATTTTTACAATGGTGGACAATCCGCCCGCTCAAAATTGGTGTTTTCACCAGAAGGCAGGACCAAATGCAGGACGATGACGTGTTGGCCGAGTTCCGAGCCAGCAAGGCCCTGCTCGAAGGGCATTTCCTGCTCTCCTCGGGCCGGCATAGCGCCCATTACCTGCAATGCGCGCGTGTTTTGATGAATCCGGAACGGGCCGGAAAGCTGGCATTGGCGCTTGCCGGCAAGCTGCCGCGCGAGCTCAGGAAGGATATCGACAAGGTCATTTCACCGGCCATGGGAGGAATCATCATCGGCCATGAAATGGGTCGCGCACTCGATCGCGATGCCATGTTTGTCGAACGCCCGGAGGGCACTTTTGAAATGCGCCGCGGCTTTTCGCTCGATTCGGGCGACAAGGTGCTGCTGGTCGAAGATGTTATCACCACCGGCAAATCATCTCGCGAGGCGATCCGGGCAATCAACCAGGCAGGAGGAGACGTTGTCGCGGCCTGCTCAGTGGTCGACCGAACCGGCGGCGAGGTTGATCTTGGCGTGCCCTATTACCCGCTGATCGCGATCACTTTCCCGACCTACGCCGAAGATGAATTGCCGCCTAAACTCGCCGCGATCCCGGCGATCAAGCCCGGCAGCAGAGCGCAGCCGTAGCGCGAGGAACGATGGACGCACCGACACCACCGCGCCCGCTGAGGCTTGGAGTCAATATCGACCTCGTCGCGACGATCCGCAACGCGCGGGGCGGCGACCATCCCGACCCGGCGCGCGCGGCCCAGATTGTCGCTGAGGCAGGCGGCGACGGTATCACCGTCCACCTGCGCGAGGACCGGCGCCATATCCGCGACGGCGACCTCGCTCGCATCCAGGAAATGACCGGCTTGCCGCTCAACCTCGAGATGGCGGCGACCGATGAAATGCTCGCAATCGCGCTGCGCCACCACCCGCATGGCGCCTGCATCGTCCCGGAAAAGCGCGAGGAGCGAACCACCGAGGGCGGCCTCGATGCGGCGGGCCTGCACAACCAGCTCGCGCCGATAGTCGGCCGGTTGGGTGAAGCCGGTGTACGCGTGAGCCTGTTTATCGCCGCCGAAATGCGCCAGCTTGATGCGGCGATGATGCTCGGCGTGCCGGTAGTTGAATTCCATACCGGCGAATATGCTCATGCGACGGGAGAGGCCCGCGCCGCCGAACTCGCGCGAATCACAGAGATGGCAGCGCTCGCGGCGAAGAACGGTATCGAGCCCCATGCAGGCCACGGCCTGACCTTTGAGAATGTCCAGCCAATTGCTGCGATTCCGCAGCTCGCCGAACTCAATATCGGCCACTACCTGGTCGGCGAGGCGATCTTCACTGGATTGGAGGCGAGCATCTGTCGCATGCGCAAGCTGATGGACGAGGCGCGCTGAGATGGCCGCCAGCGACCTGAGGAAGCGCTTGTTTCGCCTGATTATTACGCTCAAGATTGCAATGTGGGGGACAATTGCAGCAGTGCTCGTGATAGGCATCTGGGACGTCGTCAGGGGTAGCGAGGACGGCCCGCCAATGACGCTGATCTACGCCATCCCGGCGCTGATCGTGGCCCAGCTGATCGCGATTTTTGCCTGGCGCCGAACGGGTGGACCGAAATGACGGAGACACAGCAATGATCATTGGTCTGGGCTCCGACCTTTGCAATATCGAACGCATCCAGGCCTCGCTCGACCGCTTTGGTGAGCGATTCGAGCTTCGCGTATTTACCGAGGTGGAGCGCGCCAAGGCACAGCGGCGCAAACTCACCCGTGCGGGGACTTACGCCAAGCGTTTCGCCGCCAAGGAGGCTTTTTCCAAAGCCGTCGGCACCGGTTTCAAGGCCGGTGTCTACATGAAGGACATCGGCGTGGTGAATGCCAGTAGCGGTGCTCCAACCCTCGCACTAACGGGCGGCGCGGCCGAACGTCTGTCCAAGCTGCTTCCTGCCGACCACGAGGCGATCGTTCACCTGACGCTCACTGACGATCACCCATGGGCGCAGGCCTTCGTCATTATCGAGGCGAGGCCAGTGTGACGGGGCCCGACATGACACCAGACACCACCGGCGAGGACGAGACGGGCGAAGGCGCGGCCCGAGAGGAAGTGGGCAAGCCCGACAAGATCGACTGGTTCGCCGAGCTGCGCGGATTGGCCCTGATGCTGCTTGCCGTGCTGGCATTCCACAGCTTCGTCGCGAAGCCGTTCTACATTCCGTCGATCTCGATGATGCCCAACCTGCTAGTCGGAGACCGGCTGGTGGTGAGCAAATATCCCTATGGCTGGAATTGGTCTTCGGGTAGTTTCCACTTGCTGCCGCGCAGCAACTGGCGGCTCGCCGGTGACGAGCCCGAATATGGCGACATCGTCATCGTCGTGCCGCGAAACCGCAAGGAAGACCTGATCAAGCGCGTCGTTGCCCTGCCCGGCGACCGAATCAAGCTGGTCGAAGGCCAGATAATTCTGAACGGCAAGCCCGTGCCCCGCGAGGTCGAACCCGCGCTGGAACTGCCCGTCGATGCCGACCAGCCCTGCGATGCCTACACTTTCCCGAACCTCCAGTTCAGGAACCCCTCGGGTCGGGAAATTTGCCGCTTGCCGCTGTTGCGCGAGACGCTTCCCAATGGCGCGACTTATCTGACCATCGACCACCAGCACAGCGACGTCGACAATACGCCCGAAGTCGCCATTCCCGCAGGTCATGTCTTCCTGATGGGCGACAATCGCGACCATTCTGCCGACAGCCGCATTCCCGCCGAGGAGAAAGGGTTGGGCGGTCCTGTCCCGTTCCACGATATCGGTGGGCGGGCTGAATTCATCACCTTTTCACTCGACGGCAGCCAGAGCTGGAACCCGCTGAGCTGGTGGTCGGCCTTGCGCGACGGACGGGCCTGGAGCACTCTGCGCCCGCCATTGAAGAGGAAGGCCGCGCAGCAATGACCGAGGAATCCGCCCAAGGGACAGACGAACCGACAGCTGAAGCGCCCACACGGCGCGCCGGACCGACCGATTTTTCCGGCCCGGTACGCCAGGAGTTGACACGGGCGATGGTCTGGCTCGGCATGGCTTCACTGATCGCCTTGTGCGTGTTGCTTGCCAATTCCCTGCTGATCATTTTCGGCGGGGTGGTCTTCGCAGCGATGATCGACGGCGGGGCGCGGCTGCTTGGCCGGGTGTTGAAGATTGCCCATGGCTGGCGAGTCGCGATCGTACTGTTGCTCGCGGTCGCCTTCCTGGTGTGGACTGCGGATTTTGCCGGAAACCAGATTGCCCACCAGGCCGCTGCGTTGCCCGCGATTGTCGAAAGCCAGTGGCTCGTCGTCCTGGCCTGGCTAGAGCAGCAGCAGCTTGGCTTTGATGCTTCCCAGCTCAAGGACATTGCCGGGCAGGTGATGGGCGGGATCGGTCAGCTGTCGCGCGCCGTGGGCGGCATCATCGGTGCTGTCACCACAACCGTCCTGATCCTTGTGCTTGGCCTCTATTTCGCGCTGGAGCCGCATCTCTACAATCGCGGCGTCTCCTGGCTATTGCCGCGCGACCGCCGCGATCATTTTCGTGAAACCGCCCAGATCATGGGCCGCGCATTGCGGCGGCTGCTTGCCGGAAGACTGCTCGGCATGGCGATCACCGGGATCCTCACCTGGATGATGCTGGCGCTCTACGGCGTGCCGATGGCTGCGCTGCTCGGACTGCTGACCGGGCTGCTTGCCTTCCTGCCCAATATCGGCGCGCTGATCTCCGGCGTGCTGATGGTGCTGGTCGGCTTTTCCGGCGGGCTCGAAATGGGGCTCTACACCGTCTTCGTCTATATCTTCATCCAGACCGTCGAGGGTTTCATCATCAGCCCAATGGTCGCGCGCAAGACAGCCGACCTGCCTCCCGCGCTGGTGCTTGGCGCGCAGCTCATCATGGGCGTGCTGTTCGGCTTCCTGGGAATGCTGCTGGCCGACCCGATGGTGACCATGCTCAAGGTCTGGCTAGAGCGCGAAGCCCAGCGCAATGATGAGCCTGGGCCCGAACCGGAAGCAAATTGAGGCGATGGCTCGCAAGTTCCTCTACCTGATCGCCGGCGCCATCGTACTGGTGATCGTCGTGCTGGTGCTGCTGCGGATTTACGCCGAAGAGCTGACCGACATGGCCTATGTGCCAACGACTGAATTCAAGGCTCAGCCGGAATTGCCGCAGAATGTCTATGCCGATCCGGCAATGTGGATCTCGCGCCCGGGACTGGGCGTCAAGGATCCGGCGCTGTGGCATCCGCAGGGTTTCACCGAGGAGAATGACAAGGCGCTGGGCGCAGCGGTCTTCTTTGTCCACCCGACCAGCTACATGGGCCAGGAGCACTGGAACGCGCCGATCGACGAGCAGGTTTCGCGCGCCCGCGCCGAGCTATTCGTCAAAGGCATGGCCAGCCCGTTCAATCGCAGTGCCGATATCTGGGCTCCTCGCTATCGCCAGGCCGCCCTGGGCGCTTTCCTGGTCGACCGGCCCGAGGCCGTCAAAGCGCTCGATGCCGCCTATGGCGACGTGCTCAAGTCGTTCGATTTCTTTATTTCCACGGTGGCGAAGGATCGGCCGATCGTGCTTGCCGGGCACAGCCAGGGTTCATTCCACCTGCGCCGGCTGATCGGCGATCGCATTGCCGGAACACCGCTCGCAAATCGCATCGCCGCTGCCTATGTCGTCGGCTGGCCGGTCTCGCTTGTTCACGACTTGCCATCGATGGACTTGCCGCCGTGCACCGCGTCCGACCAGCCCGGCTGCATCATGAGCTGGCTCACTGTTGCAGAGCCTGCGGATAACAATCTGATGCTGCAAAAATTCGCGCACCAAAAGGGCCTCGATGGGCAGGAATTGCAAGACGGCCCTTTCCTCTGCAGCAATCCGCTTACAGGCACAGCAGACGGCGGAGCGGAAGCCTCCGCCAATCTCGGCACGCTAATACCCGACCTGGAAAAGGGCGACGGCAGGCTGGTCGCGGGCACCATTCCGGCGCGATGCGGCGAGGACGGATTTCTTTCGATCGGCACTGCGCCCAAGCTCGATCTTGGGCCCTATGTGATACCGGTCAACAATTACCACATCTATGACATCGTGCTGTTCTGGGCCAATCTGCGCGCCGATGTCAGCCGCCGGGTCGAGGCATGGAAAGCCAAGCCCTGATCACCACCGAGGCGAGCAGTTTTCGCGAGGCCCTGGCTGCGGGCGGTGTGCTGATGGGGCTCGATTTGGGCACCCAGACGATCGGTACAGCATTCTGCGACGCCGGCTGGCGCTTCGCCTCACCGGGCAAGACACTGGAGCGCGGCAAGTTCACTGCCGACAAGGCGAAGCTGGCCGAGCTCGTCGCAGACCGGACAGTCATCGGGCTCGTCATCGGCTTGCCGTTTAATATGGACGGCAGCGAAGGCCCCCGCGCGCAAGCGAGCCGGGCTTTTGCAAGAAACCTCGCGCCGCTCGGCCTGCCGATCCTGTTGTGGGACGAACGCTGGTCAAGCGTCAGCGCCGAGCGTGGGTTGATCGATCAGGACATGAGCCGGGCGAAACGCGCAGAACGGATCGATTCGGCTGCTGCTGCGGTGATCTTGCAAGCGGCAATCGACGCGCTGGCCGGCGGCGCGATCTGAGAGCGTGGTCTCGGCAATCCGGTTCCAGCGAGAAACTACGGCCTGAACGAGAAAGGCCAGCGGTTTCCCGCCGGCCTTTCCGCATTCGTGATTTCGGTTTGCTTAGCGCGAACCGATGGCGACCTTCGCCGTGATACCGAACTCGCGCGGATCGGTATAGGTCACCGAGCGGTAGCTGGTCTGCCCGTTCTGGGCACCAACCAGGGTCCGATACGAAGTCGTCAAAGCCGACGTGCCGGTCAAGACAGCGCGCTGGGAATTGAAGATATTCTTGGCGAAAAGCCCGACTGACCAGGCACCGTCCGGTGCGCGAACGCCCGCGAAGAAGTTGACCACCGCATAGGACTTGACGTCGTCAAACGCGTTGAGCGGATCGTTCAGCGAATTGCCGTTGTAGGTCAGCAGCCCGCGCAAGTAGCCGTCGATATTGTTCGAGATCGGCATGTTGTATTCAGATTGTAACGTGGCGCTGAACGGCGAGCCGGAGCCGGCGCGGGCGTTCGAGTTGCAGAATTGCACAAGGTCTCCACCGGTTGCGGCAGAAACCTGAGCGAAGGTCGGCAGCGTCGATACTGAATCAGGCTGGCCATCGATCGGGTTATAATCGTTGCAAGGAACCGTCGCGTTCCTGAGCTTGCTCTTCGAATAGGACGCAATCGCGGCCATGCTCCAATTCGGTGTGGCCTGGAACGCCAGTTCCAACTCAACACCCTGGACCTTGGCTGGCACACCAACCGCTATCGCTGGAGCTGCTGTGAATACCTCGTTACCGCCGCCCGAATTGACGCCACCGAAGATCAGGCTGCGCGACGAGAATGCGAAGTTCTTGAAGGTCTGGTGGTAGGCGGTGAGGTTGAAGCGCAATCGCCTGTTCAGCCAGTCGGTCTTGAGCCCGAGTTCGAAGCTCTTCGACTTCTCATCAGCTGGGAAATAGAGCGCAGAAAGTGCCGC
>JAQWKP010000109.1 GCA_029247785.1 Novosphingobium sp.
AGGTGCTCAAGGACGGGAACGGTCTCTCCGTGGCAGATGGCGCGGAACCAGCCGCGATCAGTATGACCGGCGAGGAACTTGAAGTCGCGGTCGGGCTTGACCGCTACCGATTCCCTGCCAAACACATGGGCAATGTCCGCAAGCCCTGACCAGATACTCACCGTAGAACAGATGCGCGGCGCCGAGCAGGCGCTGATCGATGCTGGGAGCAGCGTGGATGCGCTGATGCAGATCGCTGGGCGCGGGGCTGCCGAATGGGTCTGGCGAATGGCAGGCCGCCACAGGGTGACGGTGCTTTGCGGACCCGGCAACAATGGCGGCGATGGCTATGTAATCGCCGAGGCAATCCGGGAAAAGGGTGGCCGGGTCACCGTCATCGCCGCGACAGAGGCTAAGACCGATGCGGCGAGGGCCGCAAAGGACCTTTATGGCGGAGACATTGTTGGAGCCGAAGCAGATGTCCATGGCGAGGTGCTGGTCGATTGCCTGTTTGGCAGCGGCCTGACTCGCCCGCTTACAGAGGAACACCTTGATCTGATTACCGGGCTTGCCGCGCGCCATCGCCAGCGCATTGCCGTGGACATACCGAGCGGTGTGCAGTCCGACAGCGGTATGCTGCTGAACGAGGACCTGCCCGATTTCGACCTGACATTATCGCTGGGGGCGTGGAAACTCGCGCATTTCCTGATGCCATCGGCGGCCAAGATGGGCCGTATGCGTTTGGTCGGGATCGGGGTTGGCGCGGTCGAAGGGGCGGCGCAGCGGATCGTTCAGCCAATTATTGCACCGCCGCCGCCCGATGCTCACAAATATCGGCGCGGCCTGCTGGCTGTGGTCGGTGGGGAAATGCCGGGCGCGGCGCTGCTTGCCTGCGAAGCGGCTCAGGGCGCAGGGGCTGGCTATGTCAAATTGTTTGCCAAGCGCCCACTCAATGCGCCGGCCGGGCTGGTCGTCGATGGCGGGCAGTTGTCCGATGTGCTGACCGATCATCGCAATACCGCGATTCTCGCCGGACCGGGCCTTGGCCGCCATGCCGAGGCGCGTGAAAAACTGGCGATAGCGCTGGCCGACCCGGTCGCGGCGGTACTTGATGCCGATGCGCTGGTGCTGCTCGGCGCGCGGCAATTGTCCGAGCGCAGCGCGCCAGTGGTCGCCACGCCGCATGAAGGCGAGCTACTCGCGCTGGAAAGAGCCTTTGCCCTTGATGGCGTTGGCTCCAAGCTGGAGCGCGCCGCAGAGCTGGCCCGGGCAAGCGGCATGGTGATCGTCGCAAAGGGCCCCGACACGGTGATCGCGGCACCTGACGGCAGGCTTGCTTGCGCCGAGCGGGCTACGAGCTGGCTGTCGACTGCGGGCACGGGCGATGTTCTGGCCGGAGCTATCGCCAGCCGGCTCGCTGCTGGCAGCGAAACATTCGAGGCCGCTTGCGACGGAGTTTGGCTACATGGCGAGGCGGCGCGGCTGTGCCGGCCCGCATTCACCGCAGGCGAACTCGCCTCCGCCATGCCTGATGCACTTGCCGCCTGTCTGTGAGCACAGCTGAGAAAATACTGCGCATCGCCGCCAAGGGCGATGGCGTTAGCGAGAGCGGAAAACATGTTGCAGGGGCAGTTCCGGGCGATCTGCTGCTGGCCGACGGGTCGCTTGAGCATGGGCCACACCACATTGCGCCTGCCTGTCGTCACTTTGCCAAATGCGGCGGTTGTCAGCTCCAGCATTGCGACGAGGATGCGCTGGCCGAATTCGTCACCTCGCGAGTGGTCAATGCCGCGTCAGGGCAGGGGCTTGAGCCGGATATTCTCGCGCCGGTGTATGTCTCGCCGCCTCATAGTCGCCGCAGGGCGAGCCTGCATGCGACGCGGGCTGGTGGCAGGGTCGTACTGGGCTTTCGTGAGGCGCGGTCCCATCGCATCGTCGATATGGCCGAGTGCCCGGTCCTCGCGCCCGAACTGTTGGCGTTGGTCAAGCCGCTCAAGACGTTGCTGGCGAAGCAGAAGGGCAAGTTCGCCGCCGATATCGAGCTGGCGCTGGCAGGGCAGGGGGTGGTTCTGGGCCTCAAGGGTATCGAAATCGAGGGCCTCGAGGCGACCGAAGCAATGCTGGGTTTCGCGCGGGACAATGGCCTGGCGCGGCTGACGCTCGATCAGGGCTATGGTGCGGAGCCGTTGTGGGAGCCCGAGCCAGTGAGTGTCTCACTTGGCGGCGTGGATGTACCGTTCCCGCCCGGTGCATTCCTGCAGGCCACAGCGGATGGCGAAAAGGTGCTGGTCGCCGCCGCACGCGAGTGGCTGGGCGATGCAACCAGCGTCGCGGACCTGTTTGCCGGCCTTGGCACATTTGCCTTTGCGCTGGACGGGCCGAACACCAAGGTTCTTGCTGCGGAAGCCGCTCGCGAGGTTCACCTTGCCTGCAAGAGCGCAGCAGCCAGGGCGCAGCGCCCGGTCCATGCGCTGCACCGCGACCTGTTTCGTAATCCGCTTCAGCCCGACGAGCTGAACCGCTTCGATGCGGTGTTGCTCGACCCGCCGCGAGCCGGAGCGAAGGAGCAGGTGCGCCAGCTTGCCGCCAGCACCGTGGGCCGCATCGCCTATGTCAGCTGCAACCCCTCAAGCTGGTCGCGCGATGCTGCGACACTGGTTGCGGGCGGCTATCGGCTCGCCGAATTGCGCCCGGTCGGCCAGTTCCGCTGGTCGACCCATGTCGAGCTGGCGAGCCTGTTCGTGAGATCGTGATCCCTCAGAACATCGCCATGACCGCGCGTGCAACCAGGAAAATCAGGCAGAAGCTGGACAGCGCGAACACCATGAAGCGCAGCTGCACCTTGTTGATCGTCGCCTGGATGATCGAATGGACCACCCGCAGCCCAACATAGGCCCATGCGATCTGCGCATTGAGTCCGTCGCCCTGGCCGATAATCGCCAGCACGATTGCCACCGCATAGAACACCGTTGGCGCTTCGTGCAGGTGATTGTAATTATGTGCTTTCCACTGGACTTGCGGCGGCAGCACCTGGTCGAGCCCCTTGGTCGGGTCATGCACCAGATCGTCCGGATTGACCTTTGCTGCACCCAGCGCCGGGATGCGTGTGCCATATAGCCAAAGCCACATCACCATCGTCCAGGCAGTCAGCGCGACCACCGGTTGCAGGATCGCCATGCCGATCATTATTTTCCTCCTGTAACTGACCCTTGGCGGCAGAGTGTGCGCGGCTGTGCGGCTTGTCAAACCATCGCGCCCTGCGGTTGAGATGTGATGGAAGCGCTCTATATGCGGCAGCTTGGATATTGCGCGGGAGGCGGGCGTTGAGCAGGGTTCTGGTGATTGGCGCGGGCGGCGTGGGTTCGGTCGCGGTACACAAGATGGCCCAGGTGAGTCTTGGGAATCCCGACATATTCTCGGAGATCCACCTCGCCAGCCGGACCAGGGCGAAATGCGACGCTATCGCGGCTTCGGTGAAGCAGCGCACTGGCGTCACCGTGCCGACCTATGCTCTCGATGCCGAGGAGATACCGGCGCTGGTCGAGTTGATCGAAACGATCCGCCCGAAGCTAGTCGTCAATCTCGCGCTGCCCTATCAGGATTTGGCGATCATGGACGGGTGCTTGCGAACCGGCGTGGATTATCTCGACACCGCCAATTACGAGCCGCGAGACGAAGCCAAATTCGAATATCGCTGGCAGTGGGACCTGCATGACCGATTCCGCGAGAAAGGTCTGATGGCGCTCCTCGGCTCCGGCTTCGATCCGGGCGTGACCAGCGTGTTTGCGATGTGGCTGAAGAAGCACAAGCTCAAGACGATCCGCCAGCTCGACATCCTCGATTGCAATGGCGGCGATCACGGCCAGGCCTTCGCCACTAATTTCAATCCAGAGATCAATATCCGCGAAGTCACTGCGCTCGCGCGCCATTGGGAGGGCGGCGAATGGGTTGAAACTCCGGCGATGTCGGTCAGGCAGAGTTTTGACTTCGAAGGCGTCGGCCCCAGAAACATGTATCTGATGTATCACGAGGAGCTGGAAAGCCTCGCGAAATTCATACCCGAAATGGAGCGCGCGCGCTTCTGGATGACCTTTGGCGAGGAATATATCAAGCACCTCACCGTGCTGCAGAATGTCGGCATGACAAGGATCGATCCGGTGATCTACGAAGGCAAGGAAATCATCCCGCTGCAGTTCCTCAAAGCGGTGCTGCCCGAACCGGCGAGCCTCGGTCCGACCACCCGTGGCAAGACCAATATCGGCGATATCGCCACCGGCGAGGCCTTGGATGGCTCAGGCGAGAAGACATTCTACATCAAGAACATCTGCGACCACGAGGAAGCCTATGCGGAAACCGGCAATCAGGCAGTGAGCTACACCACCGGCGTCCCGGCGATGATCGGCGCGGCGATGATGTTGTCGGGGGTCTGGCGCGGAGAGGGTGTGTTCAACATTGAAGAATTCGATCCCGATCCGTTTATGGAGATGCTGAATGCGCATGGCTTGCCGTGGACGGTTGAAGAGTTGGAACGGCCGCTGGGGTTTTGAGCAGTCGTTCGCCAATAATTTTCGTCATCCGCGCGCAGGCGGGGATCCAGATGACGGTCCGACAGCTTGCTACCGCACCATGATTGCGCCAGCGTTGATGGACCCCTGCCTTCGCAGGGGTGACGTGAGGAAACCAGATGAAAACCCAAGCCGGCGATCCGGGCGCATTTCCCGAATTCGATCTTCACCGCGTCGATAGCCCTGCATTTGTCGTCGATGCGGCGAAGTTGCGGGAGAATTGCCGCATTCTTGCCGAGGTTGGTGAGGAATCGGGGGCAAAGGTGCTGGCTGCGCTCAAGGCATTCTCCATGTGGAAGGTCGCGCCCATCATCGGTGACTATCTCGACGGCGTCTGCGCGTCCGGCCTGTGGGAAGCGCGGCTGGCATCTGAGTTCTACGATGGTGAGATCGCCACCTATGCGCCCGCCTACAAGCCCGACGAGCTGGAAGAAATCTGCCGACTATCCGATCATGTGATCTTCAATTCGCCCGCCCAGATTATCCGTGCCCGGCAGATCATCGAACAGGCGCGCGCCACGGGCGGCGATTTCGATGTGGGCCTGCGCATCAATCCGCTGCATCCCGAAGGCGAAGTGCCGCGCTATGATCCCTGCGCGCCGCATTCGCGCCTGGGCTTTCCGATCAATCAGCTTGAGGACGAGCATCTGGAGCTGATCGACGGCTTCCACATGCACACATTGTGCGAGCAGGATTTCGCGCCGCTTCAGCGCACCTGGGACAAGGCGTTCGATCATCTCGAACCCTATTTCGGCCAGTTCGAGTGGATCAATTTCGGCGGCGGCCACCATATCACCCGCGCCGATTATCAGCGCGAGGAGCTGGCGCAGTTTCTCAGCGATGCGGCCGATGATACCGGGGCGCAGGTGTTCATTGAGCCGGGCGAAGCCGTCGCTCTCGACGCCGGAATCCTGGTCGGCACGATCCTCGACACCCATGGGAACGCCATGCCGCTCGCCATCACCGATATTTCCGCGACTTGCCACATGCCTGATGTGCTTGAAGCGCCCTATCGCCCGGCGATGCTGGGGGAAGAGCCGCTTGAGGATTTCACCGATGCCAGCGACGACGATATCGAAGGCGGCGCGGTTCGGCTGGGTGGTCCCTCATGCCTCGCCGGGGACGTGATCGGCGATTATCGGTTGCCCGTGCCTGCCGAGCCGGGCCAGCGCATCGCCTTTCTCGACCAGGCGCATTATTCGATGGTCAAGGCCACCACTTTCAATGGCGTGCCGCTGCCCTCGATCTGGCTGTGGGACAGCGAGACAGACGAACTCGAATGCGTCCGCCGCTTCGATTACGAGGACTTCAAGAACCGGCTTGGCTGAGCTTTGGCCGAATCCGGTTGGGCGACGCTATTTTCCTACTATGCGAAATGGTGGCATGATGGGGGTTCAAGCACATAAGGGAGCTAGACCGGTCTATCCGGACGAGACCAGCTCAGGCTCTGGGATTGCCCGCCCTCCTGGTGTCACCTTTGCAGAGAAAAACTTCTAACGTATTGGGTGTATGTATTAATTGTCCAGACCGCCAAGGTTACACGGTGTAACCTCTGTAACCTTGGCTTATCACGGGGAGACAAGTCGGTCCGTCACGGATGGCGCATGATTTGGCAGAAAATGCATTGGTCTGCTTGTTTTGGGTTGCACTTCGCGATTACGAATCTATATCCGCCCTCCGCTGCCCCAGGGGACTTCCAGACCGCAAGGCAGCTGTTTTGAAACGAACCTTTGGGGGTCCCTTGAGTTGTCCAGTTATCTTGATGCATCGGCTGTAGTCCGCGCGCTTGCGCCAGACGAAGCCATCATTCTCAATCGCCCGCACGCTGCCGAGCGCGCTGCCCGCTTCTTCGCTGAGAAGTTCGCGGGAAAGTCGCTCTATGCCGTAAAGGCCAATCCCTCGCCTGAATTGCTGCGGGTGTTGTGGGATTCCGGGATCACCCATTTTGACGTTGCCTCGATCGCCGAGGTGCGGCTGGTGCGCGCGGTGCTGCCAGGCGGCACGCTCTGCTTCATGCATCCGGTCAAGACTGCCAGCGCGATCCGCGAAGCCTATTTTGTGCATGGCGTTCGCACATTCAGCCTGGATAGTGTGGAAGAGCTCGACAAGATTGTGACGGCGACCACGGATGCATTGGGCAATCCGGCGGCCGACTTGCGTCTATGCGTGCGCCTGCGCGTATCCTCGGAATATGCCGAGCTGAGCCTGGCTTCAAAATTCGGGATCGACCTTGCCGATGCCGCGCCGCTGCTTCAGGCCGCTCGCCAGGTGGCTGACTGGCTGGGCATCTGCTTTCACGTCGGCAGTCAGGCGATGTCACCCTTCGCCTTTGTCCGGGCGCTGGACCGCGTGCGTGCAGCGATTGCCGCTGCCAGCGTCGTGATCGATATGGTCAATGTTGGCGGGGGCTTCCCTTCGATCTATCCCGACATGGAACCGCCGCCGCTGGAAGATTATTTCGCGATCATCCACCGCCATTTTGAAGAACTGCCGATCGCTTACAATGCCGAGCTGTGGTGCGAGCCGGGCCGGGCGCTGTGCGCGGAATATAATTCACTAATCGTCACGGTCGAAAAACGCCGAGGGAACGAGCTGTTCATCAATGATGGCGCCTATGGTGCGCTTCACGATGCCGCCCGTGTTGACTGGCGTTTTCCGGTAACTTGCCTGGCGGGGGATCGATCGGGCGAGCTGGAGGCCTTCTCGTTCTACGGTCCGACCTGCGACGACGCCGACTATATGGAAGGGCCATTCTACCTGCCCGGCGATATCGCCGCGGGTGACCATATCGAGATTGGCATGCTCGGCGCTTATGGCGCAGCGATGCGCACGGGTTTCAACGGTTTTGGTCAGGGGGCTGCCATCGATGTCACGGATGAGCCGATGGCGAGCCTCTACACCGGTGAGCGCGTGCAACCCGTTTCGGACAATGTGGTGAGCCTGCGTTAGGCCGGTTCAACCGCGCGTTCGGGTGCCTCAACCGGGTCGAAGGTAATTGGCAGCGAAGTGATCCCCCATACGCCGGGGAAAGGCTTCCAGGTCACCTCGCCGGCCAGCTGCGGGTTCTTCATCCGTTGCGCGATGATGTGAATGCCTTCCTCGACATTGGCGACAGCGAGGAACTGGCCAACGCAAATATGCATCCCGCGCCCGAACGCCTGGGTCGGGTGCTTTTCCGACCGGTCGGGGTCGAATGTCATGGGATTGGCGAACAGTTCGGGATCGCGCCCGGAGATCGTCAGCGGGAAAACCAGCATCGTGCCTTCGGGGATTTCGACGTCGCGATAAGTGAAGCCCTCGGTAACGATGCGCATGGTGTTGGAAGGTGTGGTGAAGCGCAGCTGCTCCTTCACAACCTTTCGGGCATAGGCAAAATCTTCGCCGCAGCGACGATAGATGTCGGGGTACTGGAGCAGGGAATTCATGAGTAGGATCAAAAGGTTCTTGGTAGTGTCATATCCAGCGGCGAACAGCAGGATGAGCAGCTGGCGCAGCTCCTTGTCGCTGATCTGGCCGCCGCTGTTGGCCGCGATCATGGTGTCGAGCAAGTCACGGTTGTCAGTATTCGGGCCGGCATCGGATCCGCGCTCGGCGATCAGTTCGTCGACGAAGCGCCAGAGCGTTTGGTAGCCATCTTCGATGATCCCCATCTTCTCGACTTCGAGATTGAAGCTCTCGCCATGGATTTCGAGCTTTTCGATGATCTCCGGCAGCTTCTCGGTGGAAGTACCGACCAGCGCAAACATGACCCGGACGGGAAATTGGGCGGCGAAATCGGTGAAGTCGAAGTTGCCGCTGGTCAGCCATTCGTCGCATATCTGGCTGACGGTTTCGCGCATGGTCGGTCGCAACCGCTTGACGCTGCCCGGTCCGAAGGCGGAACTCATGGAGCCGCGCAAGCGGGAATGGCGTTCACCGGAGCTGACCAGCATTTGCTCGATGGCAAAATCGCCCCAGCCGGTGCCGCGCGCGCCCATGATGTCGACGATTTCCTCGCCCGGCATTGTCAACTTTTCGTCGAGCCGCATAATCTCATCGATCGCGCGGTAGGAGGTCAGCACATAGCCAATATCGCTCGCGGCCAGCCAATCATGCCGTTTGCGCGCTTCTGCAAAATGAGGGAAGGGATTGCTGCCGAAATCACCATCCGCGATCGGCATTCTATAGAGCTCAAGCTCGTCAATCGACGGCACGGTCAGGTTCCTTCAGGTTGCGCCAGCGGGCACCCATCCAGATCAGCCCGCAGATTCGTCCGCCTCGAAGCCGATCTTGGCGTGCTGGCCATCGCAGAAAGGCTTCATCGAAGACGCGCCGCAGCGGCAGAGATAGACTTTCGGCTTGCCGGAAAGGTCATAGGCATTGCCGTCCCGGTCATTGAGACAAAGATCGCCGATATCGCCGGTGAGTTGGAAAGGACCGTTCTTGAGGGCCACCATTTCGACTGCCATATGCCACTCCTCTTGCGTTGTAAGCCTTGGAGACCAGCGAATTCCCGACGTTTGTCAGGCCGCTTTCCTCAACTCCAGCCGCTCCCAGATTTCGACCAGGGCGGCCGTGAGATCCTGCATCATCGCCTCGGTGTGCATCGGGCCGGGGGTGAAGCGCAGGCGTTCGGATCCGCGCGGAACGGTCGGGAAATTGATCGGCTGGACGTAGACGCCATATTCGGCGAGCAGGATGTCGCTGATTTTCTTGGCCCGTACCGGGTCGCCGACCATCAATGGAACGATGTGGGTGACTGAATCCATCACCGGCAGGCCGGCCTCGGCAAACAATTTCTTG
>JAQWKP010000115.1 GCA_029247785.1 Novosphingobium sp.
CTGCTGAAGCGCGCAGTGGGTACAATAAACGGGAAAGTCCTTGCGATTGAAAGTCAGTGGACGCTCTTCCTTGATGAGTTCGCCGCCCTGACCCTCATCATAAAATCCCATGTTGAGCAGGCGCGCACCGCTGGCGCAGCCCTCGGTCATCTGGAAAGTGACTTTCTCCTCATCCTCCTCGACACCCAGGGTCGTCGCGTGAGTGCGCATCATCGCCGAGCGCCCTATGACGCGATCCCTGAATGAGGCATCTGCCGGCAGGGCCTGATCGGTGAACGCCTTTGCGGTGTGTGCAAACGTCTCCTCCTGGGATCGCTGGAAGGCTTCGAAGCCCATTTCGCGATAGATAAAACTTTGCATCCCGGTGAGCCAGAGCAGGTAGGAATCGTGGATGCCCCGCGATTCGAGGATCAACCGATCGAGAAGCCCGTGCGCCTTGTCGGCATCGCCGGCGTCGATCGCTGCATGGACGAGGTCCGAGGTCAGAGCCCCCATCTCATCCAATTCTGTCTCAGTGAACAGCTCGGCTTGTGACATGGATTGGCTCCTCTCCGGTGGATTCCTTGCTACCTGCGCGAAAATATGAGCGGTAGTTGAGCGATCGAGTGCATCGAAACCGTCGGGTTGAACGGCACTTCCTCGGGTGGGATTGTCAGCTCGATATCGTCGAGGCGACGCAGGATTTCCCGGGCGGCCACTTTTAGCTCCATGCGCGCGAGCGCCATGCCGATGCATTTGTGAGTGCCACCACCGAATGACAGGTGGCGCTGCAAGTTGGGTCGCTCCATGTCGAATTCTCGCGGGCGCTCATAGGCGTCCTCATTTGCCGAGGCCCAAACCAGGATCATGATTGAGCCCTTGGCAAGGTGCACGCCGTTCAGCACGGTATCTTCCATCACCGTGCGTGGCAGGCCGCGAACCGGTGACTGGTGGCGCATCATCTCTTCGACGAAACGCATGAACAGCCGCTCGTCATCGAGATTGTCCCTGAGCTGGCGCGCGATGTCCGGCCTTGTCGCCAGCACGAACAGCATCTTGCCGAGCGCGATCGAAGTGGTGTCATGGCCGCCGACCAGAGTCGCGCGCACCAGCGAGACCAGTTCCTCCCAGGTCAGTTCGGTACCATCCTCGTCGATCTTGGCGAACACAAGATCGGTAATCATATCCTCTTGCGGCTGTTTCTGCCGCTTCCTGATTTCAGCGATCAGGAAGTTCTGCAGGTCGCACATCGCCGTGGCATTATCGAGGAATTCGTCGCGGGTCTGCATGTGGCTGATCTGTGCAGTGACAGCCATCGACCAGCGACGGATATTGGCGGGTTCATAGTCCTTAAGGCCGAGCTGCTCACAGATGATGGCTATGGTCAGCGGAATCGCAAAATCCTCGATCCCCTCAGCCTTGCCCACATCGGAAAATCGGTCGATAATCTCGGAGACGACCCGGGTGATCCTGGGCTCCAGCGTCTTGACCCGATGCGCAGTGAAGGCCTTCTCCATCAGTCGCCGGATTTTGGTGTGGTAAGGTGGATCACTCATGATCGCATCGGGGAAATGCCCGCCGCCATCTCGCTTCAATATCTCGATGAGCTCGCGTTGGTTCTCGTCTCCATAGATATCATGGAACCCGTGACCGGCCGAATAGAGCACGGGATCGCGCAGCACTTCCCAGATGTCTTCAAAGCGCGTGATGAGGTACTTGCCCAGTTTCTCGTCATAGTGAACCGGCGAATGCGCCCGAAGTTGCTCGTAAAAGGCGAGCGGCCGGGCAAGCAATTCCGGCTCAGACAGCGACCGGGATATCAACTCCTCGCCGATTAGCGGCACGGGTTTGGCAGGAGCTAGGGGCGCATCACTTGTTTCCTCGGCCATGTCTCTCTCCACGGGATCGCCATTGTCTTATCGTCGCGCCTATTCCAGTCGATTTGCAGGGCAGGATCAAGCGGCAATGCGCGCGGCTTCCTATCCGGACAATTCCTTCCTACCTTTGCGATGGACGCGCGGCACAATTTGGACCATCGTGCCGCCTGAATTGACACACACGCGCACGGAACACCCCTGGGAGCAATATGCATGACTGAGATGCTGGGCGAGCACGACCTGGACGACATGTTCGACATCGATGGCGATGCCGAACGCAATGGCGGCGGGGTGGTCGACGATCCCTACCCGATCTGGGCCGAACTGCTGAAGCAGGGGCCGGTTCACAAGGGCGGGATCGGCGGGCTCACCGGCCGCGAGAATGACAGGGGCACGATGTATATCGAGGGCGCCGTACATTACTCCGTGCTCGGCTTCGCCGGCGTTAGCGAGGTGTTCACGCGCAAGGAAGATTTCGATTCCGGTCACTACCAGGACATGGGGACTTTCACCGATACAATCCTGGCAATGGATGGCTCGGGGCACCGACGCTATCGCGACCTGATTCAAGAGCATTTCCAGCCCGCACAGGCGAGCGGCTGGTGGCGCGAAAATGTCATTTCGGGTCTCGTCGAGGAATTGGTCGGGCGGTTCGATGGGAAGGACGCGGTCGATCTCAACTCGCAGCTCTTCGCGCGCCTGCCGATGCAGACCGTAACCGCCGGTTTCGGCCTTTCCGCGCAGGAGGGTCTGGACTTTCGCAAGGGTCTTCTCGCCGCAATGAACCACCTGACCCCTCCCCAGGAGAAGATGGAGCAAATGCAGGCCGCTACCGAGATCCTCGAAAACGTCATTCGGGAGCGCCAGACCGAACCACGCGACGACGTGATTTCGCGACTCGTCAAGGCCGAGATGAAGGAGGAGGACGGCACAACGCGGCTGCTGACCGTCAGCGAGGTTGCATCCTTCTGCAAGCTGATCGTCTTTGCAGGCGGCGGTACCACCTGGAAGCAGCTTGGCATCACGACCTTCGGCCTGCTCAACAATCCCGAGCAACTCGAGGCAGTCCGAGCCGACCGCTCGCTGCTGGCCAAGGCGATCCTGGAAGGTGCGCGCTGGTATCCCAACGACCCGGTCTTCGCCCGAAAGGCGATGAGGGACACGGAGTTGCAGGGCACGAAAATCCCGAAAGGCGCGATCATTCACCTGTGCCTGGGCGCGGCCAACCGCGATCCTGCGCGCTGGGAGAACCCGGAGAAATTCGATCTGTTCCGCCCTGTTCAGCGCTCGCTCGCCTTTGCTGCCGGAGCACATAGCTGCCTCGGCCAGCATGTCGCGCGCGAAGAGATGTTGGGCGCAATCAATGCGCTGCTCGACCGCTATCCCAACATGCGCTGGGACCCGTCGATGCCGCCGGCCAAACTGAGCGGCGGGCTGATCAGCCGGGGGCCTGGACCGCTTCACGTATTACTCAACTGACCGGGGCTGGCGAGCCGATGGCGGATGACATCAATGCCAAGCTCGCTAGTGACGGCTGGTGCGTCGTTCCCGGCGTGATTTCCCGCGACATGGCTGCCGATGCCGCATCGCGGCTATGGTCGATCGCTCGGAGCAATGCTGAGGAAGGCTATTCCTGCCATTTGCCGGGGCTCGATCCCAATCCAAGCATGGTGCGGGTGCTCACGCCGCTGCAATCAGACGAGCTGTTTCGCGATCTTATTGAGAATGATACCGCGCTTGAGCTGGCAAGCGCGGTAGTCGGCCAAGAGGTGATTGTCGCCAATTGCACCGCCAATATCGCCCTGCCCGGCAGCCAATCGATGATGCTGCATTCAGACCTTGCCTTCATCCTGCCCGAACCGTGGCTCTACCCATGGTCGGTCAATGTCGTGTGGTGCCTGAGCGATGTACACAAGGAGAATGGCGCGACGCTCTATATTCCCGGCAGCCATGAATGGCGCTTGCAGGCCGATATTCCCGAGAATGCGGCCGAGCTGCTGGTCCCGTTCGAGGCTCCGGCAGGCTCGATCATCGTCATGGATGGCAGGCTGTGGCACACCTCGGGCACCAATCAGACGGCGGATGAGGAACGAGCGCTGCTGTTCGCCTATTATTCCGCCAGTTTCCTGCGGCCGATGATCAACTGGACGGCGGCGATCCCCTCAGAGCTCCAGGCGACATTCTCGCCGCGCTTGCGTCAATTGCTCAGCCTCGACGTATTCGCCAATACGGCTGATGAAGAGGCGGATTTCCAGGGTCACTGGAAAGGCCAGCCGGTCGGTGCGGAACAGGCGATGGGCGAGTTTCGCGGCGTAGCTGCCAGGCGGTCAATTTCGCCCGCCTGACGGCGCTTGCCCCGTCTGGTCTTCCCCGCGCAGCACTGCCCTTGCCCCGGCGCGAATATAGGCGTGGATCTGGCGCGCCTGCTCCTTAGTCAGCGCATCGAAACGCGGCATGCCGCGTTCGGCCAGCGCGCCGTCATGAACGGTCCGCCAAAAATCATCGAATTGGAGAGCCAGCGGCGTTTCACGCAGGTCTGGTCCGGTCGAACCGGTCGCGACGAGGTTCTTGCCGTGACAGCCTGCACAATTGGTCATGAAGCCAATCTCGCCAGCCGCGATATCCTCAGGAGCGAGCACTAGCGCCGGATCATCCAGGGCGTGCACTTTCATGTCGCGCGGCAAGCCTTGAGGCAGTTTGGCCGTCCCGCCTATCGCAAAAGTCAGAAGCCTGCGCGGCTGGGCGCCGTACTTCCAGCCGGCGTTGACGACCTCGCCCCATGCCCCGCCATAGCCGACCAGCACCGAGACATATTGCTTGCCTCCCGAAGTGAAGCTCATCGGCGCAGCGATGATGCCGTGCCCCGCATCGAAGCGCCACAAAGGCTTGCCGTTCTCGGCATCATAGGCCGCGAAAGTGCCGTCTGCCGTGCCCTGGAATACGAGATTGCCTGCCGTCGCCAGCGTGCCGCCGTTCCAGAACAAATCATGCGGTACTTTCCAGCGGGCCTCCTGCGCCACCGGGTCCCAGGCGAGCAGCGCGCCCTTGTTGTCCTCCTCATCTTCGCGCACTGCGCCGAAACTCAGCGCCGCGTAGGAGGCTGCACTCTCGGCCTGGTTCTTCTCATAGAAGATGCCGAGCTGCATATAGGGGATGTAGACCAGCCCGGTTTTGGGGCTGAACGACATCGCCTGCCAATTATGCGTGCCCATCATGCTCGGCCACAGCACCGATCTGCCCGTTTCGTAGCGAATGTTCGGTGCCTCGACCGGGCGACCCGTCTCAAGATCGATCCGCTCGGCCCATGTCACCTTGCCGGTCTTTTCCGCCGAGATCAGCTTCCCGGTCTCGCGGTCAAGCACATAGAAAAAGCCGTTGGTCGGAGCCTGCATCAGCACCTTGCGGGACTTGCCATCGATCTCCAGCGTTCCGGCAATCATGTTCATCGTCGCCTTGTAGTCCCACGCCTCACGCGGATTGACCTGATAGTGCCAGATGTATTTTCCGGTCTCCGCATCAAGCGCGACGATCGAGGCGAGGAATAGGTTGTCACCGCCGCCGGGGCTGCGCACTTCGGGATCGTAGGGCCCCGAATTACCGGTGCCGAGATAGATCTGGCCCAGCTCCGGATCATAGGTCATGCCATTCCACACCGTGCCGCCCGTGCCGGTTTTCCAATATTCGCCGTTCCAGGTCTCGGCGGCCATTTCCATGGCGGCGTCGCCCTTGTTCTGCTCGGGTGAGCCCGGGACCGTATAGAAGCGCCAAAGCTGCTTGCCGCCTTTCTGGTCATAGGCCGTGACATAGCCACGCTCGCCGAAATCGCCGCCGCCATTGCCGATGATGACCTTGCCGGCAAAGACCCGCGGCGCCCCGGTCGATGTGTAAAAGCTATCGTCCGGCAGCGTGTCGGCGCTCCACTCCAGCCTGCCAGTCGCCGCGTCGAGCCCAAGCAGCCGTCCGTCCAGCGTGCCAACAAACACCCGTCCATCGGCATAGGCCGCGCCGCGATTGGCGCCGAAGATGTAATTCATCCGCTCTGGATCGTGCTTCCACACCTCGGGATCATGGGTCCACAACACCGCCCCGCTCGCCCCATCGACGGCATAGACCTTCGACAGGCTGCCAGTGAAATAGAGCACACCGTCCACCGCCAACGGCGTCGCCTCAAGCGTCTGCTCACCTTCGAGATCGAGCGACCAGGCTAGGCCCAGCTCGCCAATATTGCCGGTATCGATCTGGTCGAGCCGACTGTAACCGCTTTCATCATAGCCGCCGCCGGTGTTGAGCCAGTCGTCGCCCGTTCCCACCCCGTCATCCTCCCCCGACATGCTGCAAGAGGCGAGGCACAGCAGGCCAAGCCCGGTCAGGATCAGGCGGCGTATCAGCGTCATTCGGTCTTCCCCATTCGATAATCTCTTCTTCCGTGCGATGGGCGCGAGACTGCCGCAAGCAGCGCCGCCTTAACAGCGGATTCGGACTGGTAATGCCGGACCTTGTCCCGTCGCCGCTCGCCTCATAGGATCAACATGGGCAAACTGTCATCGGCTGATGCATGTTGCACCACCGGGATGATCGCATGAACCACCGCGCTCTACTGCCATTGTTGTTGCTCCTGACTGCCGCGCTGTCCGGCTGCTCAGGCTCTGAAGAGAATAGCCATGTCGGCTATGTCGAGGCCGAATGGGTCTATGTCGCCGCACCGCAATCGGGATGGATCGTCTCTCGTCCCGCCGGGGAAGGCAACAAGGTCGCTGCAGGCGACATATTGTTCACTCTCGACAGCGAACGGCAGGAAGCCGCCAGCGCAGCGGCCGGCAGCCGCGTCGAGCAGGCACAGGCCGAGGCAAGGGACATCGCTAAAGGCGCAAGAGCTCCCGAAATCCGCGCTCTCGAAGCGCAGCTCAAAGAGGCTCAGGCCGGCCTGACATTGGCGCGCGCAGATCAGAACCGAATCCTGTCGCTGGTAGAAGAAGGCATCGAATCGCGCCAGCGCGGCGATCAGGCAAAAGCGAATTTTGCGACAGCTCAGGCCCGCGTCGCATCGGCGCAAGAACAGATCCGCATTGCCCGCCTTGCTGCACGGGCAGGTCGGCGCGAGGCGGCTGCGGCCAATGTCGCAGGTGCCCGCGCGGCCCGCAACTCGGCCTCCTATGACCTCCGGCAGCGCACCATTCGCGCACAGCTTGCCGGCAATGTCAGCGAGACTTTCCTCGAACCCGGCGAATTCGCACCCGCGGGCAGCCCCGTATTGGCGCTGTTGCCAAAGGACGGGCTGAAGGTCCGTTTCTTCGTCGGGCAGCAGGGGCTCCCGAACTACGCAATCGGCGGCAAGGTTTCGGTTTCGGCTGACGGGCTTGCTGACCCCGTGACCGGTACAATCAGCTTCATCGCCAGCGAAGCCGAATTCACTCCGCCTGTGATCTATTCCGAGGGATCGCGCGACAAGCTCGTGTTTCTTGTCGAAGCCAGACTGCCAGCGGGTTCGAAGCTGAGGCCCGGCCTGCCGGTCGACGTCACGCGGAAATGAGCGAATTTGCGATCGATGTGAAGGGACTGACCAAGGCGTTCGGTGACAAGCTTGCGGTAAACGGGGTCGACCTTGCCATGCCGCGCGGACAGGTCTGGGGTTTTCTGGGCCCCAACGGCTCGGGCAAGACGACCACCATCCGCATGATCTGCGGTCTGCTGCGGCCGACGGCGGGAAGCGGGAGCTGCCTTGGCTTCGACATCCTCACCGAGGCCGATAAGATCAAGCTGCGCGCTGGTTACATGACGCAAAAATTCTCGTTCTGGACCGACCTGACAATCCGCGAGAACCTGGAATTTGTTGCTAGGCTCTACCAGCTCGGCGACCTCGCCGGAACAGTCGACACGACGCTTGATGAGCTTGGTTTGGCCAGCCGCCAGCACCAGCTCGCAGGCAATTTGTCGGGCGGGTGGAAGCAGCGCCTCGCGCTTGCTGCCGTCACCATGCATGAGCCTGAGCTGCTACTGCTCGACGAGCCGACCGCCGGGGTCGACCCCCAGGCCAGGCGTGATTTCTGGGATGAGATCCACCGCATCACCAGCGAGCGCGGCGTCACCGCGCTGGTCTCGACCCATTACATGGATGAAGCCGAACGCTGCGACCACATCGTCTATCTCGCCAATGGCGAGCTGGTGACGCAGGGCACGGCACGGGACATCGTCGCGCGATCCGGCCTCGTCACTTTTCGCGCCGAAGGAAAGGGCGTGCGTGCGCTTTCAGCGGAGCTCGAAGGAAGGCCCGGCATCGAGCACATCGCCTATTTTGGCTCGGCCCTGCATGTTAGCGGCACCCAGCGCGTCCTGATCGAAAGTGCCGTCACCCAGGCTGCCGCGCCCGACGTCGAATGGCAGGAAGTTCGCCCCACGCTCGAAGACGCTTTCATCGCCATGACTCACGAGGCGGGCGTCGACGAGAGGCAGCACGCATGATCGGCTCCGGCTTTTCAGGCCGCGTGCTGGCGATCTTCATCAAGGAATTCGCCCAGATGCGGCGCGACCGCTTCACATTCGCGCTGATGCTGGGCGTGCCGATCCTGCAGCTGGTGCTGTTCGGCTATGCAATCAACACCAATCCCAAGCATTTACCAACGGCGGTCTATGCGGCGGAAAGCACGCCAATCGTGCGCAGCCTGCTCAAGGGCCTTGAAAACAGTGACTATTTCGACCTTGTCGAGCAAGGCAACGATCCGCGACAGGGTCAGCACCTGTTGGCGCGCGGCGATGTCGCCTTCGTCGTCACCATTCCCCCCGGTTTTACTGCCGACCTGATCGCGGCAAGGCGTCCGCAATTGCTGGTCGAGGCCGATGCCACCGACCCCTCGGTTGCCGCCAATGCGCTTGGGCAGGCCGATGCGATATTTGCCAGCGCGCTGCGCCACGATCTCAAGGGACCGCTGGCAGGCCTGCGACCGGGCCAGCAGCCGTTCGAGCTGGTCGTCCATCGCAAGTTCAATCCCGAGGGGATCACTCAATATAATATTGTGCCGGGCTTGCTTGGCGTGATCCTCACCCTGACTCTGGTGATGATCACCGGCATCGCCATGACCCGCGAGGCCGAACGCGGCACCATGGAGAACCTGCTCGCCATGCCAGCAAGGCCTTTCGAAGTGATGGTCGGCAAGATCGCGCCCTATCTGGTGGTCGGCGCGGTCCAAACACTCGTAATTCTGATCGCCGCGCGTTTCCTGTTCGCGGTGCCCTTTGCCGGAAATATGGCGTTGCTGATGCTCGGCCTTGTAATATTTGTCATCGCCAACCTTGCGGTCGGCTTCACCTTTTCGACCATCGCCGCGACGCAAATGCAGGCGATGCAGATGACCGTGTTCTTCTTTTTGCCTTCGATCCTGCTGTCCGGCTTCATGTTCCCATTCCGCGGCATGCCCGGATGGGCGCAAGTGATCGGAGAGGTGCTGCCGCTCACCCACTTCCTGCGGGTGGTGCGTGGGGTGATGCTAAAGGGCGTATCGATCGGCGATATCGTCTATCCGCTGTTGGCGATGACTTTGTTCACTACGGTCGTCTGTACCATCGCCATGCTGCGATATCGCCGGACTTTGGATTGAGTTTCCCGGACTTTCGATTGAGTTCCAACACACAATGCCCGTTGATGACCACCTAGCTTGGGGTTGAGTTTGCTGCGCTACCATGGAATCGCAGCAGGTGCCCGTCAGGGCGGTGCCCAAAGCGGTAACAGCAAGGCGAAGGGAGCTATGCAACTAGGCGTCCTCAAAGAAGCGCAGCCGCAGGAAAATCGCGCGCCGATGATCCCGGCGGATGCGAAAAAGCTGGTTCGGCTCGGTGCAGAAGTGTTGGTGGAAGCTGGTTGTGGGCTGAGAGCGGGCTTTTCCGATGAGGACTATGCCGAGGCCGGAGCCACAGTCCGCGCGGAACGCTCAGCTATCCTTGCAGGTGCCGACGTTATCCTGCGCTTGACCAGACCCTCGCTTGACGAGGTTCCCGCGCTCAAATCCGGCGCGGTGCATGTCAGCTATCTCGACCCGTTCAACGAGCCCGAACTTATCGACGCGCTGGCCCGCCAGAACGTGTCAGCAATCAGCATGGAGATGATCCCGCGTTCCACCCGCGCCCAGAAGATGGACGCTCTCAGCTCGCAAGGCAGTCTCGCCGGATACGTCATGGTGCTCAAGGCGACTACTGCGGCACCCACCATCCTGCCGATGATGATGACCCCTGCCGGTACGCTGAAACCGGCCACCATCTTCGTGATCGGCGCGGGCGTTGCCGGATTGCAGGCGATCGCCACCGCCAAACGGCTGGGTGCAAAGGTCGTCGCCTTCGACACGCGCAGCGAGGTCGCCGAGCAGGTCAGCTCGCTGGGCGGGAAATTCCTTGAGATCGACCTCGGTGAGACCGGCTCGACCAAGGACGGCTATGCAGTCCAACTGACCCCCGAACAGCTCGAATTGCAAAAGCAGGGTCAGGCGAAGCAGATCGCCGAATCCGATATCGTCATCACCACTGCGCAGCTGTTCGGACGCAAGCCGCCGGTGCTGGTCACCGCCGAGATGGTAGCTTCAATGCGGGCCGGAAGCGTGATCGTCGACATGGCGGCTGAAAGTGGTGGCAATGTCGAAGGCTCGATCGCCGGTGAGACGGTCCAGGTCGGCGGCGTCACCATAATCGGAGACGGCAATTGGGCCAATTTCGTCGCCCGCGATGCCAGCCAGATGTATTCGGCGAACCTGTTCAACCTGCTCGACGAGTTCTGGGACGAGGAAGCAAAAGAGCTTCGTCTCGACCTCGATGACGATATTCTCAAGGGCTGCGTGATCACTCACGGCGGCGAGATCGTCAACGAGACGATCCGACAATTGCGCAGCTGAAGGGCAAGGCATGGACCCGGTTTTTCTCACTTTCATTCTGATGCTCTCGATCTTCCTCGGCTTCGAGCTGATCAGTAAGGTGCCCTCGACGCTGCATACGCCGCTGATGTCAGGGTCTAACGCCATTTCGGGCATCACCCTGGTCGGCGCGATCGGCTCGGCGGGCGGAGGCTTCGGCCAGCTCGCCACGGTGCTGGGGGTCGGTGCCGTTGCCTTGGCGACGATCAATGTCGTCGGCGGCTATCTGGTGACGGACCGCATGCTGGCAATGTTCAAGAAGAAGGAGGACGGTAAGTGAATACCCTCCTCCTCATCAACCTTGCCTATGTCGTCTCGGCGGTGCTGTTCATCTTCGGATTGAAGCAGCTCGGCTCGGCGGCGACCGCAAGGCGAGGCAATTTCATCAGCGCCTGCGGCATGTTGATTGCAGTGGTGGTGACATTGCTCGACCAGGGGATCGTCGATTTCCGCTGGATCGCACTAGGTGTTGCAATCGGCGCGGTGATCGGCCTGCTGGGCGCGCGGCTCATCGCGATGACGGCGATGCCGGAGATGGTAGCCCTGTTCAACGGCTTCGGCGGGCTTGCCAGCTTGCTGGTCGGCTGGGCTGTGCTCTACGAGGCCGATCACGCAACCTTTACGCTGGTGACCGTTGCCCTTTCGATCCTGATCGGCGGGCTGACCTTTACCGGCAGCATGGTTGCCTGGGGCAAGCTGTCCGAGACAATCTCCAGCAAGCCGCTGCAATTCGCCGGTCAACAATTCGTCAACGGTTTGCTGGTGCTGACGATCCTCGCCGTGGCTGCCGTCTTCATCACCGATCAGGCCAATGCCGAACTGCTCTACGCATTGATCGCGCTATCCTTCATCTTCGGCGTGATGGCAGTCATGCCGATCGGCGGCGGCGACATGCCGGTGGTGATATCGCTGCTCAATTCCTACTCCGGGCTCGCAGCCTGCGCAGCGGGCTTTGCGGTCAACAATATCATCCTGATCGTCTCCGGTTCACTGGTCGGAGCATCCGGGATTATCCTGACGCAGATCATGTGCAAGGCGATGAACCGCAGCCTCGCCAATGTGCTGTTCAGCGGTTTCGGCACGGTCAAGACCAGCACGACAACAATCGAAGGCGAGATCAATCCGATCGAGGCACAGGACGCCTATTTCATCCTCGAGGCCGCGAGCAGTGTCGTGATCGTTCCCGGCTATGGCATGGCGGTTGCGCAAGCCCAGCACGTCGTCAAGGAATTGCAGGAACTGCTCGAGGAAAACGGATGCGAAGTGGTCTATGGCATCCACCCGGTCGCGGGCCGCATGCCCGGTCACATGAATGTGCTGCTGGCCGAAGCCGACGTGTCATACGACTTGCTGCTGGAAATGGACGAAATCAACACGCGCATGCCGAATATGGATGTCGCGATCGTCATTGGCGCCAATGATGTGGTCAATCCGGCCGCCAAGGAGATTGAGGACAGCCCAATCTACGGCATGCCGATCATCAGTGTCGACCAGGCGAAGACCGTATTCGTGCTCAAGCGCTCCATGGCCTCGGGCTTTGCCGGAATCGACAATCCGCTATTCTTCAAGGAGAATACGCGCATGCTGTTCGGCGATGCACGCCAATCGCTGACTCAGGTCGTCCGCGAGTTCGAATAGGATCGCTCAGACCTCGATGAACCGCCGGTCATAGGTCCGCTGCCGGGTAGCCAGCAGCTTGGCGCGCGGCTTCGCCGATACCTTGCGAACGCCTGCTGGAAGCGCCGCTTCCAGGTCGGCAAGCTTTACTCGGCGCGAAGTGATTGCAGGCGATCTCACAGTTGCAGGAGAAATGCCCTGCCAACGAAAGGTGACAAGCAGCTCATGCTGACCCATCGTCTCCAGCCAGTTGTGCACACCCGGATCGCCAGATGCGAACACGAAAGTGAAACGTCCGTCATCGTCCGGTGCCATTTGCGCGTTGTTGAGACTGGTGAAGTGATCGCGATATTCGAGGCTGCGACCCCACATATCGTATAGGACAGCGCTGAAATAATCCGCCTCGACCGGATCACACGTCACAACCAAGGCCTCGTCATCGGCCAGCTTCACCCAGCCTGAGCTGGACATCTGGGTCAGAAGTCCGCCCGCAGGCCCGGTCAGTTGCGGCTGCCTGAAGGTCGCGGCGGGCTGATTCACCGTGCTTCTCTGCCAGTAATACATTTGCGCGACGCCATCATGCATGACACGCGAAGCACGGTCCGCAAGCTCATCCATGGTAAGCGGCGCGCGCGTCGGTGGATTGAGCCGCTCAACCCTCAGCGCATGCGGTGTCTGCATCCAATCGCCCATCGTATCGCGGTTGAACAGGTAGCGCGCAAAGGGCGTGAGCTGGATGTGGTTCTTGCGGTCGCCCGCTGGCGTCTCGTCAAGCGTGATGGCAAACGTGCCGTCTGCCCCAACGTCCAGATCGTTGAATTCCAGTAGCCCCTCGGTCACCGAGCTGTTGGTGTCGGCGACCAGCACATAGGAGCTGTGCGAGGGCGGATTGTCCTGCACTTGGCCGCGCACGACATAGCGCCCGCCTTGCGCCATCGGGATGATTCGATAGCAATTGTTCGGGTTCTCCATGCCCCAGCGCGATTCCGGCACGTCATTACCCAGCCATTTGCCCGCCGGATTATAGACCCGCATCACCCGGGGATGGTCGGCATCCGAGTTGACCGCCATCTGGATCGAGCGGAAGCAGTAGCTGGCAACCCAATCGTCAAGCATCGCCCAGACTTCCGGGCTCACCGTGTGGCTAGTTACCCGCGCGAATTCGGCGCGGGTGCGTTTGCGGGCGGCGATGACATCGGGCCGTGCAAACAGTTCGACCGCCAGCGCCTCCAGGTGCTGCTGATCGCGATTGGCGATGGGGTTCGCTGCGGAGAAGAAATAGCCGTCCTCCGCTGCCCTGCCCGTCGCAGCGAGCCCGGAACCGGGTATGCTCGCCCCACCCGCCGCCAGCGCGCCGGATGCAAGCATGAATTCCCTGCGCTTGAACTTCACCGGGTCCCTCTCCTCTCGAATTCCACCGTTATCCGGCGGCCTGTTCCATCGCATGCGTCGCCGCAACATAGCCCCAGACAAAACTCGGCCCGACACTCGCCCCTGCACCGGGGTAGGCCCGGCCCATGACACTGGCCGTAGAGATGCCAGTCGCATAGAGGCCATCGATCACCGAACCATCCTCGCGTAGCACCCTGGCATCGGTGTCAGTGATCACCCCACCATAGGTGCCGACATCGCCGGGGTAGAATTGATAGGCGAAGAACGGTCCCTTCTCGACTGGCCCCATCGACGGCGAAGGTGAATTGCCCTTGTCGCCAAGGAAACGGTCATAGGCCGTGCCGCCCCGCTCGAAATCCTCGTCAACACCTTTGCGGGCGAAGCCATTGAAGCGCTCCACCGAGGCCTTGAGCGTGCCCGGATCAATGTCGCACTTGCTCGCCAGTTCCTCGATCGTATTGCCCTTTTTCAGCCAGCCCTCGCCCAACCAGGATGCCGGTTTTTTCGACCCCGGCATGGTGCCAGTGACCATGTATTTGCTGTTGTACTGGCTGTCATAGACCAGCCAGCTAGGCACAGCAGGCACGCTTTTGTTACGCGCCAGCATGCCCTGGCAGAACGACATGTAGGACTGGGTCTCGTTGATATAGCGCTCACCCGATTGGTCGACGACCATCGAATTGGGTTTGGCGATCTCTGAAACAACCAGGGCGATGCCATCGGCATTCTCCGGCGGGAAAGCAGCCTGATTGCCGACCATCTCATCCATCTGGGCGACACCTGCCCCAAGCCGCATCATCTCCTGAATCATTTCTCCGGTATCGCCCGGACTGGTCGCGCTCCAATTAGCAGAGGTGCCCGGTTGGTACTTGTCGCGCATTTCCTGGTTTCGGGCGAACCCACCGGCATTGACCAGCACGCCGTAGCGCGCATGGATCGTCCGTTCCTCGCCATCGATCCGCGTGGCGACGCCGATGACCCGGCCACTGTCATCGGTCAGCAAGCGCTCGACGCCAGCTTTGCGGCGCATATCGACACCGGCCTGGAGCGCCTTATGATACATCCGCCCCTGCAGCGCCGCACCGCTGCCAAGCCATTTCTTGCCGGTCAGCTTCGCCGTGACCATGCGCAGAGCAACCTTGGCTAGAGTCAGCTTGCCGAGCCAGGTGGTCTTGTAGAGCCCGATCTCCCAGGCTTCCTCCGACTTGACCGGAACCGGCACGAAATTGGGCCGCAAATTCCCGAAGTCCTTGCCCAATACAGATCCGTCGAACAATTCGGCGAAGACAGTACGTCCAGTCTCCACCGCACCGGGCGCACTGCTGTAATAGTCCGGCCAATAGTGGTGTCGCTTCAGCTTGATGTCCTGATCTACCAGGAAATCGACCATCTGTGGAGCCCGGGTGATATAGGCCAGCCGCCGCTCACGCGTTGCACCGGGTGTATCGTTATGATCGCCAACCACGGCATCCATATAGGTCATCGATTGCTCGGTGCTGTCTTCGATTCCTGCTTCTTTCAGGAAGCGATTGTTCGGGATCCACATGATCCCGCCTGACTTCGCCGTTGTCCCGCCGAACAAATCGGTCTTTTCGAGGATTAACGGCTCCATGCCAGCCGCTTTGACCGCCAGCGCCGCGCACATCGAGCCGCCGCCGCTGCCGACAATTACAAAATCGAAAGTCTCGTCTGTTTGCGCCATTACTGTTCCGCCATCCGTTGAGATTTAGTGATTTTTCAGGTACCGTAGCCGGCGCGCCAAGTCGCGACCGCCTTGGCAAGTGAGGCCGCCGCATCATCAAAGCTCATTGCGTTGAGCCCAGCATTGATGACTTCGGCCTCGATCGTGATCCCAGGCGAGTTGGCCAGCGCCGCCTCGACCAGTTCATATAGAGGAAGTTCTCCCTCGCCGGGCATATCGCGGCCACTCATCGGCGTATAGGGCGTCCCTGCGAGCTCCGGGATGCGGTCGCACAGCTGCAGGGCGTTGAGCGCACCGGGTGCAAGCTTGCGCACGTCATCCAGAGTTCCGCCAGAGCGTGACCAGTGCCACGGATCAAGCAGCACGCCGCAATTGGGCTCACCGCAAGAACGAACTATCCAGTCCGTGGTGGTGACATCAGACATGCCGGTTCCAGGAACGAATTCGAGTGTGATGCCGATCCCTCTTGCTGCGGCTCGGCGGCAGAGCGCGCCAACCACGTCAACCAATTGCTCCGCCGGAACCGGCGCATGGCCGAAATGGGCGACGCTCAGCAGCGGCGCTTCAAGCGCTTCGGCAGCGCGCAGGCAGTCTTCCTCGCTGGGTGGGTTGAAAACTTCACGCGGCAGGTGGCTCAGCTTCGGATCATCCGGGTCGAGCAGCCATTCGCCGGGCAATGCGCGGGACAATCCGTCGATCACCCTGACAGCAATGCCTGCATCGCCGAGCCGCCGCCTCAGGCCCTGCTCGCTCTCGCCGCTCCCGATCGCGTCGAGGAACGAGGCGGGTCGAACGGTGATCGTGGCAAACTGGTGACGCGCCGCAACCTCGATCAGATCGACCAGTCCTGCAGCAAACAGTGTCGCGCAACCAAGCCCGACTTGCGGCGCTTCCATCGTTCTTCTCCTCCGCCCTACGCCCTATTCAATCGGTTCTGGAGCCCCGAGCCCGATATATTCGGATAGCGTCTTGTGGAAGTGGAGCACCGCCACTTCCTGGCGCGGATTGGGCCGCGCGCCTTTGAAGCCGCGCGATTTCATCCCGCGCTGGACTTCCGGCATATTGGCGAAATCCTGCTGCAGCACTTCGGGCCAGCGTTTATCAGCTGGATCGGGCACGAAGTCCCATTCTGTCTTGGGTTCCTGCCCTTCGGGATAGCGTTCGAGCACATAGACCTCGAAGATGCAGCTGTTGGGGTCCGAACCATTGGGCCGCGAGCGGTAGCACAGCGCAAAGCTGATCCCGTGCAGGATCACGTTATTGGGAAAGATGTGCCAATCATGCCCCGCCTCCAGCTGATGCGCGGGATCGATCTGGGGCCAGTCCACGCCTCGTGCTGCATCGTCGGCCATGGCCGACTGGCTGAGATGCGCCATCACCGCCCCGGGTTCTGTTCCTTCAGGCAATTCATCGACCAGCCGGTCAGCGGCGTTGAGAAAAGTGTCGGTGGTGCAACTATTGACCCCTTCCATGATCGCATGGAGCTGCTCGGCGACCATCTTGCGGGCATCCCAGGTGACTTCCTGACGGTTGTCTTCGAAATCCACGGTCTTGCCGCCGGCGCGCCACGGGCCATCGCTGACGCCCGGCCCGTGCCAGGCGTGCTTGCCTTCCGACCAGCAGGTGTAAAAGCTTGTCCCGCCCCATTTGCTGAGCTGGGGATGGGTGATCGCCGCGTGGTGGCTTTCGTTGAAGGCTTCCAGCGCCGTCTTCCAGTTGCACGGAAAATATAGCCACTGCCGCCAACGATAGCGCATCTTGTCGAGCTCATAGGGCCCCAACAGCCTTGCAGCGGGTTGGAGATAATCGAGCAGCGGCTCGCAATCCGGATCCATGTTGATCCAAACCCAGCCTCCCCATGTGTCGCAATGGACGGTTTCGAGCGCCGTGTTCTCATCGGTGAGGCAGTCGCCATAACCTTTGCGATCGTTGACGAAGGTCGATTCGCCAGTGATCTTCCACCGCCAGCCATGGAAGCCGCAGACAAATTGGCGTGCATTGCCCGCGCCTTCGGTCAGTCGCCTGCCGCGATGCTGGCAGACATTGTAATAGGCCTTGATGCTGTCCTCGCCAGTGCGCACAAGGATGATCGATTCATCCATAATGTCGTAAGTGACATAGTCGCCGATCTCGGGAATTTCCTCGATACGACAGGCTGCCTGCCACACCATGCCCCACAGCTTCTCGTTCTCAATTTTCGCGTAGGTTTCCGAGGTATAGGCATCTGCCGGAATCCGCGCGGGATCGACAGTCTGGTAATCCATCGTACTCGGGATTTCGACGTCCTCGAACGCCAGATCGGCGAAGGCCGATTCGTCTTTCATGCGCTTCCTCCACCAACACCGGGCTTCGCCGCCCGGACTATCCAGACAAGAGCCTACCCGCGCATAACACGCACGACCAGTCCTTCCGCGGATTCGAAGAAGACCTGGCGGGCAAGTGGTTCACTACCTCAGTTTACTAAGTGTTCCCCGTCAGCGCCTATGTCACCAGATCGGGGTTGTGAGTTAAGGAGTGTTTTGGTCTCTTCGTAGTGACGAAGGAACGAAGATGAGACCAAAATCCAAAAGCGCCAAAAGGCCTGCCGAGAAGGTCGTGAAGGAC
>JAQWKP010000139.1 GCA_029247785.1 Novosphingobium sp.
AGAGGCAAGGAACCCATCACCTAGACCGGTGAAGCGCCGTTCATCACACCAAACCCTTCGGTCTGACAACCAAGCAAGACCAGCATTTCTTCAGTCGCAAATTGCCGGATCTCCGGTTTGAGCGATAAGAACCAATTCTCCTGGGTTCGATAAATGTTGCGCGAGTACCATGCGAATACGCCTGCGCGTGTCTGATCGGCTGTCCGATTGAAACCAGTCTTGTGCCAGACACGGCTTTCGAACACGATTGCGGAGCCGGCGGGCGCTTCAATGGCTACTGTCGGCAGATCGGCATCCTCCGCCTGAGGGGGGCGGTTGAGTTTGTGGCTGTGGGGAACGCAGCGGGTCGCCCCGTTTTCTTCGGTGAACTCATCCAGGCACCAGCAGACGTTCAGCCCCTGCGGCCGATCAGGCCATGGCTCGCTTACGAAAAGTTGATCGGCATGCAGCCTGATTTCACCGCCGCCTGGTCCGGTGATGTTCGCCGAAATGTTACCGAGTAGGGCAGGCCAGCCAAGGACCGCCTTCACCAATTCCACGGCAAGCGAATGGAACGCCAGGTCCTCGAACAAGGGGTCGCGGCTAAGGACATTGGCGACGCGCTGATTTGTGACATCATACGCATAATCAAGCGGGTTGCGCTGCTCGCGTCCCCGCTGCTGGTCCGATTCAGCTGCACGGTAAAGCGCGTCCCTTGTGCGATCGAGAGTTTCGCCAGCCAGAACGTCGGGGATGATGGCCAGACCATGCGCCTCCAGATCGGCCAGAGCTTGCGTCATATCCGTGGTTGGCGCGGGAATGCTTGTGTCCGATACCAATGTGATGATCGCTCTCCCGATTGCGGCCCGATCCAGGCGCTGGTCTTACCCGCCTTGTGGCTTGACCTGACTATTCCAGCAGCCCATGCTATCACTATGATAGCCTGCCGACCAGCAGTCTGTCCCGTGCCTCGATACTTATCCGGGTGGAAGAGCCCAATTCCAATTCTATCGTGAGGGAATACCGTCTTGGCCGCGAAACGACGCTTGGGCGCCGAAAACTCAGCGACGCGGGCGCAGCTGATCGACGCGGCTGCGCAAATCCTGAGAAGCGAAGGTGCAACCGCAGTCACAGCGCGTCGGCTAGCCGAATTGGTCGGCCTGCGGCGACATATCGTGCACTATTATTTTGGCACCATCGAGGACCTGTTCGTCGCAGTGCTCGAGCGCGACAGCAGCCGCACTCGTGAATGGCTTGCAAAGGCGCTGGCATCCGATGATCCGCTAAAGGTCATCTGGAATCTGGGAAGCAGCGCGGCAGCGACGACCCTCGAATTCTTTGCACTGGCAAGTCGGCACGAATTGGTCAGAGAGGCGTTCAAGCAATATTCGGAAGAATTTCGCAAATGCCTCGCGCTCGCGCTTGAACGCCACCTGCAAATCCAGGGCATCACTCCCAGACTACCGGCTGCTGCGACGACAATCGTCCTGCAGTCAGTCGCATATTCGCTTTCGATCGAACAATTGCTCAACATCCGGGAAGGGCATGACGCAATGCGGGACTCGCTTGATACGCTCATTTCCGCGCTCATCGAGCCGGTGTCGGGCAACTGACCACGCAAGACTAACGCGTTTTTCACCCGCAGCACTGTTTGCAACCTGCATGAACAAGGAACTTTCCCATGTCCGGATATGGTAAGATCGTTGCCGATAGCTTTGGCGAACCCGAAGTCCTGCAATTGCAGCAC
>JAQWKP010000143.1 GCA_029247785.1 Novosphingobium sp.
CTCCTCGCGGCTGATCATGCCGCGCCACTGGCGGAATGCTTCAGACCCTCTCAGAGCTCGCCCTGAACGCGCGAGTTATGGGGACCGAAATGCATATCCGCATCATCCGAGTCTACCGCGTCCTGCGCAAATCGGCGTGCCAGGGGGCTTTACCGCCCAAGATGGCACACGACCCGCACCAGCCGCGTCCCGCACCCTAAAGAAGGATTCGGGAAGGAGGGAGCAAGCCGGCCTCGCCCACTCCCGGTTCGCCTCTCATCAGGAGGCGGGGAGCACATAACCTATATGGTCATATATGTCAAGTATAGATGCCGCATTAGACACCAGGCCAAGCCAGCGCGGGGCCTTCGACAGGCTCAGGCTGAGCGGGGTTGGCCCGAGGATAAGGCTGTTTCTGGAATTGCTGATACGCGCACCATCTTTGTGTCTTCGTGTGAGACCAATCGACGGCGCGGCGTGGCCGGAGTTTTGGGGACGAATGCACCTGTCACCGATACCCAATCTCCAATCCCAATCCCAATCCACCACACCCGCTCAGCCTGAGCTTGTCGAAGGCCCCGCACTACCGCTAGACCTAGGCGATGGCCTTCTACGCCTACCTTCTGCGCTGCAGCGATGACAGCTACTACGCCGGCCACACTGATGATATCGACCAACGCATGGCCCAGCACCAGACCGGCGCATTGGGCGGCTACACCGCAAGGCGCAGGCCCGTCGAACTCGTCTGGACAGACACATTCCAGACCCGCGACGATGCCTTCGCCGTCGAGCGCAAGCTCAAGGGCTGGAGCCGCGCGAAGAAGGAAGCGCTGATCGCCGGGGACTGGGACCAGATTGTGCGGCTGGCGCGAGGCCGGACCGGGCGGAACGATTGAGGCCAAGCCAGCGCGGGGCCTTCGACAAGCTCAGGCTGAGCGGGGTCGGGAGTTTGATCAGGCTGTTACTGGAATTCGGGAATTGAGATTCACGCGAAGACACGAAGATGTCGCGCCTGCGGCAAAGTCGCCTCGCACCATCGAACCCCATCGCCGGAACAGGGACCGAAGCCAGCCACTGCGTGCACCATCTTCGTGTCTTTGCGTGAGACCAATTCAATCTTGTTGCCGAGTTCCAGACCACCCCAGACGATCGGCTTCGACATCACTCAATAAACCCGCGCCTTCGGTTCGATATACTCCGCGTCGTCGGTCAGGGTGAACTCATGGACCGGGCGGTAGTCGATCTTGACGTTTCCGCCCTTGCCGCCCCAGCCGTCGAACCAGGCGGCGGTGTGTTTCATCCATTCGGCGTCGTTGCGGTCGGGGTAGTCTTCGTGGGCGTGGGCGCCGCGGCTTTCCTTGCGGTTGTGGGCGCCGTGCAGTGTGACGCTGGCCTGGCTGATGAGATTGTCGAGCTCCATGGTTTCGACCAGGTCCGAATTCCAGATCAGGCTCCGGTCCGAAACGTTGAGGTCCTGCATCCGCCCATAGGTCGCGGCCAGCTTGTCCTTGCCTTCGGCCATCAGCTCATCGGTGCGGAACACAGCGGCGTGGGCCTGCATCGTGCGCTGCATTTCGAGCCGCACTTCGGCGGTGGGCGAGCCACCTTTGGCGTTGCGAAAATGGTCGAGCCGGCCAAGCGACATCTCGGCTGAATCGGCCGGGAGTTCGTCTTGCGCCGCTCCGGGCTTGATCAGCTCCTGCAGCCGGTGACCCGTCGCGCGGCCAAACACCACCAAGTCGATCAGCGAGTTTGAACCTAATCGGTTCGCGCCATGGACCGAAACGCAGGCCGCCTCGCCCACCGCGAACAGGCCCTGCACCACTGTTTCCGGATCGCCGTCCGCACCGATGGTGACGACTTCTCCGTGATAATTGGTCGGGATTCCGCCCATATTGTAATGCACCGTCGGGCAGACCGGCAGCGGCTGGCGAGCGAGATCGACGCCGGCAAAGATCTTGCCGCTCTCGGTGATGCCCGGCAGGCGCTCAGCCAGCACCTTGGGATCGATATGGTCGAGATGCAGGTAGATATAGTCGCCATCCGGACCGACCCCGCGCCCGTCGCGCATTTCCAGCGCCATTGAACGGGAAACGACATCGCGGCTGGCCAGGTCCTTGGCCGAGGGGGCATAGCGCTCCATGAAGCGCTCGCCCTCGCTGTTCGTAAGATAGCCACCCTCGCCGCGTGCGCCTTCGGTGATCAGCACGCCCGCGCCATAAATGCCGGTCGGGTGGAACTGGACGAATTCCATGTCCTGCATCGGCAGGCCGGCGCGCAGCACCATGCCGCCGCCATCGCCAGTGCAGGTATGCGCGCTGGTGCAGGTGAAATAGGCGCGGCCATAGCCGCCGGTTGCCAGCACCACGGCCTGGCTGCGGAACCGATGGATCGTTCCGTCATCGAGGCACAAAGCGATCACGCCGACGCATTTGCCGTCCTTCATGATCAGGTCGATCGCAAAATATTCGATGAAGAAATCGGCATCGTACTTCAGGCTCTGCTGGTAGAGCGCGTGCAGCATGGCATGGCCGGTGCGATCGGCTGCGGCGCAGGTGCGCTGCACTGGAGGCCCCTCGCCCATGTTCTGCATGTGGCCGCCGAACGGGCGCTGATAGATCGTGCCGTCGTCATTGCGGCTGAACGGCACGCCGGCATGCTCCAGCTCGTAAACCGCGGCGGGCGCCTCGCGCACCATATATTCGATCGCGTCCTGATCGCCGAGCCAGTCCGAGCCCTTGACTGTGTCATACATGTGCCAGGTCCAGTGATCCGGTGAATTGTTGGACAGCGAAGCGGCAATCCCGCCCTGCGCGGCAACCGTGTGGCTGCGCGTGGGGAAGACCTTGGTGATGCAGGCGGTTTTCAGTCCGGCCTCGGCGGCGCCCATGGTGGCGCGCAGGCCCGAACCGCCAGCGCCTACGACGACCGTGTCATAGACGTGGTCGATGATCTTGTAGGCAGGTTGGGTGTTAGCTTCACTAGCCATTTCAAGCGCCTCCCAGCGCGAGGCGAATTACGCAGAACAGGCCGAAAGCGGCCCCTGCAAATGCGGCGAGATTAATTGCAATGATCGCCCCGACGCGATTAGCGCCATGGAAATAATCCTCGATCATGACCTGCATGCCGAGCCGCGCGTGCCAGAACGAGCTGACGATCAGCAGCGCTATGGCGGTTGCCGGCACGGGGCGCGAGATCCAGTCGGAAACCGTGATAAAATTGAGGCTTGGCATCATCAGCAGCGAGACCAGCAGCCACAGGAACAGCAGCAAATTGCCGATCGCGGTGAAGCGCTGCAACAGCCAGTGATGGGTGCCTGCCTTGGCGGCACCGAGGCCGCGCACCCGGCCAATCGAAGTTCCGTTACCCATGATCTAATTCCTTAGCGAAGCAGCAGCAGGGCCCAGAAGCCGGCGGTCAGCAGCACGCCGCTCGCCATGCTCAGTATCGCCCATGCCCGATTGGCCTTGAGTTCATAGCCCGCGCCGATATCGAGCACGAAGTGGCGAATGCCCGAAGCCATATGCGTGAAGAAGGCCCAGCTCAGGCCGATCAGCACCAGCTTGAGCACCAGCTTGACCAGCGAGCCGACAATCGCGCCGAAGCCGGACCATTCAAGCGAGGCCCAGTCAGCCCACATCCAGCTGGTGAAGGTCGCATAGGCCTCGGCCCCGCTGGCCAATGCGCCCAGCCACCACAGCAGCACTCCCAATCCAGCCACCGCCAGCCCGTTACCGGTGACGCGGTGCAGGATAGAGACCGTCATATGCGATCCCCACTTCCAGATCTGCAGATGTGGCGATAAAGGTCGGTTCCCGGTGCCGGCTTGGGCCATGCTTCATGAATCCCCTTGGACGCGGCTGCCCTTCACGCATGCCGCCGATAGTCTTCCCTTAGCCATATCGGCCAATGGCGCAAGCAGGACCCACGAATTCCGATGGCGCTGCCACCACGCGAAGCCTATATCGGCGCGGATGAGCGGGAGTTGGAAGATTACGGCATTTGCTGGTCGCAAGATCGTTGAAGCCGCACTTGTTGCCCACGAAGACGCAGTCGATTGGGACCCCGCGATCGGCCTGTCGGGTTGCGAGGCCGGTCCGGATGATCCCGACAGCTGGAAACTCGAGGCCTGGCTGGAGCGTAAGCCGAACAAGGCTGACAGGGCTGCTATCGCTGCGCTGTTCTCCGGCAAAGCGCCCTCGCTTGCTGTAGAGCAATTGCCCGACGCCGACTGGGTTTCGGAAAGCCAGCGGGGGATAGAGCCGATCCGCGCCGGTCGGTTCCATGTCCACACCCCTGAGCACGAGCCATGCCACGAGGATGGCGTGGTGAATTTCACAATCCCGGCCAGCCTGGCATTCGGGACCGGCCAGCACGAGACCACTTCAAGCTGCCTGACCATGCTCGACACGATGAAACGGCACGGCGTGGTGGTGCGCAATTGCGCTGATATTGGCACCGGCACCGGATTGCTTGCCTTCGCCGCGCTGGCGCTGTGGCCGCGTGCGCGGGCTATCGCCAGTGACATCGATGCGGTCTGCGCAGGCGTGATCGAGGACAATGCCGCAACAAATGACGTGGCGCTGGGCGGTCGGCCCGGCGAATTGCTGATGACCATAGCCGACGGCATGGACCATCCGCTGATCGAGCTGCGCGAACCCTTCGATCTTGTCATCGCCAACATTCTTGCCGGCCCGCTGATCGAACTGGCACCGGACTTCGCCGATGCGCTGGCGCCGGGCGGCCACCTGCTGCTGGCTGGCCTGCTGACGACGCAAGAGCCGCAAGTCCGCGCCGCCTGTTTTCGCAGCGGTCTGCGGCTGGCAACGCGTATCACCCATGGCGAATGGTCAATCCTGTGGCTGCGACGACGCGCGGCGCGCTAAGGCTGGCCCGGCGCGGGCTCATCGGGCTGGCGGCGGCGCTCGTGCTGTTCGCGCTGGCAGGCTGGGTGGGCTCGTCGATTGCTCGCAATCCCGACTGGCGGGAGCCTGACGCCGGTATCGAGATCATGGTCGAAACCAACGGCATCCACACGGCCTTGGTGCTGCCCGCCTCTACCGCGATCACGGACTGGCACGACTTCTTCCCGCCCGGCGATATCGCCAATCCGCACCGCCCCTACAGCCATGTCTCGGTAAGCTGGGGCGAACGCGAGGTGTTCCTCAACACCCCGACCTGGTGGGATCTGTCTCCGATGACCGTGCTGCGCATCCTCGGCTTTGGCGGCGAAGGCCTGCTCCATGTCGCGCATTATGTCCGCCCCGCGCCCAATGCCGACCTGCGCGTGCTGCGCGTCAGCGAAGAGCAATATCGCCGTATCGTCGGACTGATCGAAACGCA
>JAQWKP010000146.1 GCA_029247785.1 Novosphingobium sp.
ATGCGCATTATACGTGGGGCGATGAGAAGGCGACCGGGATGATCGAAAGATCGACCTTCGCCAGCGAGATGAAATTGTAAGCGAGCGGTTCAGCCCCGCACCAGACCAAGCGCATTATAGGCCGCTTCCAGCGTAGGTGCGCCCAGCGCGCTGGCCTTTTCCGCGCCTTGCCGCAGGATCGCGTCGAGCGCGGCGCGATCCTTGCGCAATTCATTGAAGCGGTCGTTGATCGGGGCGAGCTTTTCAACCAGCAGCTCGCCCAGGGCAGGCTTGAACTTGCCGAAGCCTTCTCCGCCGTGTTCGCTCAGCACTTGCGCTGTGCTCGCCCCTGCCAGTGCCGCATAGATGCTGACAAGGTTCGCCGCCTCGGCCCGGCCTTCCAGTCCCGCTTCCTCGGAAGGTAGCGGTTCGGGGTCAGTTCGGGCCTTGCGGATCTTCTGCATGATCGTGTCAGCCTCATCGGTGAGGTTGATGCGGCTCATGTCGGACGGGTTCGACTTGCTCATCTTGGCGCTGCCGTCGCGCAGGGACATGATCCGGGCAGTATCGGGCGGGATGATCGGATCGGGCAGGGTGAAGACCGGGGCATCTTCAGGACAGAAATCATTGTTGAATTTCTGGGCGATGTCACGCGCCAGCTCGAGATGCTGTTTCTGATCGTCGCCCACCGGCACATGCGTTGCCTGATAGAGCAGCACGTCGGCGGCTTGCAGCACTGGATAGGTGAACAGGGCGATGCTTGCGCCTTCGCGGTTCTTGCCGGATTTGTCCTTGAACTGGGTCATGCGATTGAGCCAGCCCATCCGCGCGGTGCCGGTCAGCAGCCATTGCAGTTGGGCATGGGCGGGTACCTGCGCCTGGTTGAACAGGATCGCACGGTCAGGATCGACGCCGCAGGCAACCAGCGTTGCGACCATCTCGCGGGTGCTGGCCGACAGCTCGGCCGGATCATGCGGCATGCTGATTGCATGGAGGTCGGCGAGAAAATAGAGGCACTGCCCGCCCGTCGCCTCGGCATCGTCCTGCATTCGCACATAATTGCGGATCGCGCCGAGGTAATTGCCGAGATGGGGCTTGCCAGTCGGCTGGATGCCGGAAACTACGCGCATGGGACTGCTGCCTGCAATTGGACGATTGGCGCGCCAATAAGGGGGTTTTGGAGGCTTTGTCGAGTGCGACGGTCACGGACGCTGCCGCCGCGGCCAACAAATCTCTCTAGCGTCGTCGTAACTGTCCGATGGTCTCTCGGTTCACTACGCCAAGAACAATGGCCGTGGCGAAGAATACCACGCCGCCCAGGCTAACCAACGCGATCACCGCCGCGATCCTTTCAAGCACTGCCCCTGCATACCAGTCGGTGCCATAGGGCATTGCATGCCACAGCACCGCTCCCATCACTGCAGCGGCGAGGGCAATGCGGGCGATCCGCCAGGCGACGAGGCCGGTTAGACGGTAGAAACCCCGGCGCACGAGAAGCGTATAAAGCAGGGCGCAGTTGGTCCACGCCCCGATCGCTCCGCCCAGCGCCAGGCCGACAACACCAATGCGCGGAACCAGGATCAGGTTGGCGATGACATTCACGGTCAGTCCCACCGCCGCCGTATAGACCGGAGTGCGCGTGTCCTTGCGGGCAAAGAAATTAGGCACCAGCACCTTGACCAGCACATAGGCCGGCAGGCCAACGACAAGGCCCGAGACGACCGCACCCGTCGCCATGCTATCGGCAAGGCTATATGCGCCGCCAGTATAGAAGGCGCGGGTGAAGGCGCTGCCTGTAATGAACAGGGCGACCGCCGCAGGCAGCGTCAGCAGCAGCGCGAATTCGACGGCATTGCTCTGGAGGCGGAAAGCACCGTCCGCGTCGTCATTGGCGATGAACCGCGAAAGCGCGGGCAGGATCGCGGTGCCCAGCGCAATGCCGATGATGCCGAGCGGCAGCTGGTTCAGCCGGTCGGCCATGGCCAGGAAGGTGATCGACTTGTCAGGCAAGGTGGCGATGAATAACAGGTCAATGAAGCGGCTGATCTGGTAAACCCCTGCGCCGAAAATAGCCGGCAAGACCAAGATGCCCAGCTCCTTCACTCCGCTGGTCATGCGGGGGCGCTTGAATGACATGGTGAAACCCGAGCGCCACGCCCAGAAGCCGAGCCAGAGCAGCTGGAACAGTCCCGAAGCGCTCACTGCGATCGCCAGGAACATGCCGGTCATCTCACGGCCATCGTTGCCCTCGCCAAGTGTAGCACCTGCCACCAGCGCAGTAATCAGGCTGATATTAAGCAGGATTGGCGCAGCCGCTGCCGCAGCAAAGCGCGATAGCGAATTGAGCACAGCGGCAAACAACGTCGCCAGACTCATCAGGGCAAGATAGGGAAAGGTGATGCGCGCCATCACTATGGCGAGATCGAATGTGTCGGTATCGGCCTCCAGCGCATCGCTGGCGAACAGGCCCATGATCCACGGCATGACGATCAGCGCAATCGCGGAAAACACGATCAGGATCGGGATCAGGACGGCGAGCACTTCTTCCGAAAAGCGCCTTGCTTCGGTCAGGTCGCTACCGTCCTTGGTATAGTGCCGGTTGAATAGCGGCACGAAGGCCTGGCTGAATGCTCCCTCGGCGAACAGGCGGCGGAAAATGTTGGGGAGCTGGAAGGCGAGCTGCCAGGCATCGGCGACGCCGCCTGCGCCGAGCACCCGGGCGAGCAGCACGTCGCGCACGAATCCGAAGACGCGGCTGACAGCGGTCAGCCCGCCGATTGTTCCGACGTTCTTGAGAAGGCTCACCGGACCACCGTCCGGGTCCGCGGCTCAGGCGTTGCCGACCGGCGCACCCTCGCTGCCTTGCTCCTGAGCTTGCTGTTCGGCGAGCTGCTGCATGTAGAGCCCGTTGAAATCAATCGGCTCGAGCATCAGCGGGGTGAATCCGGCGTCCCGGACCGCGTCGGAGACGATACGACGGGCAAACGGGAAGATGATCCGCGGGGCTTCGGCGAAAAGGAAGGCATGCCCCTGCCCCTCCTCGAGGTTGCGCATGCCGACCAGGCCGCAATAGGACAGATCGACTGCATAGGCGGTTCCGCTGTCAGTTTTGGCAGTGGCGACCATCTTGAGTTCGACCTCATGGACCTCGCCATCGATCGCCCGGCTGGAAATGTTGAATTGAATGTCGAGCTCCGGCTGGTCCTGCCACTGGAAACATTCCGGTGCGTTAGGGACTTCGACCGAAAGGTCCTTCACATATTGCGAAATGATCGCAGCTGCTGGCTCGGTGTCTTCGCCATTGCCTTCGCCGCCGAGCTTGAGATCGGAAATAATGTTGCCTTCATCGGCCATGATCGGGTGCTTTCGTCTGTTTGCAGGAGCCTTAGCGGGCGCGCCTAGCACCGTGCCGGGCAGGCGGCAATGGCGCATGATGGCGGTTTAACGGCTCGCGGCGTCTCTGCGGACCCAAAGCAACGACCCACTCGATGGGGAAAAATTCGAAAAACTCGGATGGTCACGCGTTGTTCATTTGTAAACCCTACCTATCTGTGAGTATGATAAGGGCTGAGCCGGAAACGGTAAGCAAATAGGATTTATGGCGTGACTGTCGAAATCGTGATCCTGGCGATGATTGCAGCCTTTCTCGGCTTGCGTCTCTATTCCGTGCTGGGACGCCGGGCCGAGCATGAGGAAGAGCCGATCCAGGGTCGGTTTGATAACCCTGCAGATCACGGCGAAGCGACGCGCCCACCTGCGCCTCAGCAGCAGACGGATGACGTCACGGTGCTTCATCCGGGCATGCGCAAGGAATATCCGTCAGCAACGCCGATGGTCGAGCGTGGATTGCGCGAGATTGCATCTGCTGACCGTCACTTCGATGCGTTTGCCTTCATGGATGGCGCCCGCGCGGCCTATCGCATGATCCTTGAGGCCTTCTGGAACGGCGACAAGGAAGAGCTGCGCCATCTGTGCGACCGCGATGTCTATGAAAGTTTCGCCTCAGCGATCGATGCGCGAGAGGAGGCCGGTGAAACGCTCGAAAACCGGCTGGTCCGAATCGAGGACACGGCGATCGTCGCGGCAGGTTACGATTCGCCTTATGTGCGGATCACAATCCGGTTCCGGTCAGATATCGCAGCTGTAACGCGCGATGCCGATGGCAATGTCATTGCCGGCTCGCTTGATGACGCGATCGAGGCGATTGATGTCTGGAGCTTTGCTCGCAACGTCACTTCCTCCGATCCCGACTGGATGCTCGACGAAACCGACGAAGGCTGATTCGGCGATGATGCGGGGCCTCGGCACGCCGACGGCGCTTGCTTTACCGATTTTGCTGTCCGCCTGTGCCGGTTCGATTCCCGGCACGGGGCCAATTCCGCCAACAGACGAAGGGGCGAAGACCGCACTTGCCGCTGGAGTGCGTGCGGGTCCGGATATTTCCAGGCTTGGGATCGGCGCCGCAGATGCCACTGCTGCTCTGGCCTCCTTCGTCGAGAGCTGCCCCAAGCTGATCATTCGCACAGATGCCAGCGGACTAACCGGCAAAGCCGACTGGCAACCTGCTTGCAGCGCTGCGGGTGCCTGGCAGTCCGGCGATGCCTTGAACTTCTTCAAACGCCATTTCGAAACGGTGCTTGTCGGCACCGGCGAGGCGTTCTCGACAGGTTATTTCGAACCGCAAATCGGCGGGTCGCGTGATCGTCGGCCGGGTTATGATACGCCGGTCTACAGCATGCCCGCCGATCTGGTGCGCGCGAAGGAGGGCGATGCTGAGCAGCTGTCGTCGGGCCGGATGCCGCTTGGCCGCTATGACGGGCAGGGCCGCTTCGTGCCCTATTACACGCGCGGTCAAATCGAGGACGGGGCGCTGGAGGGCAGGGGGCTGGAAATAGCCTGGGCTGCCGATCCGGTGGAATTCTTCTTCCTCCAGGTCCAGGGATCGGGCCGGCTGCGCGGACCGGACGGCACTGTCATGCGGATCGGCTATGCCGGACAAAGCGGCCGCGCCTATACCGGGATCGGCGGGCTGATGCGAAAGCGCGGTCTGCTCGGCGACGGGCCGGGGCAGTATCCCGGCTCGATGCAGGGCATCATGCAATATCTTCGCGAAAAGCCTGAAGCGGGTCGCGCGCTGATGCGTGAGAACCAAAGCTGGGTGTTTTTCCGCGAATTAACCGGAGATGGACCGATCGGCGCGCTGGGCGTTCCGGTGCGGCGCGAAAGTTCGGTTGCGGCCGATCCCAAATTCGTTCCGCTGGGAGCTCCGGTCTGGCTCGATCTCGATCGGGGCGAGGCCGATGGCTTGTGGATTGCGCAGGACACAGGCGGCGCGATCAAGGGCGCGAACCGGTTCGACACCTTTTGGGGCGCAGGCGACGATGCTCGGCTGATCGCTGGCGGCATGCAGGGCAAGGGAAAGGCGCTGCTGATGCTGCCCAAGGGCACGCTCAAGCGGCTTGGCGGGAAGTGAGCCGGACGGGGCGCAAGCTCTCGCCTGAAGAAGCAGAACTCTGGGCGCGAGTTGCGAAGACTGTCGTGCCGCTGGCGGATGCTCGGCCACTTTCCAGCGTTGGCGATGATCATGATAACGGGCAAGCGCCACGATCGGTCACGCCCGTTCAGACCCCTAAGCCTATTCGGACAAGTCAGAAACAACCCCCGCTTGCCTCGCCTGCACGCCAGCTCGACGCCCACGGCCTCGATGCCGGCTGGGAGCGCAAATTGGCGCGTGGTCTTGCTCACCCTGATTTCACGCTCGATCTGCATGGCGCGTCGCTCGACGCGGCGCATAGCCGGCTGCTGCATGGCCTGTCTCAGGCAAAGGCGATGGGCGCGCGGCTCGTTCTGCTCATCACTGGCAAGCCGCGCCCGGTCGAACCAGGTGAGCGCGGCCAGCGGCGCGGCGCAATCCGTGCCAAGGTGATCGACTGGCTTTCGGCGAGCGAACATGCGCTGGACATTGCTGCAATCCGGGGTGCCCATCGCCGGCATGGCGGGCCGGGCGCGCTGTATATCGTGCTAAAACGCAGGCGCTGAACGAACTCAGCTTCTCACCCGCATTGGCCGCGATGCAGCAGCTTGTGATCAGCCAGCACCAGCGCCATCATTGCCTCGACCACCGGCGCGCCGCGAATGCCGACGCAGGGATCATGGCGGCCTTTGGTGGCAATCTCAGTCGCCTCACCGTCCCGGCTAACGGTCTCCACTGGAGTCAGGATCGAGCTGGTCGGCTTGAAAGCGACGCGCACCACGACAGGCTGGCCAGTCGAGATGCCTCCCGCCGTTCCGCCAGCATGGTTGGACGTGAATTCAGGGCTGTCTTCGCCAGGTCGCATCGGGTCAGCATTGGCCTCCCCGCGAGCACGTGCTGCCGCGAAACCGTCCCCGATTTCGACGCCTTTGACCGCGTTGATGCTCATCATCGCGCCCGCAAGGTCGGCATCGAGCTTGCCATAGATCGGCGCACCCCAGCCAGCTGGCACGCCCGTTGCCACGCACTCGACGACCGCGCCGAGCGAGGAGCCTGACAGCCTCGCCTCATCGACCAGCGCTTCCCAGCGCTTGGCCGCCGCCGGATCAGGACAGAAGAACGGGTTGTTCACAATCTCGCCCGCATCGAATGCAGCGCGGTCGATCGTATCGCCGCCAATCTCGGAAACATAGGCCAGCACCGACACTTCGGGGATCACCAGCCGTGCCACCGCGCCCGCCGCCACGCGCGCCGCCGTCTCGCGCGCTGAAGCGCGTCCGCCGCCGCGAAAGTCGCGAAGCCCGTATTTGGCGTCATAGGCATAATCGGCATGGCCGGGTCGATAGGCCTTGGCGACCTCGGAATAGTCCT
>JAQWKP010000152.1 GCA_029247785.1 Novosphingobium sp.
GCGCTTGTTTCTTGCGCCGGAGGTGGCGGCGTCTATGGTCGAGCCGCAAGCCTCGACATGGTTTCGGTGGAGCAGCTTCCCGAACCTACGATCGATGATTTTAAGGCTTCGGATCGTCCTTATCGAGTTGGTCCTTTCGACAAGCTCATGGTCAGCGTATTCCGCGTCGAGGATCTCAGTAATGTTGAGATCCAGGTCGACGTCAGCGGACGCATGTCCTTCCCGCTGATCGGCACAGTTGAAGTGGCCGGTCTGACTCCTGGGGAAATTGAAGACAGCATGGAGGATCGCCTGCGCGGTCGCTTCATCAATGATCCGCAAGTGACCGTGAACCTCCAGGAGGTCGGCAGCCAGACTGTGACGATTGGCGGAGAGGTCGAGAAACCCGGCCTCTACCCCGTCATCGGTCGCATGACTCTGATGCGCGCCGTGGCCACCGCTGAAGGCACCACCGAATTCGCCAAACATGATGACGTCATGATTTTCCGGACGGTGAACAACACGGACTATGCCGCGCTGTTCAATCTGAAGGCGATTGAGCGGGGCAACTATGCCGATCCCGAAGTCTACCCCAGCGATGTCGTCATTGTCGGTGAAAACCGCGTCAAGCGCGTCTTCAAGGATTACATCTCACCGTTTGTTACGCCCATCGTCCTTGTGACCGAGCGCATTGCGAACCAGCCCTGATCAGAGTTATATAATTGATTGAGATATATGAATAATCCTGAGACCAATCAGACTGTAGCCGGCACGAGAAATTCAGAAGAAGCGCTATTCGGCGACACCCAGGGGCTGAGCCTGCCGCCCATACTCATACAGTATTGGCACACGGCGATGCGCTGGCGTTGGCTCATGCTCGGCATTGTCGTCGCAGCGCTGGTAATCGGCATTCTCGCTACATTGCTGATGGCACCACAATTCACGGCGCAGGCCCAGCTCCAGATCGATCGCCAGCAAAAGCAAATCACCAACGTCGAAGGTGTCGAGGCAATCGAGAGTGCCCGTGACATGGAATTCTATGCCACGCAATATGCGTTACTTGAGACGCGTCCGCTGATTGAACGAGTAGCCAATGAGCTGAAGCTGGCAGAAAATGCCCAATTCTTCGAGGCACATGGCGTCGATTTCTCCGCCGCCGATGGCGATGCATCTAACCGGACGCCGGCTGAGAAAGCTGAGGCCCGTCGCAAAAAAGCCGTGGAATTACTGATGCGCAATGTTCAGGTCACACCGATCCGGAATTCGCGCCTGGTCAATATCACCTACACTAGCCGGTCACCCACACTTTCCGCCCAGATCGCTAATAAATGGGCAACAGCCTTCATCGCGATCAGCATTGACCGCCAGTTCGCTTCAACCGCCGACGCACGCAAGTTTCTCGAATCTCGCCTCGATACGCTTCGCAAGAGGGTGGAGGACTCTGAGCGCCAGGTCATGCTCTATGGATCGAAGAGCGGAATCGTCTCGCTGAACCAGGTCAGGGACGAAGATGGCAAGACCGTCGCGAACCGAACCTTGGCAAGCGAGGCGCTTGAACAGCTGTCCACCACCTTGAACCAAGCGACAGCCGATCGCGTCGCTGCACAGTCTCGGGCCAGGGGCGACGGCAGCGATGCTTCAGAGGCCGTGGTGAGTTCAACACTCGCCGGGTTGCGCCAAGAGCGCGCCCGAGCTGCGGCAGAATATTCGGAATCGCGAGTAGTGTTTGCCGAAGAATACCCTCAGGCCAAGGAACAGGCCGAACGACTGGCAACGCTTGATGCGGCCATCGCGAGGGAGACTGCACGAATTGCGGCTGCGCGCAAACGTGAATTCAAGGAAGCGTCCACTCAAGAGAAGCTTCTTGGGCAGAAAGTCTCGACGCTGCGTGCAGAACTTGACCGTCAGAATCGGGCCAACATCCAGTACAATATCTATCAGCGCGAGGCCGATACGAATCGACAACTCTATGACGCCCTGCTTCAACGCTACAAGGAGATTGGTGTTGCCGGTGCAGTGAGTGCCAACAATATCGCCATCGTCGAACCAGCGATTGTCCCGGACGTTGCCTCCTCTCCCAATCTCGTCGTCAATGTCGCTCTGAGCTTGTTTCTGGGCCTACTTGGGGCTGGGCTCGCTGCAGTGATACTGGAGCAGATTGACGAAGGCATCCGGGAGCCAGCGCAGTTGGAGCCCACGCTTGGCGTGCCCCTGCTTGGCGTAACGCCCGCAGTTGATGGTGACGTTGTCGAGCAGATATACGACCCCAAGTCCCAACTCTACGATGCCTGCTTCTCGGTCCGGTCGAATCTTACCTTCGCGACGAGCCATGGTTTTCCGCGATCCCTGTCGATCCTCAGCACACGGCCTGCAGAGGGCAAATCTTCGATGGCTCTCGCGCTCGCAGTCATACTAAGCCGCACTGGGAAACGCATCCTGCTCGTCGATGGGGATCTTCGCAATCCCTCCGTCCATCAGCTATTCTCGGCACCCAACAAGCGGGGGTTCAGCAACTATCTATCCGGTGATGACGAGTGGGCACAGCTCACGCAAACCACGGAATCCGATAATCTCACAATTCTCTCAAGCGGGCCGGTCCCGCCAAGCGCCGCCGAATTGCTGAGTGGCGATCGGCTCGGCCAATTCGTCAAGGAAGCGCTGGAAGAGTTCGACCACGTCGTGTTTGACAGCCCACCAATCTTGGGCATGACTGACGCAACTATGATCGCCAAGGCAGTCGAGGGCGTGGTCTATGTTGTGCAATCAGGCGGAGCGGCGGTG
>JAQWKP010000169.1 GCA_029247785.1 Novosphingobium sp.
TTCCTGTTCCCGGCCGAGCCGAGCCCTGACGACCAGCTGGCATTCTGCTATGTCGACACCCGCAAGCGGCTCGGCCACTACACCGAATATCTGTGGTGGGACGATGCGTTGAATGACATGCCGTCCGTCCCGAGGCTGAGCGCATGACGACGGACGCGCCCAATCCGACGGACAGCCAGTCGATCGTGCTCGATTATCAGGGCCATCCTGCGTTTGACGAGGGTGCCCAGGCCAACCGCCAGGCGATCATCGATGCGCTGGAATTGATGGCCGCGGGCGATGCCGATCCGTTCTGGTCGCTGTTCGATCCCGACGTCACCTTCTTCGAGGCGTCGTGCCTGCCTTACGGCGGCGCGCATAAGGGACTTGAGGCGACGCAGAAGGGCTTCGCGCATTTGAGCGAGCAATTCTCAAAAATGCATTCAGAATTCGAAGCAGTACTCGCCTCGCGCGATATCGTGATACTCTATCAGCACATCGAGTTCGAAGCGGCGAAGACCGGCAAGACGGGCGCGATCCCGGTAGCCGAACTGTTCCGTTTCAAGCAGGGTAAAGTCATTGAATGGCGGGCGCATTACTTCGATGCCTGCCTGGTTGCCGAGGCCCTGCGAGAGTAGGGCGAGGCGAGATTGAACGAGAGCGGGGGTATCGGAGCATGGCTGGTTCAGACGCACAACTTCAGGAAATCAAAGGCATGCTGCCCGAGCCGCTGGGCGACGAACTGGCTCCGCATGTCCGGGTGATCACGCGCAAGAATGGTCAGACGATCATCGACCACCAGGACGATGCGAGCGATGTTTACGTGGTTCTCGAAGGCAGCCTCAGGGTGGAGCTGTTTTCGGTCAACGGGCGCGAAATTATCCTTGCCGATGTTGGCAAGGGTGCGCTGGTCGGCGAATTTGCCGCGCTTGACGACCAGCCGCGTTCGGCATCTGTTACGGCAACGAGCAATTGCACCCTGGCCTCGATCCCCGGGCCGACTTTCAAGCAGGCTGTGCTGGCCCATCCGCAGACCGCCGAATGGATTTCGACGCGGTTGATCGGCCAGATCCGGCAGCTGACCGAACGTGTCTTTGAGCTCAACGCGTTGGCGGTGCGAAGCAGGTTGCATTGCGAACTGCTGCGCCTCAGCCTCGACAATGGCGTGGATGACAATACCGCCGTGGTCTCTCCCTCACCGACCCATGCGCAGCTGGCGAACAAGATCGGCACCCATCGCGAAGCGGTTACCCGCGAGCTGGGATATCTTCAGGAGCAGGGCATTACTGAGCAATCGGGCCGCAAGCTGACGATTTGCGATGTCGCCAGCTTGGCCGAGATCGTGCGTGCTGCGGCCGGCGATATCGAATTGATCCAGCGCGCCAACCAGGCCCGCATCGGCCACAGCGTCGAGGCGCGCGGGCTTTAGTCCAGCAGCAGGATCGATATTCGCCTATTGCGCGGGTCCCTCGGGTTTGAAGGGATCAGCAGCTCGCGGTCGGCGACACCTTCGATCCGATTGAAGCGGGCCTCGCCGATGCCCTGTCGCATCAATGCCTGGCGGGTTGCTTCGGCTCGGCCAGCAGACAGCGACCAGTTGTTGCCGCCGCCGCCTGTTTTCCAGGGTAGGGCATCTGTGTGCCCGCGGATGGTCAACTGGCCCTTGTCAGTTGCGACAGCGTCTCCGATTGCGTGCAACAATTGCCTGGCATCTTCCCCCAGCACTGTGGTGCCGAGGTGGAACATCGAGAAATCGGCGTCATCGACGAGGTCAATGCGGATGCCCTCACTGGTGTCGACTAACCGGACCTGACGAGCGAGGCGGCGCAATTGGGCCGAGGATTTCAGCTTCTTCCGGATCTCCCGTTTGGTGTGCTGGTTGCGCTGAAGCGTGCCTGAACCCTCCTTCGGGCCGCCGGTGGCATCGCGCGGGACAGTCAGCGACTTGGTGCCGGTTTGCCCGGCGCGGTGGGGATAATTGTCGACATCGGCGATCGATGAGCCGCCAAGCAGCCCGTTGGCACCGGCGCTTTCCTGGCGCATCTTGACCAATGTCGGCGTGAAATAGTC
>JAQWKP010000158.1 GCA_029247785.1 Novosphingobium sp.
GAGGCCGAACGGGTGATGAAAGTCTATACCCATGAGTGGGAACAGGGCGACATGGTCATCTGGGACAATCTGCGTGTCCTGCATTAGGCGACAGGCAGCAATCCCGACGAAGAACGGGAAATACACCGGACCACGATCAAAGGCGACTACGGTCTGGGCAAGTGGGAGGAGCAAACGGAGGCAGAATCTGCAGCTTGATTGCGCAGCTGATGGCTTCGTGGCGACATCCCACCGGCTCCTGAGCGAATCGTAACCAGCACGCTGCCGCAAGTACAGGGCTCTATGAAACTCTTGGGCCCCAACGGCGGATGTGTAGCCAGCTCATCACAGCACTGCGCCTTCAGCCTTGTGCGCAAGGATTTCGTCATAGCTTAATCCCAGCTCCAGCAGCACCTCGTCGGTGTGTTCGCCATGAGCGGGCGCACGTGCGACCTTGGGCGGAACCTTGTCGAACTGGACGGGATTGGTCGCCACGGCCAGCTGCGCCCCATTGTCGCAAGCCAGGTCCTGAAAATAACCATTGGCGATCGCCTGTTGGTCGTCATGAACCTCGCGCGGGGTCTGAACGGGTGACCAGACGCCTTTCAGGGTTTTCAGCCGCTCGCGCCATTCGTCCAGGCTTGCGGACGCGAATATCTCGCGCAGCAGCCGAATTATCTCGCGTCGGTTTTCATAGCGCGCTGCGCTGTCAGCAAATCTGGGGTCGGCGATCAGTTCGGGTCGGCCAAGATGTTCGCACAGATCTGGCCAGTAACGCTGGTCCTGAAACAGCATCAGCGAGACAAACCGGCCATCGGCGGTCGGGTAGAAGCCGACCAGCGGATTGGCGACGGCATCACGGTCAAACGCAGGCCGCTCAACATCTTCGAACAGCTTGGCCGAGGCAATATCGGGGCCCAGGTTCCACATCCCCAGGCTGAGCAGCGAGACATCGACTTCCGAGGGCACCCCGGTCCGTTCCCGCTTTACCAAGGCCGCTGAGATGCCACCAGCAAGGGCAAGTCCGCCCATCAGATCGCCGAACCCCGGTCGCACGCCGGGCGGCCAGTCATATTCGGGCTCGGTCAGCGCGTTGGCGATGCCGGATCGCGCCCAGTAGGTTGCGCTGTCAAAACCGCCACGGCCGGCTTCGGGGCCGCGCGGCCCGTTGCCCGAGCCGCGCGCATAGATGATAGCGGGATTACGCGCCCTGATCTGCTCAAGATCGATGCCGAGCCGCTGGCGGACGTCGGGCAGGTAATTGGTCACAAACACATCGGCATTCTCGACCATCCGATACAGCAGCTCGCGCCCGCTTTCGCTCGCGATATTGAGCCCGACCGAGCGCTTGCCGCGGTTGGGTATCTCATACATGAAATTGGCGCCGCCCTTGGGAATGATCGCAGTGGAGATCAGGCCGCGCTGGGGATCGCCGTGCTCCGGCTCCTCAATCTTGATAACCTGTGCGCCCCATTCGGCCAGCACCGCGCCGGAACTGGGAACGAATGTCCAGGACGCCACTTCGACTACGCGAATTCCAGCGAGAACATCTTGCATGTGCCGGGCCTCCTAGACTTTGCCGATCACTTCCTCGCCAAAGCCCGCCAGCGTCTCAGGCTGAGCGAAGTCGCAGAACCAGGCATAGACCCGTTCCACGCCCTGTTCGGCGCGTTTCTGAAAATGTTCGATCAGTTCTGGGCCAGTGCCAATAGCGGGACGGGCATAGGAGAACCGGCGCATCGTCACTTCTTCGATGGCTGCGCGATCACCGCCGGGCGGAACAAAAGCGAGCATTTCCTGGATTGAAACACGCGCGTTGCCCGCCTGGCCGCGCAGGTCTTCAAATTCCTTGCCGTCAAACTGGTCGAGATAACGGATATCGAGATTCCACCAGTCGGCAAAATCGCGCACCAGAGCCAGCGTCCGGGGCTTGCCGCCGCCGATCACGATCGGAAT
>JAQWKP010000161.1 GCA_029247785.1 Novosphingobium sp.
ATTTTGGTCTCATCTTCGTTCCTTCGTCACTACGAAGAGACCAAAACACTCCTTAACTCACAACCCCGATCTGGTGACATAGGCGCTGACGGGGAACAGCCCTGATCATTGAGGGCAACTACCGGTCGATGGAAGCTCATCTCGCAAACCGACTGGCGCATCCAGAACTGCCGATCATGGACCTGCGCTTCGAGCATATTGTGGGGAACCTTCCCGCCATGCTGGACCACGTTTACGAATACGCAGGCCTTGAGCTGAAACACCAATCACGAGAACGAATGCTGGCCTGGAACGCCGAGAACACCATGCACAAGCTCGGTGAGTTCAGCTACTCGCTGGCCGATGCTGGCCTTGACGAAGCCGCCATCCGGGAACGCATGGCCGGCTATTTCAAACACCTCGAAAATCTCTCAGGCGAGACCGCACCAGCTAGGTAGTCACGACAGGGCTGCGAGCTAAACCAGCCCGTCGAAATCGCTCGCATCGTGCCGCTCGCGAAGATGCGGTAATTCGGGTCGAAAGGTACGATTGACGAGGCTACCGCGCTTCACCGCGGGACGCTCGCCAATTGTGTCCGACCAGCGCCGTAAATGCGGGTATTCCTGGACCTGGAAATAGTCCGCACCGTTCTCATAGAGCTTGCCCTCGACCAACAATCCATACCACGGCCAGATTGCCATATCGGCAATCGTATAGGCCTCGCCAGCGATATATTCGCACTCGGCCAGTCGCTGGTTGAGCAGGTCCATCTGTCGCTTTATTTCAATTGTGTAGCGGTTAATCGCATACTCGATCTTGACCGGCGCATACATGTAGAAGTGACCGAAACCTCCGCCCAGATAGGGCGTACTCGCCATCTGCCAGAACAGCCATGACTGGCACTCAGCGCGGCCATGAGGATCGGTCGGCAGGAATTCACCAAATTTCTCGCCAAGATAATTGAGGATCGCGCCGGATTCGAACACTCGCACCGGCGGAGCGATGCTGTGATCGACCATCGCCGGGATCTTGGAATTGGGACTGATCCCGACAAATCCGGTGCCGAATTGCTCGCCCTCGAATATCCCGACCAGCCAAGCGTCATATTCCGCGCCCTGATGTCCAAGAGCCAGCAGCTCCTCGAGCATGATCGTCACTTTCACACCATTGGGCGTGCCCAGCGAATAGAGCTGCAGTGGATGCTGCCCGACCGGCAATTCGCGTTCATGCGTTGCTCCAGCCGTGGGGCGGTTATGCTTGCCCCAAGTGCCGCCGTCCGCGTTCTCCCAGACCCAGATTCTGGGCGGTGTATAGACTTCAGCGTCAGTCATCGGTCTACCCTTCCTGCTGGCTGGCTTCCGGCGATTTTTGCAGCCACACTATACCCCCAATGCGCGCGCTCCGGCAACAACGCGGGCAGCCCAATCCCGCGGACTCAACCCAGCGATCAATTCCTCAATGCCCGGCACTTCGAGACCAATCCAGATGTCAGTCGACAAACCGGCAACCCATTCGCGCAATGGCAATTCACCCTCACCCGGCACCATCCGGGCAAACATCGCTTCCTGGATATATTCCTCATGCTGCGGCGCTACTGGCACATCGCAAAGTTGGGCATAGCCGATGACCGAGGGATCAAGCGCAGTAAGCGTCTCCAGCGTCCCACCCGAACGAAAGAAATGCATCGCATCGAGCAGCAAGCCGCAGCGATCCGGACCGATATGATCCCGGGCTGCAATCCCCGCCTCGATTGTCTTGAGAACATTGGACGGCGCGTATTCCAACTGTAACTTCATACCGCGTTCGATGACCATGTCAGCGAGCAGCGCCAGCTGGTCATAGCTGCGTTCCAGGTCGGGATCGCTGCTGCCGCCGTTGATATGCTCCGCGCCCAGTTCTGCCATGATGTCGAGCGCGCCGGCAGCATCCGCGATCTCGGTTCCGGGCAGAACTCGGAAGCCCTCACCCAGGCTGAGCTGTACACCGGTATCGCCCAAGGCAGCCTTTACCTCGCGGAGCAGGGCGGGATTGTCGGCGAGCGCCCAGTCCGGATAAGGCTTGAAGTCGCTAAAGCCGAAATGGGCCAGCGCTCGCCCCGCCTGACCGAGCGAAATGCCGGCGCAGCCCAGTTCCGCAGCGAGCGCAATGTGCTCGACCGGCGGCATGCCGAGCAGGGTCAGCATTTCCAGGCTCAGGCGGTTTCGGGGCGTCTCGGTCATCAGAAAGGCTCTCGATCAGTGCAGCAGAACATGGAGCTCGCCCGGACCGCGCTGGATCAGGCTTCCGGTGAGATATGGCGGCGGCTTCGAGGGGTCCCAGCGCATGTTGGGGAAGCGGTCGAACATGGCGTTTAGCGCGACCGTCAGCTCCATCCGCGCGACATGCTGGCCGAGGCAAGAATGCGCGCCCGCGCCGAAGGCAAGCGAGCGCCGGAAGGGCCGGTGGATATCGAAGGAATCCGGATCGTTCCAGCGACTCGGATCGCGATTGGCGGCAGCAAGGCATAACTGCAGATGTGCGCCCTCCGGCAGTTCGACACCGTGCAGTTGGGTATCGCGCGTCACACGGCGCGGAAACAACGGCTGAGGATACCAACGCGCCGATTCGAGAATCGTGGTCTCCATCAGCGATCGATCGGCGATCAGATCAGCCAACTGCTCGGGATGGTTGAGCAAGGCGAACAGGGCGATGCCCATCTGCCGCCAGGTGGTGTCGCTCCCGCCGAACACAATCAGCCGGCAGAACGCCTCGATCTCCTCGACGGTGAGCTTGCGTATCTTGCCGTCCTCCTCTTCGAGATCGGCATGGGCAAGCTGCGAAATCAGGTCCTCGCGGGGCCTTGCCTGCCGATCCTGTATGGCGTTTTGCAACACCAGCCCTGCCCTGCCCCTCGCCTCAAGCGCTTTTTGGCTTTCACCGGCCTGCGCGCTTTCGAGCATGTGGCCGTGAAATTCGAGCCCCTCACTGACGGTGAGGCCAAAGCCCTTGGTGATGGTGTGCAAGGGCACCCGGGCAAATAACTGGGAATTCAGGTCAACGCTCTCTTGGCTCTCAAAGCTCGTCAGTAGCTCGTCGATGAGGTCCTCGATCACCCGGCCTTTCCACCAGTTCGCGGCCTTGTCGGGCTGGAAATATTCCTGGACGAGATTGCGATATTTGCGGTGCCGCAGTCCATCCATGGTGAGCATCGTGTCACCAAGGAAATCGGGCACACCCATTTCGACATAGGCAAGGTTGGAAAAGTCGTTCTTTCGGGTGAAGACATCGCTCGCCGCAGCAAAGCCAAGCACCGAGTAGTAAGTCCTGCCCGAAACTGAAAACGCCTCGCCTGTGCGTTCGGCGGGAAATCCCATGCATTCGGCCAGCGTGCCTTTGTGGACGGGCGCTTTCGCCAGCAGCTCGGCCCAAATCGGGTAGGGGTCTTCAAACAATCCACCGCCGGCAGCTGCGATCTTCTCGATCTGGAAGATATCGGCATAATCCGCATCGCTGAATTCAATCGCCTCAGTCATCGCCAGACCTCCCCTCGCATTTCACGACCAGTTGAGCACGCGCGCCGCAGTACCGCCAAGAATCATTTCCTTTTCCGCCAGGCTCAGCGCCTCGTTCTCGCGGATGAACAGCATCGATTCGGCATAGGTGTGCTTGCCTTGATAATCCTCGAGCGTGGTCGGGTTCTGGAACCGACCGATGCCAATCCGGCCCCTGAAACGCGTGGTGTCGCTCGCCCACATCAGTCGCTCGGCACCGAACGCGTCGACGATCTGTCGCAAGGCCGGGTTCACGTCGCGATAGGGAAATGCTTCTTTCGACATCGCCGGTAACCCGCACAATTTGACGTTGACGTTGGGAAAACGTGCAAGGTCAAGCAGCTGGGCCAGCTTGGCAAATGGCGGATCGTCAGGCGTGTCCATCGGCGGCTGGCGCAGGCCAAGATGATCGATGATCAGCGGCAGATTTGGGAAACGTTCGGCAACCGGAGCCGCGCTCTCAAGCCAGCCGGTGACGAACAGGAACACCGGCACCTGGTGGCGTTCACAGCAAGCGAAAACCAGGTCCCATTCGCCGGCTTCGAGGCGTTTCACTTCGGCCCCGTCTAGCGGCCAGCCGATCAGCGCGCGCAGTCCGGCGATGCCCGGATTGTCCCTCGCATCCACCACCACCGCCTCAATATCCTCATCGTCGGGAGAGATATGCGGGACAAAGGTGAAGCGCTCGGGCAGTTGGCGGCACAGCCAATCGGCATGGGGGTCATGTCCACCGGGAAACAGCACAACGCTATCGACCCCAAGCGCATCGAGATAGGCGATCATGACCTCGCCCATGATGTGGTGCTGGATATCGTCGCTTTCGCCCAGCCAGTCCCAGAAGGGGCCGGCATCGTGGATCTGTGCGTCGATTATGCGCATTGCTCGTCCCTTCCCTTACTCATCGCCCTTGGACCTGAGAGCCACGCGCGCGCCGCTGCGGACATAGGCGCGCAGCTGCCGGACTTCCCCTCGCGTCAGCTTTTCGTATCGCGGCATGCCGCGTCGCTGCAGCGAGCCATCGTGCAGCACAGACCACAGGCTGTCCATGTCCATCGCGAGGGTGGATTCGCGCAGATCAGGAGCCACGCCGCCCGATTGCAATTGCATCCCATGACAATTGACGCAGCGGAGATAGAGTTGGCTTCCTGCGGACACATCCGCTGCGTCGATTCGGATTGTCGGATCATCCACTGGACTGACTGTGAAATCGGCTAGGAGGCTGGGCGACAGTGAGACGTCACCATCAAGCGCAAATGCCAGTAGCCGGCGCTTTTGCGCGCCATACTTCCAGCCGCCTTGCATCATCTTGGTGCCCGCGCCGGGCGAGCCGCCATAGCCGACCAGCACCGCAACATATTGCTTCCCGCCAGCGCTGTAGCTGATCGGCGCTGCAATGATCCCGAGCCCCGCATCGAATTGCCACAGCCGCTTGCCGTGCTTTGCATCATAGGCTGTGAACTTGCCGTCACCGGTTCCCTGGAACACGAGGCCCCCTCGCGTTGCTAGTGTTCCACCATTCCAGAATGTCGGCAGCTTCACTTTCCACGCCTCGCTTTGCTTCACCGGGTCCCAGGCCTGCAGCGACCCGGTTCCCTCGTTCGGATCGTCGGTCTTGGCCATGGCGATGGAAAGCCCGCCCAGCGCCACACCGTCCGCTTCTGGCGAGACTAGCTGGAAAGTCGCTCCAGCCTCCATCGCCGGGATATAGGCGAGCCCGGTGTCGGGGCTGAAGGACATCGCCTGCCAATTATGCGTGCCGACCGGGCTCGGCCAGATCGTGGTTTCGCCGCTCTCATAACGGATATTGGGCGCTTCGATGGGTCGCCCGGTCGCAAGGTCTATGCCCTCGGCCCACGTCACCTTGCCGGTTTTTTCGGCCGAGAGCAGCTTGCCGGTTTCCCGGTCCAACACATAGAAAAAGCCGTTGGTCGGGGCCTGCATGAGGACATTGCGCGGCTTACCGTCAATCTCGAGCGTCGCGGCGATAATGTTGGCGGTGGCCTTGTAATCCCAGGCCTCACGAGGGTTCATCTGGTAGTGCCAGACGTATTTTCCGGTATCGACATCAAGCGCGACGATCGACACAAGAAACAGGTTGTCGCCGCCGCCGGGGCTGCGGATGCGCGGGTTATAAGGGCTGGAATTGCCGGTACCGATATAGACCCGGTTCAGCTCCGGATCGTAAGTCATGCCATTCCACACGGTGCCGCCAGTCCCCGTCTTCCAATATTCGCCAGTCCAGGTTTCGGCGGCCATTTCCATGGCGGCATCGCCCTTGTTCTGCTCAGGCGAGCCCGGCACGGTATAGAAGCGCCACGCCCGCTTACCGGTCATTAGGTTATAGGCCGTGACATAGCCGCGCGAACCAAGATCGCCGCCGCCGCTGCCAATGATGACCTTGTCACCGATCACACGCGGCGCGCCCGTCAGAAATTGCAGCGACCCGTCGCTGAGCGTGTCGGCGCTCCACAATTTCTCGCCCGTTGCCGCGTCCAGCGCGATCAGCCGACCGTCCAGCGCGCCGACAAAGATGCGGCCCTGACCATAGGCGACGCCGCGATTGGCACCGAAGATGAGGTGCATGCGCTCGGGATCATGATTCCAGATTTCGGGGTCAAAGCGCCATTTCAGCTTTCCGCTCGCCGCGTCCACCGCATAGACGGCCGAATAGCTCCCGCTGAAATAGAGCGTCCCATCCACCGCGAGCGGGGTCGCCTCGAGCGTCACCTCACCCGGCAGGTCCAGCGACCAGGCCAAGCCAAGCCGATCTATATTGGCACTGTCGATCTCCGCCAGGCGACTGAAGCCCGATTCATCGGCCGCGCCGCCATGGCCAGGCCAATCGGCCTCTGTTCCGAACTGCGACCCGCGCCCGCAACCGCCCAGCAGCAGGATCGCCAAGGTAGCGGCAATCAAGAACCGCATGTCACGTCGCTCCTCTCAATTGCCATCCTCGCCGCGATGCTCAGCAACTTTCGCTGCAAATCCCATCTCGTAGAAATCGAGATATTTCTGACGATCACCCGGCTGCACACCGTTATGCGAGCGCTCGCGTTCTGCTGTCGCCCGCACGCTGGCGAGATGATTGTCGAGATTGCGCAAGGGCAACACGATCACCCCTTCCCCGTCTGCGACGACAATGTCTCCTGGGATCACGCAGACCCCGCCGCAGCTGACCGGGACATTTACTTCGCCCGGACCGGTCATAGTCGGTTTGCGCGAGGTGATGCCGCGGGTGAACACGGGAAAGCCCAGCGCCTCGATCTCGGAAACATCGCGCGTCGCGCCATCAATGATGACCCCTGCCAAACCCAGCCCCTGCGCCCAGGCGCTGAAATATTCACCCCACACCGCCCGCAACGTATCGCCGCGCGCATCCACGACCAGCACATCGCCGGGTCGCACGGTCGTCAGCGCTTCGGAAATCATCAGGAAATCGCCCGGCGGGACGGTCACCGTCACTGCCGGACCGACGACGCGGGGAACACCCTTCCAAATCGCTCTGATCGCGCTGTCCATCAGGTGCAGTTCCATGGAATCGCTGATCCAGGCGACTTCATAGCCCTTAAGTTCCTCGATGATCGCAGCGGAAGGCAGCTCAGGCAGTTCGCCAAAAGTGAAGCTTTTTGTCATGTGCCGTCCCTCCCAAATGATCGTTCGTCAGTCGAAAAATGCCGCCGCGCGCTCACCGATCATTACTGCCGTCGCATTCGGGCATCGCCGCACGACTATCGGCATGATCGATGTGTCCACCACCCTGAGATTTTCGACACCATGGACCCGGCAATACTGGTCGACCACGGAATTCTCAGGTGAAGTGCCCATCCGGCAGGTGCTCGCCATGTGGATCGAGGTGCCGACATGGCTGCGCAGATGCTCGTCGAGCAACGCGTCGGACGCGAGCACCTCGTCAGACAAGGTCGTGCGGCGCGCACGAATCTTGCGGTAGGGCTCGCTCTCAACCAGCCGCGCGGCCAACCGTAGTCCTTCGCGAAGCCGTCGCAAATCCTCGGGATCATCGAGATAGTGATAGTCGAGCTGGGGATCGGTCTCCGGATCGGCGGAAATCAACCGCAGCTCGCCCCGGCTGCGGCCTTGCATCAGGATGATGGTGATTGCCAAATCCCATTGCGTCAGGACCTGATCGAGGAACTTATCCCATGACAGTTGTCGCACACTCAGGAGCAGCGCGCGCAGTCGCTGAAACAAGCTGGCATCCTGCATGGCCCCCAAATTTATCGGCACGACATTTTGCATCATCATCATGTCGGAGTGCACATCGGAGCCCGACGCAGTGTAGTGCAGCGCCACTTCCGACATGGCGCGCCGGGTCGGATCGACGTTCAGCCGCGAACTGCCGGCCACGCGCATCGGCAGGTGGACAGTGCAATGATCGGTGAAATCTCGCCCTACTTTCGGCAGATCGTGGAGGCCCCCTATCCCCGCTGCCGACAAATCCTCGGCAGGGCCTATCCCCGAAAGCAACAACAAATGGGGTGATTTGACTGCGCCGGCGCTCAGCACGACTTCGCCGGCATGTATAGGATTCGTTTCGTCGCCTTGCCTGACCTCGATACCGACCGCCCGTCCGGTTTCGATAAGCACTTTGGTCACGAAGCAATCAGCTAGCACTCGGAGGTTTTCGCGCTCGGCCACAGGGTCGAGATAGGCAAGAGCGGTATTGATCCGGATGCCATCGATGTTGTTGAGCGGCAAAGCGCCCACACCTATCGACACCGGAGAATTGATGTCCGGGTCCGCCGGGTAGCCCAATCGCTCGCACGCATCGGCAAAGGCGGTGGACGCGGGGCTCAGATCTGAAGAGCCCACCCTCGCGACGAGCACTGGTCCTTCGCTGCCGTGATGATTTCCGCTAAGATCGTTATCGCGCTCAAGCCTGCGAAAGAATGGCAGCACTTCATCGAAGGACCATGCCGGGTTTCCGGCTTCCGCCCACTCGGCGAAATCCTCGGGCAGCCCCCGACTGAAGATCGTGCCATTGAGCGCGCTTGATCCGCCAACTACCCGCCCCCGTGAAAGAGGCTGGTGCACGCCGGGCCGCAAAGTTGCCAGATGGTTCCAATTGTTCGGATGGCCGGGCATGCTCGCGCCAAAATGGCCGCCAAAGCGCAATTCGGGTGGATAGGCCTCGACATTCGCAAAGCGTGGACCTGCCTCGACCAGCAGCACCTTGCGCGCGGGATCTTCAGAGAGCCGCGCGGCCAGCGCACAACCCGATGAGCCCGCCCCGACGACGATGACGTCATAGCTCTCGCCCTGGCTCATCCGCGCTGGTTCCTCTCCGCTCCCGGGCTCAGCCGTGCATCAGCCTTACCGGTTCCTGCCCCGGCGAGACATATTGCCTGATCTCGAACCCGCCGTCGACGAGCGCCTGCGTCTTGGGAATGGAATTCCTCACCCATTCAGTCGCCATATGCGCAGACTGGGCATGCTCATCCTCATAGACTTCGACCACGACATAGGTGTCAGGCTCATCGGCGCTTTTCGCCCAAGCGTAATATTTGACGCCCGGTTCGTTTGCGAGCGTCGTATGAGTTACCTCGGTCATCAGCCTCTCATAGGCGGCGGCATTTTCGGGCGGAACCTTCATGCGCGCGATCATGGTGATCATCGTTTCGCTGTCCTTCAGGCCTGCTGGTCAAGCATCGCCAGGCATTCGGCGACGATACCGTGGCTCAAATGGCTGTGCATCAGCCGCTTCATCTCCTGGGTGAGTAGCAATCGAGAATATCGGCTGGCCATGACTGGCTTAGCAGCGATCTCTTCGGCCACTTGCCATGCCCGGGCGAGCACATCCTGCTTGGGCAGCACCTCGTGGACAATACCGAAATCACGGGCGGTTTCTACGTCCATTTTCTCACCCATCAGCAGGAAATAGCTGCCACGCGTGTTCCCGAGCAAAGCCGGCCAGGCGACATGAACACCGTCGCCGGGAGCGATGCCGATCGGCATATGCGCATTGTCCTGGAATGTCGCATCCGCGCTGGCGATGACGATGTTGGAGAGCAGCAGCAGTTCAGCATGGATATGCGCCGGTCCGTTGATTGCGCCGATCACTGGAACCGGGATATTCAGCAAGTTCTCGATCAGTCGGACACCAGCCTCATGCATATGGAGCATCCCGCGTGCGGAGAACTCGCCGAAGTTCATCGGATCGACATCGTCGCAGAAAACGTTGCCCTCGCCGGTGAGGATCAGGACCTTGTTGTCCGGGTCGTGGGCGATATCGGCAAAGCAGAAACCAAGCTCGTCATGCGCGCTGCCGCACCATTTGAACGATCTGCCGTGGCTGTGGATGCGCGCTTCCAGAATGCCATCGCGGCGAGTGAGCCGCACGTGCTCATAGCGATGCTGATATGTCTCGAAACCGCGATCCAGTGCCGACATGCGTTTGCCTTTCCCTACCCTAGAGGAACATCTTGCCGCGAACCTGTTGCTCCATTCGCAGGCGTGTCAGGTGCAGCGAGGAGATCAGCCACTCATCGCCGACCATGCGGTAAGTCTCGTGATAGTGGCCGTACCCCTGGATCGTGCTGTCCGGATATTCGATGATGTCTTCCATCGCCCAGATGCCGCTTGCCTCTGTGTCGGACAAAATATCGATCTCAGGCATGTGGCCGTGATGAACCGAGCGCGCGGTCGAGAAGGTTGTGCCCCAGAATTCGACCAGCGCATCGCGCCCGTCGAGCACTAGCGATTCCAGCTTTTCGGACCCATCGGCAGGCGGCGCAAAATCAAACTCGAGCCGCGCGTCCTCAGTGAAGCAACTGCCGAAGCCGGCCATGTCCTGCGTATCGACACAACGGAAACACTTCGCTTTGAGGCGCTTGATCTTCTCCAGATCGACAAGCCATTTCAGGTCATCCATTTGCTATCCTCCCTGACCGTTTCGTGCCCGGACCACTCCTAATTCCGACTTGAAAAGGCGAGTAGCAGTATTTCGATCATCACCTCTACCACGCTGGGCACGAACGGGACCTCCTCGACAGGCACGGCGAGGCGGATATTAGCCAAGCTCCGCGCAATTTCCTCGATCCCAAATTTTCACCTCCATGCGAGCGAGCGCATTGCTGACACAGCCGCAGTTTTGAATTCTAGATCTCTATTCGTGTCGTCGTACTGACGTAATCGCTGCCGTCCATTTCGGGGTTAGCCTCACGCAATTCCCAGTTAAGGAAGGTCGCGAAGGCGATCCAGGCCAGATAAGGTAGCAGCAGCATCGCCGCGAGTGGCCTCACCTTGTGGAATAGCAGGATCGTGACGATCACCGCCACATCGAGCACCCCGATCAGGATCAGCGCCCCCGTGATTTGATGCGAACCAAAGAAAACCGGCGACCAGGCAAGGTTGAGCGCCAGTTGCACGAAGAATACGATCGCCGCAGCCCCTCGCCCGGTGGCTCCGCGCGCGCTCAACACCAAGGCTAGCGCAAAACCCATCAGCGCATACAAGATCGTCCAAACCAGTCCGAATAGCGCCGGTGGAGGATAGATGGCGGGTTTGACCAACCCAGCGAGCCAAGGGTCGCCCGCCCCGCTGCCAGAGAATTGCGCGGAGAGCATCCCCATCAGGATAAAGGAGGGCACCAACAGCAGTGACCAGCGAATAAATGTCCCGCGAAGCTGGTCCTTCGATGCAATAATATTCATCGCCGCATTGTCTCCCGAATCATACCGAAGGCGTATTGGCTGCGCTGCACAGTGCTGGCAACGTTCACTGGCCCCGTTTTGCCGAGATCAGGAATTCGACATTGCCCTCAGGCCCGGTGATCGGACTGCGAGCAATCCCAGCCACATCCCAGCCCTGGCCTTCCAGCCAGGCACTCACTTCACCGCATACCCGCTCATGCAGCGCCGGATCGCGTACCACGCCGCCCTTGCCCACTTCGCCGCGCCCAACCTCGAACTGCGGTTTTATCAGCGCGACGAGGCGACAATTCGGGACAGCCAAGCTCAGCGGCACATCCAGCACCTTGGCAAGGCCAATGAAGCTCGCATCGCACACCACCCAGTCGCAAGGTTGGTCGATCAGTTCCAGAGTGAGAATCCGCGCGCTGGTCTGCTCGAGCACGGTCACACGCGGGTCCTGCCGCACCTTCCAGGCGAGCTGGTTGGTGCCGGAATCGACCGCGAAGACATGTTTCGCGCCCTTTGAAAGCAGAACATCGGTAAATCCGCCGGTGGAACTGCCGATATCCATCGCCACACCGCCATGGGGATCCAGCCCGAAATGATCGAGCGCATGGGCAAGCTTGATCCCGCCGCGTGACACCCAGGGATGATCGCGCCCGCGCACCTCAAGTTCAGCGTCGCTGCGGATCGACTGGCCGGACTTGGCAATCTTTGCCTCGCCGGAGAAGACCAGCCCCGCCATCACCAGCGCCTGGGCGCGGGTCCGACTTTCGGCAAGCCCACGATCGACCAGCAGCTGATCGACACGCCGCTTGGCGGCAGGAGGAGGTTTTTGCGCGCTATTCATGGAGCAACAGGCTTGAGCTGTCCTTCAAGGGATACCATAGAGAGACAATGAAGGCATATAACCGCCTGCGCCCGACCGCAATCGCTGCCCTTGCCATCACTGCGGTGCTGGCTGGCTCCTGTTCCGAACAACCAATCGTACCGACTCCGGTCCCGGCGCCCAGCCCAGCTCCTGCACCGCCGCCCGCTCCACCGCCTCCGCTACCAAGGTCCGATGTCGACTGGCGCACCGCTCCGGCCACTCCCGGCGACTGGCAATGGAGCAACGCCGATGGGCAGTCCGTGGCTCGCTTCGCCGGAGGGCAATTCGCCATGACCTGCGACCGGACTCGCCGCACAGTAACGTTGTTGCGCAGGGGCAAGGCGAGCGGACGCGTAGCAATGACAATCCAGACATCGAAAACGACACGCCCGGTCACCGGCTCTGCTCGAGCTGGGCCACCGCCCGTGATCGCCGTCACTCTGCCTGCAAGCGATCCACTGCTTGACGCCATGGCCTTCAGCCGCGGGCGCTTTGCGGTGGAGACGGCAGGCTTGCCTACGCTCTATGTGCCGAGCTGGCCGGAAGTGAGCCGGGTGATCGAGGATTGCCGCTAGCCAAAATCGAAAAGGAAAGCCGGGCCGAAACCCCGTTTCTGACGACAAGATATTTCCTTTCAAGACTTGTCGTGCGCCACGGTTTGATTCACAACCCGTTCAAGGCCGGTGTGGCAGCTCTGTCATCCGCCCCAGCCGCAAGCTGCGGCGAATTGGCTTAACAGCGCGAAAGGAGGTGATCCGATGTCTCATGGTTCAGCAGGGAGGTCGGCAATTTCCGTCCCGGAGCATTATGGCTGAAGAACTACAGTAAGCGATAAAGGCTTCGTAAGCGGCACTTCCGGCCGCTGACTCATGCTAAGGGCCGCACCGGTATCGCCGGGGCGGCCCTTCCTGTTTGTGCGATAGGGTTCGACCCTCGAAAATCCCTGATTTGCCTGCCCGCACACCCATGGTAGAAGGAATCAGAATTAACTGAAAATTACATTTCCCTTGCGACTTATGTAATTTTCGTTCAACCGCGCTGAAATTCAACCGAGGGATATGAGTTCGATGGCGACACTCGCCGAAACCACGATGCAATTCGCCCAGCTGGAGCACCCGGCCCCGACAAATTGGGAGACCCGGGATCGGATCCTTGCCGACCCCGGCTTTGGCACGAATTTCTCTGATCACATGGTCTCGATCGATTGGACCGAGGGCGTCGGCTGGCACGATGCAACGATCGGCCCGCGACAGCCAATCGCGCTCGATCCGGCCTGCGCCGTGCTGCATTATGCCCAGGAGATATTTGAGGGGCTCAAGGCCTATGCCCAGGCCGATGGCGGCATTGCCCTGTTCCGGCCCGAAGCCAATGCGGCACGCTTTAACAACTCTGCCCGCCGGCTCGCCATGCCCGAATTGCCCGAAGACGTCTTCGTCGAATCGGTCCGCCAGCTGGTCAGGGCTGACCGCGACTGGATCCCGACGGCAGAGGGCAGCTCGCTCTATCTGCGGCCCTTCATGTTCGCCTCTGAGGTGTTCCTCGGCGTGCGCCCGGCCAAGAGCTACAAATATCTCGTGATCGCCAGCCCGGCGGGCTATTATTTCAAGTCCGGCGCTCCGGCAGTTTCGATCTGGGTGAGCCGCTATTCGCGCGCTGCTCCTGGCGGGACCGGCGCGGCCAAATGCGGCGGCAACTATGCTGCGAGCCTCGTTCCCCAGGCCGAAGCGATCGAACATGGCCATGACCAGGTCGTGTTCCTTGATGCGGTCGAGAACAAATGGGTTGAGGAACTGGGGGGCATGAACCTCTATTTCGTGTTCGATGACGGCACCCTGCTCACCCCATCGCTGACCGGTACGATCCTGCCCGGCATCACCCGCGCCAGCCTGCTCAGCCTGGCGCGTGACGAGGGGTTGAGTGTTCGCGAGGAGCGCTACAGCCTCGACCAGTGGCGCGAGGATGCGCGCTCTGGCCGACTGGTCGAATGCTTCGCCTGCGGCACGGCGGCGGTGGTGACCCCGGTCGGCACAGTCGCGGGTGACGATGGCGAGTTCACCATCGGCAGCGGCGGCCCCGGCCAGCTCACCAGCAAGCTCAAGGACCGGCTGGTCGCAATCCAGCGCGGCACCGCGCCCGACCCGCACGGCTGGGTGATGCAACTGGGCTGAAATCCGCCCTTTCCGAGCACAATTTCCAACTGACCGCGCGCACCTTCGGCAAGAGTTAGTTGATGAAACACATGCGGGGTGAACGCTTTTGCCTTTCATGAACAAACCCCCTGAAAACACGAAAGCCGCGCTCTGGGGCGCGGCTTGGAGGGTGCGGTATGGCGAGGTACCTATCGGCACCGGCAGGCTTGCTTTGGCGGCATGGGCGAGAGACTGACAGGCTGAGACGATGTAGGAAAGGCCGGTGTCGATTCTCGATCCCATTTCGGCCCTGCCTGCGGCTCGCACAAGCTCCCCCTAGCGGACATTCACTGGCGGCGACCCGGTCAACATCCATGGCACGGATTCAAGCTTGTGAAATCACCTTGGCGATGACCCCGCTGCACCGGGGCGTTTCAGCTTCGATCTGTCGCGAACCGTGATGCTGCAGCCGGTTCGTTTGACTCGCTTCTCCAACGGTTCGAGACTGTTACCGGACCAGCGGCCTCCCCGCGATTCGCAACCAGCCGCTGGCCGCCTGACCCCCCCCCGGGGGGGGGGGGTACGCTCCAGCTGCTTCATCCAAGCCGCTATTCAGGCTTCAAGCTCAGGCTTGTCTCCGCATGCGCATTCCCCGTTGCAATGAGGAAATGTGTCATGACCAATACATCCCAGCCTATCCGTTCATTCCTTCTCGCCGGCGCCGCCGGCATCGCCACCGCCGCCATGCTGGTGCCTGTAAGTCCCGCACAGGCTGACGCCACCGCGCCATGTAACACCAACGGGACCGGCGGGTCGCAATCAGTCGAATGTCGCATTGGCGCCACGGCAAACGGGTCAAGCGGTGCAACGGCTGTCGGCGGCGACCGCACTTGGTGAATTTGCCAATGCATCAGGCTTCGAAAGTACGGCGGTCGGCGAAGACTCGATCGCTTCGGCGGAGGGTGCTGTAGCCGTCGGCAGCGGCGCTTCCGCGACCGGCGATGCCTCACTCGCCATAGGGGGCGATTCCGACAGTTTCTTCGTACCAGGGGCAACTGCATCGGCGCAAGCGGCTGTTGCGATCGGCACAAATTCCGTTGCAAATGCAATTCAAGCTACCGCAGTTGGTACAAATGCAGAGGCATTAGGTGACAGGTCATCGGCATTTGGACGCAGCAGCACTGCGAGCGCACAGAGTTCCACGGCAGTTGGCGAGAGTTCAACAGCCTCGGGTGCCCAATCGGTCGCGGTCGGTGCCAATACCGTCGCCGATTTCACAGATTCGACCGCCATCGGCCAAAGCGCCGATGGCGGTGCTATTGGCGCGACTTCGGTTGGCGCCGACGCCAATGCAGCATCCACGAACACGGTCTCGGTCGGCTCGCAGAGCGAAGCGACGGCAGCCGGCAATGTCGCGATTGGCGGCGATAACAATGATGCCGATACTCTCGGCGCGCAGGCAACCGGCAATTTCTCCGTCGCTATCGGCAGTGACGCGACGGCCACGGCAAGCCAGACAACAGCCATAGGCGAAGGTGCGCAGGCGACTGCTAACAACGCCACCGGCATCGGCACCGAAGTTCGTGCCACAGGCACCGATTCGTCCGCATTCGGCGTAAGCGCGATGGCCTCAGGCACCGATTCGACGTCGACCGGCCGCAGTTCTACTGCGACCATGGATGACGCGACGGCGGTCGGTGACAATGCCAATGCGACAGGTTTCGACGCGACCTCTCTGGGTCAGGACGCCGATGCTACTGCGGCCCGCGCGATCGCCATTGGCGCAAGCTCCGGCGCATCATCCGCAGGTGCGATCGCCTTGGGAGTATTCTCCGACGCCACGGGCGCATCTGCCATCGCCATCGGCGGCGACGGCGGTGAATGCGACGGCTCTGGGCGCAAGCTCCCAGGCCACGAACGATCAGGCGCTGGCGCTGGGCCCGTTCAGCCGGGCGGCGGGTAATGGCTCAATCGCGATGGGCGGAGACGGGGTCGATGGTAACACGCTCGGCGCGCAGGCGCTGGCGCAGCGCTCGGTGGCAATCGGCTTCGAGACTTTCGTCAACCAGGCCAACGCCACGGCCATCGGCGGCGTCTCCTCTGCGACCGGCGGCAATGCGACAGCGATCGGCTACCAGGCAGGCGCGGCGGGCAATTCGGCGACGTCGGTCGGCAGCGTTGCCAATGCCGCAGGGTTCCTCGCGACCGCAGTTGGCCGTCAGGCAAACGCGGGTGGCACTGGAGCGACCGCAGTCGGCTATCTGGCCAATGCAGCGCAAACCAGCGCCACCGCGATCGGTCAGGGCGCGACGACCACTGCGGCCAACCAGGTGACGATTGGCGGCACGGGCAGCTCGGTGCGGGTCGGCGACATCGATGCTTCGACCCTGGCACAGGTCGGTCCGGTCAATGCGGTGACGGTGGACGCCAGCGGCACGCTGGGCAAGGGCGCGGTGGCTTCGGCAGCGCAGCTCAGCTCGCTGCAGGGATCGATGGCACGGGCGCTGGCGGTGAGTGATACGC
>JAQWKP010000166.1 GCA_029247785.1 Novosphingobium sp.
CACCGCCCGGCCTCGGCATTGAGCACAGTATCGTCATCGAGAGTGATGCCGGCGATGTTGCACAGATAAGCAACACCGCCCGCAGCCGCGATCGCCTCGCGAGCAGCGGTAGCGGCGGCCTCCGGGTCCGAAAGGTCGGCGCAGATAATCACGCCCTCTCCGCCCGCCTCGGCAAGCGTTTGATCTAGCCCCTCTCGATTGATGTCGAGCAGGATCAGTTTTGCCCCCTCGGCGGCAAATCCAATCGCAGTTGCGCGGCCAATTCCCGAAGCAGCGCCCGTGATCAGAGCCGTGCGCCCGGCAAAAACATCCACCATTCCCATTCCCCCCGCTCAGACCGGTTCCGCCCAATCGGGCTTGCGCTTTTCGGCAAATGCCTTGGGCCCTTCGCGTGCATCGGGACCGCTCAGCAGCCCGATAACCTCTGGCAGATCGAACATGCCGCGCATCGATTGCTCAACGCTGCTGCCGTCAAGCGACTGGACCACCGCCTTGGTCGCCGCAATCGAGGCAGGCGAACATTCCATGATCGTTTCTGCCCAGCGCTGCGCCGTAGCCATCAGTTCGCCAGAAGGAACCACCTCGGCGACGATGCCCATTGCCGCAGCTTCCTGTGCCGATATCCGCTTGGCGGTCAGCATCAGTACATGGGCACGCTTGGGACCAAGCTCCTCGACCACCCGCTGGATACCGCCGCCCAGCGCCGCCAAACCGACACGCGGTTCGGTCAGCCCGAAGCTCGCATGGTCAGCAGCGACCACGATATCGCAGGCAAGCGCGGACTCGAACCCGCCGCCCACCGCCATGCCATTGACTGCAGCGATGATCGGCTTGCGACGATCGAACCGTGAGACAAGCCCGGCAAAGCCCGTTTCGGGGATCGGCGACTGGGCTTCCCTCATAGGAGTAACAAGGTCGGCACCGGCGCAAAACGCCTTCTCGCCCGTCCCGGTGAGAATGGCGATTCTCAACGCGGGATTGCGCTCGAACTCGTCAAAGATCGCTCCCAGCTCGTGATTGGCATCGGCATGAAGCGCATTGCGCCGCTCGGGCCGGTTGAGGGTGACTGTCATGACATGACCTTCTGTCGTCACGTGGCTGAAATCATATTCCATCCCATTCACTCCTCATTGCACCGTCCCTACAGGCAGCTCCCTACCCGTCGCGCCGCGTGTAATTAGCATCCACCCATTCTTTATAGCTGCCATCCATCACGGCGCGCCACCACGGTTCATTTGTCAGGTACCAGTCAAGCGTGTCCTGAAAACCCTGGGCAAACTCTCTAGCCGGAGCATAGCCAAGCTCGGTGCGGCATTTGCCCTCATTGATCGCATAGCGCCGGTCATGTCCGGGGCGATCGGCGACATGGGTCTTGAGGCTGGAGGCTGAGCTTCCGCGAGCCGAGGGTGCATCAGGAAACCTCTCGGCCAGCTCGGGCGATGACTGGAACGCCTGATCGACAGCATCACAAAGCAATTCAATCAACGCCAGGTTGGGTAGCTGGGCACCGCCGCCAATATTGTAGCATTCGCCGACACTGCCTTGTTTGAGGACAAGCTCGATACCGCGGCAGTGGTCCTCGACATAGAGCCAGTC
>JAQWKP010000229.1 GCA_029247785.1 Novosphingobium sp.
CGGCCCGGCAGCGCGCCGGTCGCCTCACCATTGCGATATGTGATGGCGCCCGCGACGATCGTTGCATCATAGCCGGTGGAGTCCTGACCGATCATCCGTCCGCCTTCGGGCAGGTTGGATATCGCAGTCGGACGCTTGAGGCCGATTGTGTCGAGATCGATGACGTTGATATCGGCGCGATTGCCAACCCTAATCATGCCCCGATCGCCCAGCCCCACCGCATCGGCGGTCTCAGAAGTCAGCTTGCGCACGACCTCCTCGAGCGGCAGTCGGTCTGCATCGTCGGCAGTGCGCTCGGTGCTCGCCCAGCGCGACATCATATATGTGGTCATGCTGGCATCGCACAGCATGCCGCAATGCGCGCCGCCATCGCCCAGACCGAGGATCGTGGAGGGATGATTGATCATCGCCTTCATGACGTCGTTCTTGTTGTCCATGAAATTGGTCGCCGGAAGATAGATCACGCCATTGCGGTCGACCAGTATCTCATAGGCAAGCTCGGGAGCACTGCGGCCTTCGCGCTCGGCTCTGGCAAGCAGACTGTCTTCGGCTTTGGGCTCGTAAACGGGAACCTCGCCCAGTTCATACATCGAACCGAACCGACCTTGCAGCGAGAACGGGCTGTCATCGACAAGATTGTCAAACTCGGAAAGAATCCGGGCGCGCCGCTCAGGATCGCGCAAGGCGGCAAGCTTGGCCGCATCGTCCAGCTGGGCAACTTCCAGGAAGGAAGCGCAGTTCGAGAATGGATTACGGCTGAAATCCAGCGCCAGCATCACGCCGGGTGGCCGTCCGCAGACCTGGCCACGGATGTTCTCACCTTCAACCTGCGCCAATTCGACCTGGTCGAGCACCTGGCGCCAGCGGTCCGGAACATTCGGCATCTGCAGCAAAGTAAAGGTGAGAGGACGTTGGGATTCGGTCTGCATGCGGCGCACGATCCCGAATTCGCCATCGACATCGTCGAAATCGGAAATCAGCTGGAGCACGCCCTGACCGCCTTCACCCACCGCATGGGCGATGCCAGCCAGCTCGTCGGAGGCCGCGGCATAGGAATAGGTCAATGTGCCGTCACTCGCCCGGTGGTTGAGCGTGCGCGAGGTGGAAAAGCCCAGCGCCCCGGCGGCAATCGCTTCGCGGGCAAGTCGGCCCATCTCGGCGATGTCGTCTTCGGTTGCCGGGTCCTTCTCCGCCGCGCGCTCCCCCATCACGAACACCCGCAGGGGCGCATGCGGCACCTGCGTAGCGATATCCATATCAAGTTGGCGGGTTTCGAGAATGTCGAGATAGTCGGGGAAGCTTTCCCAGGTCCAGGGAATGCCCGCGCTCATCACCGGCTCGGGAATATCCTCGACGCCTTCCATCAGCGCCATCAGCCTGTCGCGGTCTTCCTCTTTGCAAGGCGCAAAGCCGACGCCGCAATTGCCGCAAAGCACGGTGGTGACGCCGTGCTGCGAGGACGGCTCCAACCGGTTGGCCCAGGTGGCATGACCGTCATAATGGGTATGGATATCAACGAAGCCGGGCGTGACGATACGATCACTCGCATCAATCTCCTCCTTGCCGCTGCCTTCCACTTCCCCGACTGCCGCGATCAGCCCGTCGGCAATCGCGATATCGCCGGAAAACCGCTGCGCGCCGCTACCATCGACGATGGTGCCGCCACGAATAACCAGGTCATATTGTGCTGACATGAGCTTTCCCATTCTCCCAAGAAACGTGCTGCCCGCTCGGCCCTGCGTCGATGCGCAGGTCAATCGGGGCAATGATGACTCCAAACCGGTCTGATGGCAATCTCCGCGAATCGCCGGAATTGGACGGTTCAAGCGATTCCAGTCGCTTAATGGGAAGCGGCGTGGCGCGGAGATCAGGCAAGAACAGCCTCCCGCCGCTGGAATTCAGGATATGCACCCAGGGTGAGCACCATTAGTGCACAAACGAGGTAGATCGGGCCGGCGATCTGGAGGTAGCCCTGATAGGTTCCGGTGGTGTCGTAGAGGTGACCGATCAACGCCGGCCAGGCCGCCCCGGTGGTGGTGATGCCGATGATCATACCGTAGATCGTCCCGAACTTCTTCAGCCCGAAATAGCGCGTCGACAGATAGGCGAGCACGCCTGACTGCGATCCGGCCCCGAAGCCAATACATATCGCGGCCATGGCAGCGGCTGGAGCCGTACCGTCGAGATTTGCCAGCATGAAATATCCTGGGATCGGGATGAGAAAGGCCAGCCCCCCGATCTTCGGTCCGCTGTAACGGTCAAGCAACACACCGATCAGGATGTGGCCAGCGATCGCCCCCATGCCAAGGAAGCTAGTGGTCGCAGCCGCCCCCATCCGACTGAAACCCGCCTCGATCAGTATCGAGACGAAATGGACATTGGTGCCCACGGTCAGCCCCGCCATCAGCGCGCCGGTCAGCGCCAGGCGCACGAAGCGCGAAGACAGCAGCGCCTCGCGCACTTCGAGCCCGGCATAGACGGTAGGGGCGGCGGACTGCCGTGACGGCTCTGCGCCCGGCATGCGCAAGGGCTTGGCGTGAGCATCGTAGAAGAAGAACCACAGCAGCGGCGAAGCGATAACCAGCCCGATGCCGGCAAGCGCAAGGTAGGTCATCCGCCAGTCGAGATATTGCAGCAGCGTCTGAGTCAGGACCGGGACAGTCGAATTCGCAATCCCCGAGGCGCAGAACAGCACGGCAATTGCCAGCCCACGCTGCCTGACAAAGCGCGAGGAAACCGCCGTTGACCAGGTCCCCGGCTTGGTGAAGGTGGTGCACAGCGCCATCACAATCCACACTGCCAGCCAGCTCCATAATGCAGGCCCGGCGAGCGAAAACAGGCTTAGTCCGCCAAGATAGGCGAATATCCCGATCAACCCGATCCGGCGCGGCCCCCAACGGTCTACCAACATGCCACCAATCGGTGCCATGAACAGCGCCATCACGCTGCTGACCATCATCCCGCTGGTGACCTGGGCACGAGTCCAGCCGAATTCGGCCTCAAGCGGGCCGATCATCACGCCGAGCGAATAGGAATGCAGCAGGCAGGTGGTGAATGCGGCCGTCGACGCGACAACAAGGAAGCTCCCCTGCCGCCATTCCTCGATCCCGCCCGGACCAGCTTGCGCTTCGCTCATACCTCTCCCAGCGGCAGCTTGCTGCCTTGGAGCCAGCCCTGGAGGGGGCGGATCAGGAAAGGCACGCTTGCCGTCATCTGCATCCATCTGGCATGGTCGCGCCTGCATGACTTGATGTTGCAGGCCATATTGCCGGTAGCACTGGCCTGAAGCCAGGCATGGAATTGCAAAGGGTTCAATTTGAGGAGAGTGTCGTGATCAGCGGATTCGATCATGTTGCCATCACCGTCGCCGATATCGATGCCAGCATCGACTTTTATGAAAGAGTACTCGGCGCGAAGGTTGAGGAGACTTACGAGGTTGGCGGCAAGGTCATCGTCAAGCGGGTCGCCCTCGGCGGCGCTCTGTTCAATGTCCACAAACAGAACAACGGGGTCGATCTGGTGGCGAATACGCCCCTGCCCGGCAGTCAGGACTTGTGCTTCCGCTGGGGCGGCACGATCGAACAGGCGAAACAACAGCTTGAGAGCAATAGCGTAGAGATTATCGAGGGACCCGCCCCCCGCAAATCGTCCGATGGCAGGGATGCCCTGTCGGTGTATTTTCGCGATCCTGATGGTAATTTGCTGGAATTGCTGGCGGTGACGTGAGCTTGCTCCTCGTCGCGCGGGGTCAAGACCGCTTCCCTCTCCGACCGTAGCTTGGGCAAAGCCCGCATGAGGCCAGGAAAGGATGCATCATATGGACTTCAAGGTCAGCCCCCTGCCCGGCAATCCCGCATTCGGCGCTATCGTCACGGAGCTGACGCCCGAGGCGATTCAGAACCAGCATGTCCGCCAGCAACTGCTCGACCTGTTTACCGACAAGGGCGTCATTGTCTTCAAGGGCCTCGCCGAACTCGACACGCAGATCAGCCTTTCGGAAATCTACGGGGAGCCGGAAATCCACCCGCTGCTGGTCGGCATCGAGCGCCCGCGCGAACATTTCGTCATCGCCGAGATCGACTATGTCGAGGAGGACGGCGACCTATACGAACTCAACGGCGAACTGCGCGGCGGTTTCCTTCCGTGGCACTTTGACCTCGCTTATATGGAGAAGATCAACCGCGGCGGCATCCTGCGCGCGGCCGTGGTCCCGAACAGCGGCGGCGAGACCGGCTTCATCGACGGCATCGCCGCCTATGACGCACTGCCAGACGATCTCAAGCAGCGCATCGAGGACCTGCACGTGATCTACCGCTACAGCGCCGATTCGAGCACCGCGCGGTTCGGCGAGATCCCTGAAAAGTGCCTCAGCCTTTCGCACAACATCAGCTTCGCACTCGAACACCCCTCGGTCAGGAACCCGGTGACCCACCCGATGGTCTATGCCCAGAAGGAATCAGGGCGCAAGGTGCTGAACATTTCGCCGTGGCACGCCATCGCCATCGAGGAGATGGAGAACGACGAGGGCGACGCGCTGCTACGGGATGTCATCGATCGCATGATCCGCCCGGAGATGGCCTATATCCACGACTGGGTGGAGGACGACATGATCCTGTGGGACAACTGGCGGATGCTGCATTCCGCGCGTGGCGTCCCGCCAGGCGAGAAGCGCAAGATGCGCCGCACCACAATCGCCGGCGATTACGCTCTGGGTCGAAGGCTCGACCGCGAACATGCCGAGCCGCTTCGGTGAACGTCGCAGCTGCAGCCCTGCGTCCAGACATTCCCGCGCATGTCCCGGCTGATCGGGTGGTCGACTATGACCTCTACAATGGCCAGATATATGCCAAATCCGGAGATCTGCACGAAGGACTACACCTGCTTGGCCAGAAGTACGGCCAGGGTGTTTTCTGGACTCCCCACAGCGGCGGGCACTGGCTGATCAACGATTACGAGATGCTGTTTGAAGCCGCGCGACGGCCTGAGCTGTTCTCCAGCACCGAAATGACGCTGCCACCGGTGCCCGAAGAACCCCGGCTGATCCCACTATTCCTCGACCCGCCCGAACACGGAACTTTCCGCGCTCCGCTGATGAAGCTGTTCACGCCCGGTAGAATGCGCGCGCTGGGGGGCAGTATCCGCGAGTTTGCCGCCGAACTGATCGAGGAAGTGGCCGACGAAGGACAGTGTGACTTCGTCGAAGCCATTTCCGAAATGATGCCGGTCGTCATCTTCATGCGGATGATGGGCATGCCGCTCGACCGCCGACACGAATTCCGCCGCTGGACTTTCGATATGCTGTCCAATGACAATGATCGACGGATGACGGCCTATGGCAAGGTCGCCGGGATGATGGACGAGTTGATCCGCCAGCGACGCGAGCAGCCGAAAGACGACGTGATCAGCCAGCTGCTGTCATTCGAGATTCAAGGCCGACCCATCACCTATGACGAGATCCAGGCCTATTGCCTACTCCTGTTCATCGCCGGGCTCGACACAGTGGCCAATTCGGTATCCTTCTCGATGAACTACATGGCGAAAAACCCCGAACTGCAAGACCGGCTGCGCGCCAACCCCGAGCTGATTCCCGAAGCAGTCGAGGAATTTTTCCGCATATTCGGCGTGCCGATGCCAGTACGCACGGCGACCCATGATTTCACCTTTCACGGTGCGCCGATCCGCAAGGGTGAGCGCGTGTTGCTGATGGTGCCTGCCGCCAATCTCGACCCCAAGGCGTTTGACGATCCTTTCACCCTCGATATCGATCGCGCAAACAAGACCCATATCGGCTTCCACTCCGGCCCGCATCGCTGCATCGGCTCGCACCTCGCCCGCGTCGAGATGGAGACCTTCTGGGAAGAATGGCTGAAGCGCATGCCCAATGTCCGCCACGATCCGGACAGGCCCGTCATCACCCGCGCCGGGCTGACGCTGGCGATCCAGGAATTGCCGCTGGTCTGGGGGGACTGAGGGAGCTCTAGCCGCCCTTCGCCCTCGCGTCGCGCGCCAGCATCCTGACATAGGCTCGGATGTCCTCGACTATTTCTGGTGAAACATCGTCGAAGCGCGGCATGCCCTGCTGTTGCAATGTGCCATCCTTGACGATCGCGGTGAACTGCTTGGCATTGAGCGTCAGTGGCGAGGCGCGCAGGTCAGGCGCATTGCCTCCCGAAGCGTCTCCGTCCCTGCCGTGGCACATCACGCAGGTCTGTGAATAGACCACGAATCCGCGCTGTTCGGCCTCGGGGCGGCTGACATAGGCGGGATCGGCGATCGGCTTGAAGCGGTAAGGCGTTGTCGGGGCCAGGCTGGCTTTGCCATCGAGAACAAAGGTCAGTACCCGCCTCGCCTGCTCGCGATAACCGACGGCGTAAGGGATATAGACATCGCCCTTCAGCACCAGAGATCCACCGCCGCCGGTCAACACCGTGACATATTGCTTGTCATCGACCGCATAGCTGATCGGCGGAGCGATGGTTGGCGCGCCGGTATCGAACGACCACAATACATCGCCGGTCTTCGCATCATAGGCGTTGAACTGGTTATCGACCCGGCCCTGAAACACCAGCCCACCCGCGCTCGCCATAACGCCGCCGCTGACATTGGTCGGAACCTTGATGCGCCAGGCCTGCTTCTGTGCCACCGGGTCCCACGCAACCAGCGAGGCCGAGCCTTCCCCGGGCGGCAGATCGAGCCCCGCGCCGCCATCGGGACCGTGGATCGGCCCGCGTTTCCAGTTCTCCGGCTTGTCGGTCAAATCGTAGAGCCAGGAACCCATCTCGATCACCGGAATATAGACCAGTCCGCTATCGGGACTGAAGGCCATCGGCAGCCAGCTATGCGAGCCGACCGGGCTTGGCTGCAGGAAGAACTTGCCATTCTCATAGCGGTTATTGGCGACATCGATCGGCCGGCCGGTCTCCAGGTCAATGCCCTTGGCCCAGGTCTGCTTGGTATAGGCTTCGGCCGAGATCAGCTCTCCGGTCACACGATCAATAACGTAGAAAAAGCCGTTCTTGGGCGCGGTGAGCAGCACCTTGCGCGGCTTACCGCCGATCTCAAGCTCGGCAAATTCCATGTCCATCGCCGCGTTGTAGTCCCAGCTTTCAGCGGGGTTGGTCTGGTAATGCCATTTATAGTCCCCGGTCTCGGCATCGAGCGCGAGGATTGAGGACAGGAACAGATTATCGCCCTCGCCCCGGCTGCGGATCTTGTGGTTCCACGGCGAGCCATTGCCAGTGCCGACGAACACGGTGCCAGTCTCGGGATCAAAGCTGAACGCGTTCCAGGCATTGCCGCCGCCGCCATAGGTCCACCACGGGCCGGACCAAGTCTTGGCGGCCATCTCCATCGCGTCATTCTCGAAGCCATCCGCCGGATTGCCGGGAACGATGAAGAAGCGCCATGCCTGCTCGCCGGTCGCAGCATCATAGGCGGTGACATAGCCGCGGGTCGGGGCGTTGTCGGCGCCGCCATGGCCGATAATCACCTTGCCGTCGAACGCACGCGGCGCGCCTGAGATAAAGCGCCCGTCACCTACTTCGGTGGTCTGCACTTCCCAGTTCAGCTTGCCGGTTTCAGCATCCACCGAGATCAGCCTGCCGTCCAGCGTACCCATGAAGATCGCGCCTTCCCACCATGAGACGCCGCGACTGCCCCATGCGGTGCGCAGCTTGGGCTGCTCGCCTTTCCAGACCTCGGCATCATAGCTCCACAACTGCTCGCCGCTGCGAACATCGACGGCGTTGACCGTGCCCTGGCCCGCAGCAAAATAGAGCACCCCATCCACCGCAATCGGCTGGCTGACGCTGTAGCCGGGTGGCAGGTCGAGCGACCAGGCCAGGCCCAGCTTTGCCACATTATCCGCATCGATCTCGGTGAGCGGACTGTAATGGCGCTCCCCATAGGTCCGTCCGGGACCCGGCCAGTCCTTGCCGTCATTGCCGTCGATATAGCGCGCTTGCGATGCTGCATCGCCGCTCGAAGGACCATCACCGCAACTGCCCAGCAACAGCGCGAGGCCAAAGGTCAGAGCCAGTCCGGAAGCCTTGCGCAATCTATGTCCCATCAGCTTGTCGCCAGCTCCCTGAATTCAAGGTTTTCGGCAAATTTTCCCGCGGTCGCGCTTTCCAGGAGATCGAGATATTCATGCGGACCGCCGCCAAACGGCATATTGAGATCATATTCAGCAACCTGCTGGCCTTCATGATTGAAATAGCCCGGCGTGCAGGCATCGAGGAACGCCTTGCGCGGCCCAGCCAATTCGATGACCCGGTCGACCCAGCCATCCTCCGCCTGCTTGCTCGGCTCGACACTGCCGATTTTGTTGTCGAGGCAATGGGCAATCACGGTGGCGAGATATTGCGTCTGGGCCTCAGCGATATGCATGTAATTGATCGAAACGCCGGACTGCAGCAGGCTCATCAGGAAGAAATTGGGAAAGCCCCTTGTCTGCACGCCCCACAAGGTATGCGCGCCTTTCGACCAGTGGTCGTCAAGTGACAGACCGCCCCGCCCGTTGATCGAGAAGCCCGATTCCTTGGTATAGCTGGTCATGAAGTGGAAGCCGCTGGCATAGACCAGGCAGTCCAGCTCATATTCCTTGCCAGCAACGACCACACCCTTCGCTGTGATCTGCTCGACGCCCATGCCTGCAGTGTCGACCAGCGTGACATTGGGGCGATTGAAGGTCTGCAGATAATCGTCGCTGAAACCGGGGCGTTTGCAGAAATAATGGTAATAGGGCTTGAGCGCCTCGGCAGTTGCCTTGTCTTCGACCACCTCGTCGATGCGCCGACGCACCTTCTCCATCTTGGCGAGTTCCCCACGCAATAGCTCCTGCGGATCGACATCGCCGACCACGCCGCCGGTCACCGCCGCCGGTTCGCCCAGCAAATTGGTCCAGCCATCGTTGATCAAATCATCGTCCTTCTGGATTCCCGAGGTCCAGTTGGTGAAATTCTCCATCCGCTCCTTCTGCCAGCCCGGTTTCTGCGATTTGGCCCATTCCACGTCGGTCGGACGGTTGCCGCGATCATCGATCGATATCGGCGTGCGCTGGAACAGGTAAAGCTGATCGGCCCAATCGGCGAGCGCGGGAACGCACTGGATACCGGTCGAGCCGGTGCCGATCACGCCGACTTTCTTCCCCTTCAACCCGGTCAGCCCACCATCGGCACTGCCGCCGGTATAGTCATAGTCCCAGCGGCTGGTGTGGAAGCTGTGACCCTCAAAGCTCTCGATCCCAGGGATCGCAGCAAGCTTGGGCTTGGAATAATGGCCGGTGCAAGAGACGATGAAGCGCGCGGCGATTTCGTCATCGCGCGTCGTCCTGATGATCCAGCGCTGGCGTTCCTCGTTCCAGTCAAGGCTCCTCACCTCGGTCTGGAACAGGGCATCGCGATAGAGATCGAAATGGCGGCCGATCTGCTGGCACTGGTCGTATATTTCCGCGCCCTTCGCGTATTTTTCGGATGGGATAAATCCAGTGTCCTCAAGCAGAGGAATATAGGTGTAGGATTCGACATCGCAGCGGATGCCGGGATAGCGGTTCCAGTACCAGGTACCGCCGAAATCTCCGCCCTTCTCAACGAAGGTGATGTCCTTGACGCCATGCTTGCGCAGATGCGCGGCCGAAAGAAGCCCGCCAAAACCGCCGCCGATAATCAGCACATCGGCATCGCGTGCCACCGGATCGCGCGTGAAATCCGCATCTACGAAGGGATCCGTGTCATAGTGAGCGAAGTCGCCGTCGAGCGGCGTGAACTGGCCCAGCGCGTCAGTGCGCAGTCGCTTGGAGCGCTCCTCTTCATACTTCCGGGTGAGCGCGTCGAAATCGATCGCAGGTTCGTCTTGCTGTTGTGAACTCAAGGCCCATCCTTTCAGCTATCTGGTGCAGCCCAAGGCGCGCGGCCCGGCTGCGAGGATTGCGCGCCGATTAAACGCGCGCGCCCTCAAGTTTCTTGACCTCACGCGAATGGACACGATCAGGGGCGATTCGGCAATTGCTGTTTGCACCTTGGGACAAAACGATCCGCCCGAAACGATTTGACATCCGGCAGCATGCGACCTCAACATGGTCGCAAGACATCAAAAAGTGCCGGTCGAATCGTGACATCGTCACCTAGACTGAGACAACAAAACGAGGAGCAGGAATGTCTGAGATTGATGGAAATCGCCGTCTCGCCGGGCGTCACATGCTGGTCACCGGAGCCGCTTCCGGGATCGGCAAGGCCACCGCTGAGCTATTCGCCCAGCATGGCGCGAAGCTGGCACTGGTCGATTTCAACGCGGATGGAGTGAAGCAGGTTGCCAAGGAGCTGGGCGGCGTCGCCCTGCCCTTTGACCTGTCGAACACCGCCGAGGTTGAAGCGATGGTCGAACAGGCGGCAGCCGAGATGGGCGGTATCGACGGAGTGGTCAATTGTGCCGCGCTCGGCATGGCCAAGCCGATCACCGAGATGGACCTGGAACTGATCAACAAGTCGATCGCGATCAATTTCCTTGCGCCCTATTTGATCTGCAAGGCCGCCCTGCCGCATATGCGCAAGGCTCCCAGTGGCACGATCGTCAACATCGCTTCCGGGCAGGGCCTGCTGCCCAATGCGCCGGGCAACACGATCTATGCCGGGACCAAGGGCGGGCTGATCGCTTTCAGCAAGAATCTCGCGGTTGAGGCTGCGCCCAATATTCGCGTCAACGCGGTGTGCCCGGGTGTAACCAACACGCCAATGGCATCGCATCTGTTCGATCAATATGACGATCCGTCCGATGCGCCCTTCGTCCAGCAATATACGCTCAAGCGCGTGGCCGAACCGATCGAGCTGGCCAATTCGATATTGTTCCTGAGTTCCGACGAATCGTCATACATTACCGGTTCGGCCGTGGCGGTCGACGGGGGGAGGTGTTTCCATTGAGTACGCAAGCAGGCACGCAGCAGCGCTGGAAGCAGCGCCCACCCGGCTCAAACTGGGGCGATTTCGGCCCTGACGACGAGCTTGGCCGATTGAACCTTCTCACCGACGAGCGGCGTCTCGCGGCGATCCAGGAGGTCAAGGAAGGCAAGGTCTTCATTCTCAGCCTGCCGCTCGATTTTCCAGGCGACGGCACCGAAGAAGGTGCAGCAAGGCACCCGCCGCGGCTCTACTCCAACCCCAGCCCAATGGGCGAAGGCCACATGTGCAACGCATCAATGACCGAGAACGACATCTGCTGCGACGACAGCGTCGATCTCACCTTGCAATATTCGACCCAGTGGGACGCGCTGGTACATTGGGGGCGGCAGTTCGACTCCCAAGGAGATGGCAAGAAGCAGCCGACCTATTACAATGGCTATCGCGCCGGGGTCGAAGTCCTGTGCGGCGACGAGACCAAGGGGCCGTTTGCCCACAAGATGGGCATTGAGAAGATGGCCGAAACCGGCGTTCAAGGGCGCGGGGTACTGGTCAATCTGGTCAAGGCCTATGGCTCGGGCCGGACCTGGATCACCCACGACATGCTGATGAAGGCGATGGACGACCAGGGCGTCGAAGTGCGCGAAGGCGACATGCTGTTGCTCTACACCGGCTATTGCGACGCGGTGATGGCAATGAACAAACAGCCCGACGATGCAAAGCTCGCCGAGGCTGGCGCAGTGCTCGATGGCAATGACGAAAAATTGCTCGACTGGATCGATTCCTCCGGCATTTCCGTGCTGATCGCCGACAACCAGGCGGTCGAAGGCTTTGCAACCGATCTCAGCGCCGGTCCGAACGGCTTGCTGCCGCTGCATGATCGCTGCCTGTTCAAGCTCGGTATCCATCTCGGCGAATACTTCTGGCTGAAGGAGCTGGCTGAACATCTCGACAACGTCGGCCGCCACGCCTTCCTGCTGACCGCCCCGCCCCTGCGGCTGCCGGGCGCAGCAGGCTCACCGGCGACGCCAGTGGCGACTGTTTGACCGGGCAGGAA
>JAQWKP010000235.1 GCA_029247785.1 Novosphingobium sp.
CGCCTTCGTGCGCATCGACGGACGCTGGCTATTCGCCTCGCGGACTTTCACGATGTATGTGAAGTAGGGGAGCGCTGCCGCACAGTTACGTCATTCCCGCGAAAGCGGGAACCCAGATTGCAGCGCAAGAAGTTAGGTTCCCGCTTTCGCGGGAATGACGAAATTTGGGGGGCGTGCGGTCAGCCCCGCTCTTCCACCTTGACGCCGCCCATCATCATGCCCTCGGCGGGTGACTTCAGCACGTCGATCGGGAACACTGGTGGGACCGCGCTGACTGCATCAAGCTTCGCCATTTGCTCTGGCGAAATATCCACGCCCAGCGCACCGAGATTGTCTTCGAGTTGCGCCGGGGTGCGCACGCCGACAACTGGCGAGCACACCGCTGGATTATGCAACGTCCAGGCGACGGCGAGCTGCGGAGTAGTGCAGCCGATCTCCTTGGCAACTGCGACGGCGGCATCGGCGACATCGATCGCTTCAGAGGTCAGCTTCCCGGTCATGGCGTTGATCGCCTTGCGCGAGCTGATGTCGCTCATGTCGCCTTCGCCCAGATCCTCGCGCGTATATTTGCCGGTGAGGACGCCGGAACCGAGTGGCGCCCAGGGCGAGACTCCCAGTCCCATTTCCTGCGCCATCGGGATCATCTCGCGCTCAACCGTGCGCTCAACCAGATTGTAGCAGATTTGCAGGGCGCAGAACTGGTTCCATCCGCGCAATTCAGCGATTGCCTGCATTCGCGAGGCTTGCCAGGCCGGGGTGTCGGACAGACCGATATAGAGGACCTTACCCGAGCTCACGAGGTCATCAAAGCTCCTGAGGATTTCGTCGACCGGGGTGCGGAAATCCCACATGTGGAGGTAGAGCAGGTCGATATAATCGGTGCCCAGCCGCTTCAGGCTTTCTTCGACCGAGCGCACCATGTTCTTGCGATGATTGCCCGCTGCATTAGGATTGCCGGGCTCTGTCGTCAGCGAATACTTTGTCGAGATGACCATCGGGTCGCGCCGACCCTTGACCAGCTCGCCCAGTAGCACTTCCGACTGACCCATCTGGCCGTAGAAATCGGCGGTATCGATGAAATTACCGCCACGGTCGATATACATGTCGACCATTTGCTTGGCTTCCTCGTCCGAGCTGCCCCAGCTTGCGCCTTCGCCGACGCGAAAAGTCATGGTGCCGAGCGCCAGCGGCGAAACCCTCAGGCCCGAACGGCCAAGCAGGCGATAGTCGTCAAGTTGCATGGGCATGGTCTCTCTCCAGAATCTTTCGACAAGGTTTGGCCGGATTCGACGGGCTTGTCGACCTGTGGGTGCGGCGCTTTGCGGGTATGGTCAATTCACTGCGCGCGGCTGGCGACGTCGATGCGTTGAGTTTGCCTGCAATCGCGAGCATGATAGAGTTGTATCAATCAGGCTCGGATTACCGGCCGGAATTTGGAGAGATGGCATGGCGACCGTGACCGCCCCGCACGATACCGCGCTTGAGCGCGAGGCCGAAAAATGGATGAATGATCCCTACGAGCATTTTGGCAATCACAACACCAAGATCCATACCTTGCCGCGCGACGAGGTCGAAGCGGTCCAGCTCACCGCGATGAACATGCGGCTGGCCGAACGGCGCGACCAGGTTCAGATGCTGGCGAAGCTAGCGGACACCCAGGGTATCGATTCGGTGGGCTCGATCGACGAGCTGGCACCGCTGCTAATGCCCCACGACATCTACAAATCCTATCCGATCTCGCTGCTTTCCAAGCAGAAATTTGCCAAGCTCAACCAATGGCTGACCAAGCTGACGCGCTATAGCCCGGAAGAAGTCGATGTTTCCGGATGCGATTCGATCGACAGCTGGCTCACCAAAATACGCGAAGAATCGCCGCTTGATGTCGGGGCCTCCTCGGGCAGCAGCGGAACCTGTTCGTTTTACCCCAAGTCCAAGCGCGACTATCAGCTCTCGGCAACCGGTATGCGCGTCCAGCTGGCGCAGAAATTCGGAGAGGACCCTCGCCCCGGTGACATCGACGGCAAGCTCCACGCGATCATTCCGCTCTACAAGGACGGGCACGCCTCGATGGGCTCTTTCGGCAAATATTACAGCCAGGCCTTCGGGCATGGCGATCCGGATTATTGGCACTATTGCTTCGATTTCAAGCTGAGCTCGGACCTGATGTGGCTCGCCGCCCGGCTGCGTGCGGCGCAGGCCAAGGGCGACGCCGGCAAGGTCGATGTGCCCGCCTCGCTGCTTGCCCGGCGCGAGGAATGGGAGCAATCACAGCGCGACATGCCCGCCAAGCAGCTGGCTTTCGTCGAGCGCATGATCAAGGAGCTGAAAGGCGAGCGGGTGTTCGTGATGAGCACCTCGAACCTGCTCTACACGGCGGCCAAGCGTGGCCTTGAAGAGGGACTGTCGGGCGTATTCGCACCAGATTCGGTGTTCATGGGCGGCGGCGGGGCCAAGGGCGTGGCGCTTCCTGATGACCTCGAAGAAGTGATCTGCAAATTCTTCAACACCGACCGCATGATCGCGTCCTACGGCATGACCGAGATGAACAGCTTCTCGGTGATGTGCGACCATGATCGCTATCACGTGCCGCCATGGGTGACGATCTACCTGCTCGACATCGAGAACGGCCAGCTCCTGCCGCGCCAGGGCACGCAGACCGGCCGAGCCTCGTTCTTCGACATGACCGCCGATAGCTGCTGGGGCGGCATCGTCACCGGCGACGTCGTCACAGTCGATTGGGACACGCCATGCGAATGCGGGCGCACAACCTATGCGCTCGACAAACAGATAAACCGTGTCAGTGAAATCCAGGGCGGCGACGACAAGATCAGCTGCGCCGCCACGCCAGCAGCTCAGGCCGAGGCAATGGATTTCCTGACCGGATTTGGAGGATAAGACTATGATGGCCAAGCGACCCATTTCCTACGCCGTGCTGCGCGGCAAGGTGATCGAGACCGACCTGATCGAATTTGGCGGACGCGGCGGGGATATCACTTTCCTTGCACCCGACCCGCATAAGATCGCCGATCAGATTCCGGTGGCCAGCCCGCGGTTGCTGGAGAACCTCTACACCATCTCGATCGAGGACATCCTCGATTACCTCGGCGAATTGGGCGAGCGCTGTCGGCTTGAGGACAATCCCTATCTCCAGGAGGCGCTGGAATATTCCTATGACACCGCGCCCACCACCAAGCCGATCATGGATAGCTTCTTCCACGACCTGCCCTATATGTTCGACAAGAAGCGCATCCGCGACATGGTCGATTACACCATCGGCATCGACCACCTTGAAGGCTGGGTCGAAAGCGAGATCAACGGTTCGAAAGTCGGCATCCGCGCCTATGGAGCCCGCAGCCTGCACATCGTTGCCGGCAACGGCCCGGTGCTCGGCGCGCTGACGATCATTCGCGGTGCGGTGACGCGCGGCGATACGATCATCAAGGTGCCCTCGAACGATCCCTTCACCACCGCCGCGATCGCCCGGACGATGGTCGATATGGCGCCCGATCACCCGGTGACCAAACATGTTGCGGTCGCTTATTGGCGCGGCGGCGACGAGGAACTCGAAGCGAAGATCTACCAGCCGCATAATATCGAGAAGATCTGCGCCTGGGGCGGATTCGCCTCGGTCAAGCACGTCACCAAATATATCCAGCCCGGAATCGAGCTGATCAGCCTCGATCCCAAGCGCTCCGC
>JAQWKP010000168.1 GCA_029247785.1 Novosphingobium sp.
CAGCAGTGCCGAACTCATCGACCCGGCACCGCTGCCTACGACCACCCAGTCGAATGTCTCCTCGAATTGAGCCATCGAAATTCCCTCTCATGCAATTTCTTGCGCGGCAATCGTGCTGCGCTCACAGGCCCACGATAGACCGCAAGTTTCATCGCTTGGCAAGCGCGGGAGTGCGTTTGCCGTTCAGTCACACAGTCTCGTCACCCCGGCGCAGGCCGGGGTCCAGATTTGTATCGCTGCAACTGGATTCCGGCCTGCGCCGGAATGACGAATCTTAAGTGGCTAGCTGCCAGGCGTGCACTCGACGCCCATTTCCACGAACATCGCGGTGTAGGTCGTACCCATGTCCTGGGTCGTCGCCGGCGTCATCCCGCCCGACTGCGCGAATTCTCCCATCTTGCCCATGAAGGCACCCGGATCGTCTGCCTCGATGTCATAGATCGCGAGATAGGGGTTTTCGTCTGCGCCCATCAGCTTGGCGACCAACTCATAGCGCTGCGCGCCCTGCATGCCGAGACCGTTGACCAGCTCGGGCAGGTGAGTGTTGTTGTACCAATCGTGGAATTCATCTTCCTTGCCCTCAAGCGGGGTGGTGAGCGCGATCAGTTTCATCTTGGCCATGATATTCTCCTGAATGGTATATATTGAAAAAGCCCGCACACATTTGACCAACACGCCGGGCGGCGCAAGCTGCTATTTTCCGACCGGATCACCGAATTCCTCAAACACCGTAGCAATGATGTTATCGAGATCGAGCGTATCGGAGATGAACATCGCGCCGCTATCGGAACTCTCGTTGATACCAGCCAGCGTGGCCTCGAGATTGTCGGTCTCGATTTCGTAGATCGCGAGATATTTGTGCCCGGTCCCCGCGCCAAGATCAGCGGCATGGCGGAACCGCTGCGCCCTGACGATGCCCGGCACCGAGGTGACGTCAGCGAGATGGGTGTTCTGATACCAATCGTTATAGGCGTCTTCCTTGCCTTCGGTCGGCCCGGAAAAAACGACAAGCTTGTATTTAGCCACAGGCATTCTCCTTGGTCACGCGAATTGCGCTTCAGCACAGTTGCGCCAATCCAAGCGGCAATTGTCAAGCACAAGACGAGCTCATGAATACTCGGCCTGACTATCCCTGCCAGCAGATCTCCTGCACGGTTTGGGCAATCGCTTGTGCTACGGGAGACATGGTCCGTCCGCGCCGCTGGATCATCGAAACCTCATTCAGGACTGGTCCGAAATCCTCAACATCGAGCTGTTTCAATCGATTGGCGGCAATGTCGTCATACAGCAGATCAGGCGAAGCCGGCCAGATACAGTCTGTGCCCAACACCGTTTCTCGCAAGATATGGTAGTTGTCGCACACGAACGCGCCGGCCTCTCCGGTCAAACCCATGACCGGCAGTGCAACGGAATTGGCGACAGGGAATGACTGCAAGTCCGACAGTGGGACTTTTGAACGAGCTGCCAGTGGATGACCGCCACGAACGATCATCGCCATGCGGATCGTTCCGACAGGGGTTACCGTCACCTCGGACGACGAACCAATTCTCCAGCTGTTCGCAAAGATCATTTCGATCTCATCACCAAGCAACTCCTGAAACAGGTGGTCGGCGTGCTTGATCGAAGCTGACAATTGCAGGGACGGTCTGGATGTAAGCATTTCCTGACTGAGCCGCGGAAGGATCAGGCTTGCCGCCAATGGACCCAGCCCGATGGAGATTCGACCCGCCTCGCCGCTGCCGTATAGCTTCATGTTGTGTTCGAGATCGCCGGCAACGCGCAGGACGCGCTCCGCCTCTTCGACGACAAGCTTGCCAATGGCTGTCACGACGACACCGCCTCGCCCCCGGTCAAACAACCGTACGCCGAATCGTTCCTCGAAATCGGCGATGCTCCGGCTCAAGGCCGGCTGAGAGATTCGAAGCTCCTCGGCGGCGCGCGAAAAGCTCCGAATCCTCGATACAGCAACGATGTAGCGGAGGCGGACGAGGTCAAATTGCATAGTTTCAACTTATACGATGGCGATTTAATATGCATTAGATATTATGGCTATTTGCAGCTATGGACCGGCCGAATGCACGGCAAGACCGACCTGCCCAGATAAGCATATCGGAGAGAAGTCCATGGCCACCGCAGCCACTGCCCGCGAATTTCAGAAATTCGCCGTTTCGCCGATGACACCGCGTATCGGCGCGTTGATCGAGGACATCGATCTTCGCGAGGAGCTTTCGGACGAGGCCATCGCGGAAATCCGTCAGGCGCTGCTCACCTACAAGGTGATCTTCTTTCGCGATCAGGACATCAGCCAGGAACAGCACATTGCCTTCGCCCGCCGCTTTGGCGAGCTCGAAGTGCACCCGATTTCAGAGGACAAGGGCCAGGAGCATCCCGAGGTGCTCCATCTGATGACTAGGACGGACGGCTCCACAAGTGGTGCAGACTTGTGGCATTCAGACGTCACGTGGCGAGCCGAGCCTTCGCTGGGTTCGGTCTTGCGCGGCAGGGCAATCCCAGACGTGGGCGGCGATACATTGTGGTCAGACCAGGTAGCTGCCTATGAAGGGCTGACGTCCGCAATGAAGGAATGGATCTGCTCGCTGACCGCGATCCACGACGGCAGCGGTTTTGCCAAACACCTCGGCATACCAGAGGAAGAATGGCTCAAGCGTTTCCCGCTGCAGGAGCATCCCGTCGTGCGTACTCATCCTGAGACGGGTGAGCAGGCGCTCTACGTTAATTGCTCCTTCACGCGCTCGATCAAGGGACTGAGCCAGAAGGAAAGCGACTGGCTGCTCGAGCATCTCTACTCACAGGCGGCAATCCCTGAGTATCAGGTCCGTTTTCGCTGGCAGGAGAACTCGATCGCGTTCTGGGACAATCGCTCGTGCCAGCACTATGCCGTTGCTGACTATGCCCCGGCGATGCGGCATGTCGAACGGGTTACGATCGCTGGTGAAAAGCCCTATTTCGACCCTGCTCGATAGGAATTCAAGGAGAGGCCAATATGGCAACTGCAGCCCCTGCACGCGAATTCGTGAAATTCTCTGTCGACCCGATGACGCCGAGGATCGGCGCGCTGATCGACGATATTGATCTGCGCGAGGAGTTTTCCGACGAGACAATTGCTGAACTCCGCCAGGCGCTGATGACCTATAAGGTGATCTTCTTCCGCGACCAGGACATCACGCAGGAACAGCATATCGCCTTTGCCCGACGCTTTGGCGAGCTGGAAATTCATCCGATGTCCGAAGTGGAGAATCAGGACCATCCCGAGATTTTTCATCTCAAAACCCGCCCCGCGATTTCAAACAATGCTGGCAACCGCACCGGCGCAGATCTGTGGCATTCCGACGTGACCTGGCGGTCTGAACCCTCGCTGGGCTCGATTCTCAGGGGCAGGACCATCCCCGACGTGGGTGGCGACACAATGTGGTCAGACCAGGTGGCCGCCTATGAAGGCCTGTCACCGGCGATGAAGGATTGGGTCTGCACGCTAACCGCCGTCCACGATGGCAGCGTCTTTGCCAAGGTGACGGGGCTAACCGTGGAAGAATGGCTCGAGCGCTTCCCGCTGCAGGAACATCCGGTCGTGCGCACTCATCCCGAAACCGGTGAACGCGCACTCTATGTCAATTGCGCCTTCACTCGTTCGATCAAGGGATTGAGCCAGAAGGAAAGCGACTGGCTTCTCGCTCATCTTTATGCCCAGGCGGCGACCCCGGAGTATCAGGTCCGCTTCAGCTGGGAAGAAAACTCTTTCGCATTCTGGGATAACCGTTCCTGCCAGCATTATGCGGTTGGCGATTACCTCCCGGCGATGCGCCATGTGGAACGCGTAACCGTCGCCGGCGACAAGCCGTATTTCAATCCGGCACGCTAGACGGCTTCAAGGAGAAAATCTCATGGCTACCGCAGCTGTCACGCAGGAATTTCAGAAGTTCGCGGTTAAGCCGCTGACGCCGGGAATCGGGGCGGAGATCGCGGGGATTGACCTTGGCGAGCACTTGCCGGACGAAACCATCGCAGAAATTCGCCAGGCGCTGCTCACCTACAAGGTGATCTTCTTCCGCGACCAGGACATCACCCAGGAACAGCACATCACCTTTGGCCGGCGCTTTGGCCAACTGGAAATCCACCCCGCCACTCCGGATGATCAGCAGCACCCGGAAATCTTTCACCTCCGCACGCGCACTGAGCAGCTGCCCGATGTCGCCGGCAGGCGGATCGGGGCGAATGTCTGGCATTCGGATGTCAGTTGGCGCGCAGAGCCATCGCTTGGCTCTATTCTGATGGGCCGGACGATCCCCGAAGTCGGCGGCGATACGATGTGGGCCGATATGGTCGCAGCCTACGAGGGTCTTTCCCCGGCGATGAAGGAATGGGCGAGCACGCTCACGGCCGTTCACGACGGCAGCATCTTCGCAGTCCTGGCGGGCAATTCGCGCGAGAGCTTCTGGGAAAATTTCCCGATGCAGGAACATCCGTTGGTCCGCACGCATCCGGAGACCGGCGAGCGAGCGCTCTATGTCAACGCCGCTTTCACGATGAATATCAAGGGACTGAGCACGAAGGAAAGCGACTGGCTCCTCGATCACCTGTTCGAACAAGCCGCTATCCCCGAATACCAGGTCCGGTTTCGCTGGCAGAAAAACTCGATCGCGTTCTGGGACAACCGCGCCTGCCAGCATTATGCCGTCGGCGACTATGCTCCGGCGGCGAGAGACATGGAACGTGTCACTGTCATCGGCGACAGGCCATTTTTCGATCCGCAGCGCTGAAGTCGCAGGCGAAAGGCCCTATTGCAGCAACTCGCTGGCGCCGGGATAGTCCGGAAAACTCTCGTCCGTCGGTTCAGCATGGCTCGCTGACAGAGCAGCATTCTCTACGCATTCACAGCGAAATTCGCGCGGATTGGTGCCGAAAACGCGTTTGAACATGCGGCTGAAATGCGCCGGGCTCTTGAAGCCGACGCCATAGGCAATCTCGCTGATCGATATGTCGCGCGGATCGGAGGTAGCAAGCCACTCTTTCGCTTTGCCGAGCCGCTGCTCCCAGACAAGCTCTGAAAAGGACGTGCCTTTCAGCCGCAGCAGGAATGAGAGGTATCGTGGCGATATCCCGCAGCCTTTGGCAACCATCGCGGTCGATAGTCGCGGATCAGACAAGTGCACCTCGATGAAACGGAGCACTTCCTGCAGCCGGCGGTCAGCGATTGTCTGGCGCGAAGGCGCGGCCTCTTCGCTGGCCCGCACGGCATTACCAATGATTGCCAGCGCAGTTTCGACCAGCACCCGCGCCGAATCCTCGCCAAGCGATCCATCATCCTCGAAGACGTCAGTGAGGATATTCTCGGCAATAGCCAGCTCGGGACGGCGCAGTTCCATGAATAGGCCAGTGCTGAAATCCTGGGGGACATGCGCGCGCAGGATATGGGTCGGCACAGTCACATGCATGAACTCGTGCACGCCGTCCTTATCGGTCTGACATTCGATCAAGAAGGGCGACATCGAGCGGGTGATGGCAAAATCGCCCGGCTGCGCCACCTTGTTGCCGCACTGATTGGAAAAGGCGAGCTTGCCGTGCTTGACGAACCACAGGATCGAAAGGTCGGTGGCATCTTCGCGGATATGCTGGCGTGTGCGGCGGAAAAACAGGTTGGTTGCCGATCGCTGCTTGATAATCGAGATCGCACCGACCGTCTTGCGCTCGGATCGTACATCGATTGTCGACGCATCCTCGACCCAGAAGTCGCCGCGATAATATTCCTGCTGGCGCTCGCCACGAAACACGTTCTGGCAATCGCGATAATTCCGCTTGTTCAAGGAGAACAGCGTCTCAGCCATTGGCTTTCTCCCAATTTGAGGTGACTGAGCCGAGCCCACAGGCCACGACACGTCATCCGGTTCAAGCCGGTATCATGAGCAGGCCTTTAGATAGATGGACTCGCCGCGACAGGCAAGTCGCGCAGATCTGTCTACATTTGCCACAGGGCCAGTAGCCATGAATTGCCGAATGGTCAGCAGCGCAATGGACAGGCGCAAGCCTGCCCGACGATTCAGGGTTGTTCGCGGCCGCGCTTGGAGAGCCGCCAATCGGATGGGTAATTGAGGTCGTTACCCTTCACCACCTTGCCGATGCCTTGCTCAAAAGTGCTGTCCCTACCGAGATTGACGTCCTTTGTGCTGTCATCGCTTATCGCAGGCAGCATGCCTTCGACGAAACCGGTTAGCAGCGAGCCCATCTGTTCGCCGCGATACTGCTTGTAAATTTCCATGAAGACCTTCTGGACAGCAACGGTGTCGTTTGGCCGCGTGACCGAGCAGGCGTGAGCATATTTCGCGGTTGCTTCTTCAAGCTTGTCATAGGGCACCACGGCATTGACGAACTTGCAATTGTGCATTTCCTCGGCGGTGAACGGTCGACCGGTGAACAGCATTTCAGCAAACTTCCGCGGACCCATCGTATCGGCCCACTGCCACAAGCGTGGCCCCCACCCGGCATAGCGGAACGAGGGATGGCCAAACAAAGCATCGTCCGACGACACGATCAGATCGGCATCTGCGCATTGGTAGAAATGCCATCCGTAGCAATAGCCCTTGGCCTCAATGATGCTGATCTTCTTGAATTCCTGCAGCGGCCGGTTGCCCGAACGTGCCTTGGCATAATAATCGGTCAGGCCGTGGAGATAACGGAAGCTGCCGATCGGCGGGTATTTGACGCTTGGGTCCTCAATTTCGAGATCGACAAGGAAGCTGTCGCCCGGCTGCGGGTTGAGATAAAGATCGCCATGCTCGTCAAGATCGCCGCCACTGCCGAGGTTACGGCCCTCGCCGCGGATCACCAGCACCTTCACATCGTCGTCGATATTGGCCTGAAACACCAGCTCGGCAAAGCGCGCGCGCATGCCGATGGTCGCCGTGTTATGCTTGTCGAGCCGGTCGAAAGTGATCGTCGCAATCTTGGTTTTTGGGTCCTTTTCATAAAGGACGTGATCCATTGCGACGGCCTTGTGCTTAGCGATCGTATCAAGGGCCATGCATATTTCTCCCAAAATGGCTGGCTCCCTGCTGCCACAGGCAAGCCGCAGGGTATTGGCAATCAGTGCAGACTTCTCGATATTGCACGCTGGCCTGATTGGAAACCCTCTTTGCAGGCACAAAACTGTTTGAAAAGCGATTATATGACCGAGGAAACCTTCTTCACTCTCGATGGCCCGCTTGAACTCTTGCCGGGCGATGGCCAGTGTCGGGCTGCCAATCTCGCAGGCCTGGCCGGCGTTGCACGAAAATTTGGCCGCGATGCGCGTGGCATCGTCGAACGCCACGGCATGGACCCGCATGTGCTGTCCGATCCCGAAAGCCTGATCGCCCCCCACCAGCTGGCTGACACTCTCGAATTCTGCAGTACCCTGTTCGAAGACCCGCTGTTTGGGCTGCATATCGCGAGCTTACAGGATCCGGAAGTCTTCGGTTGCGTCACCGCATTGTGCCGGTCCGCACCGACCTTCCGCTTGGGTGTGCGCTGCCTGATTGATTATTTGCCGGTGGTCCATGCACCAGATTGCGAAGTCGTGCTGATCGAGGGGCGCGAAACCGCCGAGCTGACCTGGATGGTCAATGCCGATATCGGCGTCAACGACCAAGCCAACTACCAGGCCGCGATGCTCAACGTGAAGCTGCTGCAAGCCCTGGGCGGCCCCAATTTCAAGCCGTATTGGGTGAGCCTTTCGGCGGATACCAGGCCAAGCGACATGCCGGAGCTGGAAAAGCTGCTCGGCTGCAAGGTGATAAACCGCAATTCGCGCAATTCCGTGGCATTCCCGGTCCATGTGCTGGACCAGCAGGTTCCGACTGCCAATCGCCTGCTGTACCATCTGCTCGGCAGCTATCTGGAACGGGTCAAGGCCGCGCACTCCACCTCAATCATCGACCGGGTGCAAAGCTTCATCCGCGGCTCACTGGCTGCCGGCAGCTGCACCATCGAGCGCTGCGCCGAGAAGATCGGAATGTCGGTGCGCACACTGCAATCGCGGCTCGCAGGCGAAGAAGCGCGCTTCTCCGAATTGGTCGAGCAGGAACGCGAGACCCTGGCCAGCGCGCTCCTCGCCCAGCGCCGCCTGACGCTCGACGAAATCGCCGAGCGCTTGGGTTATGGGGAGCAAACCAGCTTCGGCCGCGCTTTCAAACGCTGGACCGGCATGACCCCGCTGCAATTTCGGGCGAGTTGTTGAAGCCTGGATTCGACCCCTTGAGCCTCAAAGACCGTCAAGGCCCTTGCTGACCAGGATATTCACCGAAACGCGGCGGTTCTGTGCCTTGCCTTCAGCGGTCTCATTGCTCGCCAACGGGTCCGATTCAGCCATCCCGGTGGGGGTAAGCATGCGGTATGGCTTCCATCCGCAGGCCTGCTGAAGATAATTGACAACGCGACCGGCCCGCTTCTCGCTAAGCCGCTGGTTGTATTCCTGACTTCCGACCGAATCGGTGTAACCGACAACAAGCAGCAGGGCGTTGTCCATCGCCTCTGCTTCGGTTGCAGCGGCGCAGAGATCGGCTTCGGCCCGGCCGGACAGCACCGCCTTGTTAGTGTCGAAATACACATTCGTTGTGCTCTTGATATTATACTTGTCGATATCGCCCATGCGACCGCGCAGCGCCTCTGTCGCCGCAGTCTGCTCATCAAAGCGCTGGGCCGTGCCGCTGTGGATCATTGACGCGGTTTTGAGGTCGTTGTTGCGAAACTTGATCTGGCTCGCCACCAGGCCACCGGACCATTGCACTGTCTGGACGGTAACGGGCAAGCCGTTGAGCAGCGAGTCTGCGGCAAGCTTTTTGCGATTGAAGCCGAAAAGGCCTTTGCTGGCCCTGATCTCTGTTCCGTCACTGATGAGGATCACCGTGCTGGTGCCGTCTGCGCTTCTCACGCGCATCTTTTCGCCGCTGCGCGCGGAAATGATGCCTTGGATTTCAGGCCCTGCGGGCATCCCGGACAGGTCAGCCGGAGCGAAGCCATATACGGTCGTCTGGACTATGTCCTCGGGCGGGTCCTGCTGCTGCGCAGACAAGCTGCCCGGCGCTGGTACGGTGATCATGGCAAGCAGGAAGAGAATTCCTGGCTTTTGGAAAACGGCACTCATTTCGCTACTCCTTGAATCTTCTTCAGCCGGCCTTTGCGGGTTCGCGGCTCTTTATCCAACCGCCCCCGTGATGGCGTGTCCGGCTGCCTAAACCCTCTATCCCGCTGAAAGAGATGTTCGGCAAGTATGCTGCATTTGAACGCCGTGGATTTCCTGAGTGTTCAGGCCATGCTTTCTGGCACATGAACGCTCCCTGCAACACCCTCGGTTGTGCGGATACCTTGAGTGCATCCTGCGGCGAACCGTTACGGACTGCGCCGCACAATCCCTCGATTCTGACTTGATAGACCTACGATGCTAGAATTTGAAAGGCATTGCCTTAGCTGACAGCCAGTTTTTTCAAGACGGCTGGTCGGAGTTCGCAGGCATTGCTGATTGTCCGCCTCCAACTCCTTCAGTCTCACTCCATCACCAGTACCACCCGCCCCGCCGCCTTGCCGGAAAAGGCCTCGTTCATCGCGGCAGCGTATTCCTCAATCGGGTAGCGCGCCGCGATGGCGGGCTTGAGTGCGCCACTCGCGCCAATTTCATAGACCGCGCGGCGGTTCACTTCGGCTTCCTGAGGCCGGTTGAGCGACTGGCCGAGCATTTGAACACCAACCAGGCTTGCACATTTGAGCAGCGGCAAATTGGTCCGCAGTGCGGCAATTCCAGCGGGGAAGCCGATCACAAGGTGCCGTCCATCATAGCCGAGGTTGCGGAACGCCAGCTCTGTCATGTCGCCGCCCACTGGATCGAACACGAGATCGATCGGCTTGCCGTCATT
>JAQWKP010000244.1 GCA_029247785.1 Novosphingobium sp.
CGGTCGGCTGTTCGGCCCTGGTTGCGGGGTGCCGCAATCCTGAGCGCGACGTGCTGGCCGAGCGGGTTGATCCGCATGAGCATGATGCTTTCTTCCTCTGGGCTGGCGTAAATGCGCCCGAAGCGCTGACCCATGCCCGCACGGTTTACCTGCTTGCTGGCGAGATCCGCCATGACGATCCGGACCGCTTCGTGCCGCTGCGCGCCGTGCCGCATGTGATCATGGCGCAAGTTTGGCTGGTCGTTCGTATCGAGCGGCTCGACTGGGGCGAGGGCGCTTATCGCGCAGTGTTGCGGGAATTGGATCGCTGGCGGGAAGCCGGAATCCAGCTAGTAGGGCTGCAGGTCGATTTTGATGCCGCCACGAAAGGCTTGGCGGGCTATGCCGAGTTCCTTGGTGGACTGCGTGAGAGGCTGCCTGAGGGCTTCGCCCTGTCTGTAACGGGTCTGCTGGACTGGAGTGCGGGCGGCGATCCCGCTGCGCTCGCTAGTCTTGCGGGAATCGTCGACGAAGTGGTTGTCCAGACCTACCAGGGACGTGAGACGATTCCCGGCTATGCGGCCTATTTCAAATCGCTCTCACGGCTCAGCATGCCCTATCGGGTTGGCCTAGTCGAAGGCGGCGAATGGCGCGAGCCCAAGGGCTTGTCCGAGGATCCGAATTTTCGTGGCTATGTCGTGTTCCTGGTTGAAAAGAAGGCACCTTAGCCCTTCAGTGGTAATGATCCGAGATAGTCAGCCTTGCCAATCTGGACGCCACGGCTGCGCAGGATCGCGTAGGCGATCGAGCTATGGAAGTAGAAATTGGGCAGGGCAAAATCGACGAGATAGTCGGGAACCGCAAATTTCAGGCGGTGTTCACCCGCGGCAATTTTTATTTCTCCGTCTTTCACGCGATCGATGTCCTCAGGGCTGACTGCCTCCAGCCTTGCGATGGCCTCGGTCAATTGTTCGCGCAGCCATTCGAAATCGGCAGGCGGCTCGGTAAAGTCAACGTCGCGCTTGCCTGCCAGCGCGCTCTCGACGGCATCGGCAGAGTGCGACCAGCAACTCCTGAACTGAAGGGACAGCGGCCACATGTCGTCGGCCAGCCGGGCACCCAAAAGCTCGACGGGGGATATTGCCTTCTCGGCGCAAAAGGCCTCGGCCTTGTCGAGCAACGCAACCATCTGTGGCAGCTGTCGAAGGAAATGCGGCACGGTGGCAGCATGGAGCGAGCCTGACATATTGCTATCCTTTCCCAGCGCCTAGCTCTTCACCCGTGGCCGACCGAGATAGTCCATCTTGCCGACCTTCAGGCCGAGATTGCGCAGGATGTCGTATGCTGTGGTTGCGTGGAAATAGAAATTGGGCAGCGAGAAGCTGAGCAGGAAATCCTCGACCGTATATGGCATCTCGTGCTTACCGAATTTGAAAACGACATCACCTCCTGCAGCTGCGTCGAGCTCGCCCGGATCGACAGCATCCAGAACTGCCATGGTGCTGGACAATTCCTGGCGCAGCGACGCAAAGTCGGAAGGAACCGGCTGCACTTCCGGGCTGAACACCCCGGCTCGCACGCCCTCGATGGCGCGCGCGGAATGGTGCCCACATTCGAACACCTGCTTGGCGAAGGGCCACATGTCCTCGGCAAGGCCCGCTTCAGTTAGTGCTTCGGCGGAAAGGCCATTGGCCTTGCAGTGTTCCTCGGCCTTGTCGACCAGTCCGGCAATGGAAGGAAGGATCTGCTGATAGGTCTTAACGACAGCGGTATGTAGTGAAAGGGCCATGGGTGCGCACTCCGGATCGGCGGGTTCAATCAGCCGAAACTAGAGCATCGCGGAGAAAAGTGGCAACCAATTTTCCGTGAACCGTGATGTGCAATCCAGCGCAGCAGCTACGCAATGGCTGGAATGCGTTTAGGCGGCTTGCCGGTCTTGGAGATCGCCAGCTTTGAGAACCGTGTTGCGACCGCCATTCTTGGCTGCATATAGGGCCTCATCGGCGGCCTTAAGCGCTTCGCGTGGGCTACCGAACCTCAGTATGTCGGCAATCCCGGCGGAGAAGGTGATCCGACCGAACGGCTGGTCGTTTGCCCGGTTGACCAGTCTGCGTTCGGACATGGTCTCGCGCGTCGAATCGAGCACCTGCCAGGCCTCATCGATGGTTTTGCCGCGAAACAACGCTACGAATTCCTCGCCGCCATGGCGCGCGACGAAACAGCGATCGCCCGATATCTTGGCAAGCGATTTCGCCGTGCTGCGCAGCACCCGGTCGCCGGCCTCGTGGCCATGTGTGTCGTTGACCCGCTTGAAATGATCGAGATCGCAGATAGCGACGCACAGTGGTTCTCCGGATTGGATCGCCGCTTCGTGTTCGGCCGTAAGCATTGCTTCGAAGGAGCGTCGGTTGGGTAGGCCTGTGAGGTGATCAATCTCGGCATCGCGGCGAGCTGATTCAAGGCTTGTGCGCAGCGCGCTGGTTTCTTCTTCGCTGCGCGACATTTCCTGCTCGATCTCGCGCGTGCGGTCGAGCATGACCCTTGCGATGGCTGCCAGTTCGGTAATCACCTCGCCGGCATGGCTCACCTTCTTGAGTTCGTCGACCTGAGTTTCGAGGGCGGAATTATATTCGGTCGTGGCACTTCGCGCAGCGGTCGTCGTCTCGCTGAATCCTTCGATGCTGGTTTCCAACTTGGCCATGAGCGAATTGAGCACATCCTCGCCACCATCCGGATTGGAGCGACGCGCAGCATCCTCCAACCATTCAGCTGTGATCGGCTCGCGCTTGAGGATGCGTTCTTCGAGAAGCATCGTCAGCTTCGAATTGCTGCCGGATATCACGTCATAGGCGATCGCCAGCGAATCCGGGGCAACTTCCAGCCGGTGAGTCAGCATGAAACTGCCGATATCCTCAAGCAATTGGCGCCGGCGCTTGTCACGCCAACCGAGCGAGCCAGCTGCGTCGCCCGCCTGGGACGCACTTTCGACTTCATCTACGGTGACTGAATGGTCACTGCTGCCTAGGCCAAGCCAGCGCAACAAACCGTTGCCCTTGCCGGAAAGATTTGGATCGCGTGCTGTCATGTTGTTGGTTAACGGCGGGTTGCTACGGTTTTTAAGGAGCGGGCTGAAAGATTCTGCTGTTTCCACGCGCTGGGGGTTCAACTAGCCTGAGACAAAACGAATAGTCCGGTCGATCCGGGTGAGGGGACGATGTAATGTTCAAACAGGTTTGCCTGCTAACGCGCCGACCAGGCATGTCGATGGAAGAGTTCATCGATTATTACGAGAACCAGCATGCGCCGCTGCTGGCATCGATGATGCCGCAGGCACGCCGTTATGTTCGCCGCTTCGTCCAGCCTGAAGGCGGCATGGCGTTTGGCGATCTTCCTCAGGCGACTTTCGACTGCCTGATGGAGCTGTGGTGGGAATCGCGCGAATCATTCGAGGCCAGCATGGCGACGCTTGGTGAGGGTGACAATTTCCAGCGAATTTTCGACGATGAGGAAAAGATCTTCGCCAGTCATGCGAATCCGGGCTTTTCGGTAGAGGAAGTGGAATCGCAGATGCGCGGTTACGATGCCTCCCCCGCATATGACGCGCCTCGTCAGTGCAACGGGCGGGAAGGAGTGCTCAAGTTGGTATTCCTGCTGAAGCGCAAGCCCGGCATGACCACGGAAGAATTCCGCGATTATTATGAAACCAAACATCGCAAGCTGGCCGAGCAGGCCATGCCCGGCGCGCTGCGTTATGTTCGCCGCTATGTCTCGCCTGAGCCCAACCCGATAACCGGCGAGGCGATCGAGCTGCCGTTCGATGTGGTAATGGAGCTGTGGTGGAAGAATCGCGCCGCCTGGGACGAATTGCAGGCGAGCATCGCGGACAGCGAAATCGGCCGGGCGATTTATGCGGATGAGGAAAATCTCTTTTCCAGCCACCTGAATCCAGTTTTCAGCGTGCTGGAATCGGATTCGCCGATGCGGGGGTGGTGATAGAATCGCAATGCTCAAGCAACTTTGCCTCCTGACACGCAAGCCAGGCATGTCGATGGCGGACTTCATCGACTATTATGAGAACCGGCACGCCCCCTTGCTGGCACCGATGATGCCGCAGGCCCGGCGCTATGTCCGCCGTTACGTCCATCCCGAAATGAATGCAGTGTCGCAAACTGTGCCGGATATTCCCTTCGACTGCCTGACGGAGATCTGGTGGGATTCGCGTGAGGCATTCGAGGCTGGCATGGCTTACCTGCGCGAGGGCGAGCGAATGCAGCGGATCCGCGAGGACGAGAAGAATGTATTCGCTGGTCCCACCAGCCCAGTGTTCTCGGTCGAAGAGATTGAATCGCCGATGCGGGGTTTCGAGGACAGTCCCGCGCTCGACGGCCTGCGCAATTGCGACGGAACCCAGGGCGCGCTCAAGCTTGTTTTCTTGCTGAAACGCAGGCCGGATATGTCAGTGCAGCAATATCGCGACTATTACGCGAAGAGTCATTCCAAGCTGGGCGAAAGGGCCATGCCTGACGCGCTGCGCTATGTTCGCCGGCACGTAGAACAAGAGGGCAATCTGAGCGGCCAGTTCAAGGAGCTGACGTTCGATACGGTGATGGAAATCTGGTGGGAATCCCGCGAGGGATTTGCCGATCCGGAAAACCAGATGGGCGAAGAGCTATGGAACGAAATCTACCAGGACGAGGAGCAGCTCTTCGCTACCCATGCCAATCCGGTGTTCACCGTTCTGGAATCGGATTCACCAATGCGAGGGTGGTGAGGGAGCTTCCCCCTACTCCACTCGCGCCAGTTGCCCCGCCGTGTCATTGTCGAGCATCGCCTGGCTGAAACGGGCGGCATAAGCGGTAATCGGAGCTTCGGGCATGAAATAGGCGTCATTGGTGATGACGAGGCAGAAGCCCTCGATCAGGAACGCGGCGTGTTGGCGCATTGCCTCGTCGAAATCTGGCGCATCGGTGACGCCGTGGCGTTTGAGTTCTTCCAGGTAATGGCGCACCAGATCGCGCTCGGAGTTGCGGCGGTCGAAGACATCTAGCGCCAGGGTAAGGTGATAGCACACTTCGGCCATCGCCGGGGCGCGGCGCGGGACGATGTCATAGAAGCCGGGGGTCCCATCCGGCTCGAAGAAGACATTGCCGAGATGGCTGTCGCCATGAATGACGCAATTGGGGGTTTGCGCTGAGAGCGCATCCATGCGCCGCAGAGCGTCCTTTGCCCATGAGACATCGTGGAAGCGGTTGGACGCGGCAGCTCCGCGCGGCATGGCGACATAACGCTCCCAGTTTTCCGGTTCGAGCACGGGCTGCAGGCTGGCACGCGAGAAGGGCGGCGCGGTTTCGACCCAGTCCAGCCGGGACACCGCTTCGCAGTTCGGAAAACCCCAGGTCTCGGAATGGTAGAGCGCCAGCTGCGAGAGCGTGTTGGCGACGTCGTCAACTGAGCGCGCCTGCTGCGGATCGCCGAAGGTAGCGCCGCGTAGGGCCAAGTCTTCCATGAGGATGACGCCCTGCGCTTGCTCCTGGCTAAACGCGGCAAAGTAGCAGGTCGGACTGTTGATGCCAGAATGCGACAACAGGTCTCGATAGCCCAGCGATTCGACTTTCGAGAGGAACACCAACTTGCGGCTGTGCTCCTCGAAGCCGCCCTTGAGGAACACGGTCTCCGGGATGCCGGCCTCGCGACCCGCCTCGTCCATATCGAGCCGCAGCCGGATCTTGGTGCAGGTGCCACGAATGACGTCGGCCATCTCGACATTGCGAACAGTGACGCCCGGTCTATTCTCGCGAAACGCCCTGGTCAGCCAAGTTGGGTCGATCTCCTCCAGCGTAAGAGGCAGGGGGAAGGGGGATGTGATGATGTCCTGACCAGCCATATCGTTCAGCTGACCGCGGCCTTGACCTTGATCGCGACGGCCACCGCACTCATCCGCGGCATGCCATGATAGGGGTCAGGATCGTCGTCCCAGCTCAGCAGCAGGTTGATGTTGGAGCCATCGCGGCGCGGGTCGTAATCGCTGCTTGGCTTTGCACCGAAGCCGTGGGTCATGGCGACAACGCCTTCGCGTAGAGTCTCCTCGTGTTCGACGAAGGCGGGAATCGCGCCGTAGCGCGACGAAAGCTCCACCTCGTCGCCGTCATTCAACTCAAGCCGGTCCATGTCCAGCGGGTTCATCCATAGCGGGTTGTAGCCGGACTTGAGGATGCCTTCGGGCTTGATGCCCGAATTGGTGGTTTCCTGAATGCGTCGGCAGACTAGCTGGAACGGATAGTCGTCACCGACCTTCGTCCGTGCGCGCGAGTCCTCTCCGCGCACTTCGGCGAGCTGTTCAAGCATCACCGGATCGGCGAGCTGGAGCCGCGCGGCGCAATTAGCTTCGCGGGGCTTTACCCAGTCGCGTGCTTCTTCGAAAATGGCACCATGAGGATGCTGTTTGATCTGGTCCAGCGGCACGGCGGAGCCCTGGCACATCATTTCGATCATCTCGTCCGAATTTGGCTCCCTCGCCATATCGAAGGGAATCGTTGCCTGGCCGCCATCGCCGCCATATTGGATGAATGACAGGTCCAGCCCCAGCTTTTGCGCGACACGGAAATAGAGTTGCCAGCCTTCCATCAGGTCCGATCCTTCGGGCGGATCGAGCAGGGCCGGACGGTAGAACGCGTAGGGCTCATGCCAGTCATAGCCGGGATGAATATCGCCGACATTCTCGTTGAGCCCTGAAATCGCCGGGGTTTCGAGCTGGTCGTAAGTGGCGATGATGTAATCGGCATATTGCGAAGTGCCGGCGATCTCGACGTCATGCATCACATGGAGGTCCAGTTCGGACAGCGCTTTCACCGTATTTTCGGTATCGGGCCAGGAATAATAGGCACCGCCATGGTTGAAGAAAGCGCGGATGCGGTCGGGCGCGTCGGTGGTCATAAGACCGGGCAGCGCAGCACACGGCATGCCGGCGAGAGTCTGCTGAAGCCCGCGAACCGACGTCTGCAAGCCGAAGCCCCAAGCCGGGAAGGGCGCGCCGGGCTGTGCCCGCCAATCGCGTCGGGGCGTGAGCACCTTGGGCCGCGAGATCTGCTCACCCTCGCGCGCCCAGAAACCGCGTAGGCTCTGGATGCACAAAGCGAGGTAGCTTGACAGCGTGCCACGCGTCGCCATCGATGCGCCGACACCGAGCGCGCTATCGCCGCGATCCGCAGCGATGAGGATGCGGGCGGCCGCGATGAGCTGTTCCTGCTCCAGCCCGGCGCGCGCGCAGACATAGTCGGGGGTGAAGCCTGATACCGCCTCGCGCAGAGTCGCAGCGCCTTGAGTGTTCTCGTTCAGGAAATCTTCGTTGACCCCTCGCATTTCAAAAATCAGGTGGATCAGTCCGGCCAGCACGGTTGGGTCCTCGCCAGGAATTGCCTGCAGGTGGACCGCGGCGCGCCGAGCTGTCTCGGTGTAGCGCGGATCGATTACGATCATCTGGGTGCCGCCCTCTTCGAGCATCTTCAACGACCACGCGGGGTTCTGTGGCAAATGCTGCTTGGAGACGACCGGATTTCCGCCGACCATCAGATAGGTGTCCCATTGATCGGGATGGACGCGTCCGCCCTGCCAGTGTCCGTGCAGCGCATTGGCGATGACCAGGCCTGGCTGGTCGATCGTGCCCGATGAGAACATCATCCGAGAGCCGATCGCGGCCAGCATGGAGATCATCATGCCGCCGGCTGCCGGTTGCGAGGCGACGCCGTTGCCGAGATAGGCCGCGACCGATTGCGGTCCATGTGCATCGATGATCCGCTCTAGCCGCTCGGCGATCTCTTCGACCAGCTGCTCGCTTGAAATCGGAATACGGCTGCCGTCAGGCAGACGCTTGAGGCTGTGCAGCAAGCGACGTGGATTGTGGTGCTCGGTGGGGATCGCGCGTCCCTTGGGGCAGGTATAGCCACGATAGAGCGGAGCATCGAAATCGCCCTCGACCTTGACTACCCTCTCGCCGTCGAGCGTGACCATGATCGGGCAGATCGACCCGCAATTACGGCATACGTGCGGGCGCTTATCCATCACTCTCTCCGGGCTGGCTGCTGGCAGTGTTCAGCCATTGGCGATGCGACGCAAGGTGAAAGTGCCGCCAAGGCTGGCGCGGTGCTCGCCAAGTCACTATTCCACACTAATCGGATAAAGCGCGTTGGGAGCAAGGCATGGCTGAAGATGGGGGCACGAACACCTTCGATGTCGCGCAATTCGCACAGAATTTCGATCACCATTCGCGCGACTATACCAATCACCTCAACGCCATCTTTGCGCATATGCGAGAGCAGTGCCCGGTGGCCTATAGCGACGCTTATGGCGGCTTCTGGGTGCTGACTCGTTATGCAGATGTCATGCAGGTGGTCCATGATGACGTCACCTGGTCAAAGCTAGCCGGGATGTCGATCCCGTCGAACCGCGAGCCGGCCGATCCGCCGACTTTCCTGCCCGGCGATCTCGATCCGCCCGAACACGATGTCTACCGCCATTTGCTCGATCCGCTGCTCAACCCCTCCGCCCTGATCCAGTTGGACCCGTTCATTCGCCAAACCGTGCGCGAGCTGATTGATGACTTCATCGAGAAGGGCAAGGCCGATCTGGTGCAGGATTTGGCAGCGCCGCTGACCGCGTTGGTTACGCTGAAATTCGCCGGACTACCACTGGAGGAATGGCCGCATCATGTCGCCGAGCGCCGTGAAGCTAATAGCGCGCCGCTTCCGCCTGAAGAAGAGATGCGACGAGTGATGGAACGCTTCCAGTGGACTCATAGATCATTCATGCAGCAACTTGAAATTCAACGTGAAAATCCGGTTTGGGGCGGAATGATCGAGCGGCTGATTAACACGCGGATCGACGGCAGGCCGCTGACCGATGAAGAGTATGCCGCGATCATGCTCAATGTTGTGATCGGTGGGCTGGAGACCACGCAGGCGCTGCTGGGAAGTGCGTGGGTCCACTTGTCGGAATGCGCCGATGAGCGCGCGGATTTGCAAGCGAACCTCAATCTCATGCCCGCCGCGGTCGAGGAAATGCTGCGCTGTTTCTCGCCGCAGCCGGGGCTGGCACGCATCGCGCTGTGCGATACTGAGGTGGGTGGGCAGGCGATCCGCAAGGGTGAGCGCATCTTCATGTGCTGGGCCTCGGCCAATTACGACGCCGCGAAATTCGATGACCCGGAACGCTTCGATATCCGCCGCAAGCCCAACCGTCACCTGACTTTCGGTGCGGGCGTACACCAATGCTACGGTCGCAACCTGACTCGGCTGGAAGCGCAGATATGCATGACCGAAGTGCTCACACGCTTGCCGGATTACCGGGTTGACGAGGGGGGAGTCGAGCGCATTCCGGATTCCTCTACCGTCTATGGTTATCTGACCCTGCCAGTGACATTCACACCCGGCGTGCGCTCGGACTGAGCGTTCTCGTACACTTGGCGAGTTGTCACGCGATCATTTGAACGTGTCGGTCTGATCCTGCGGCGACTGGGATTCGGCATTGGCCTGGCGGATCAGGTGGCGCCCGAGGAAGAATAGCCCCGCGCCAATGCCGATCGGGATGCCGGCATATACGAACACCATCGGCAGCATCGACAGAAGTTCGCTCATGCCACCATCGTCGCTAAATTCGGTGAGAAAAGTTCCGACGATTATCAGTACACATAGCCCACTAACTCCCGCGATCAGAATGCCGCAACCGATCAGGACGCCGCCGAACAATTTCTGCATTCAGCCTTCTCCTGTCGATTTGAGCAAGTGGCGGCCAAGGAATATCAGCCCGATGCCGATGAGGAACGGAATGCCGCCTATGACGGCAACAGCGCCGACCATGCTGGCGTGGTAAACGTCGGACGTATCTACGGGCCACAGAAAGACCGCGCTGCATAGACCGCTCACACCCGCGATCAGGATTCCAATCGCCAGCAGGATCCCACCCAAGATTTTCATTCGCGCTGGCCTTCCGCTAGCGCGCGGTTGCGCGCCACCACGTCTGCCCCCTCGGCGCCTTCGCGATAGAAGGTGTTGTAGGTGTCGAAGGGGATGATCTGGCCGTCCCCGGTGACGAAATGGACGCAGGACCGCTTAACTGTGGCGAGGTCAAAATTGTATCGGTCAAGGAATTGCAGGATGACGACGCGAAAGCTGTTCGCATAGCTCAATTCCTCGGGAACCATCGCCTGGGGCAGGCAGCACAGCACGCCGGCAAGCTTTTCCTCTGTATTGCATTGCGTTGTGGCGAGAGAGAGCAGGTCGAGCATCGCTGTACGCAGCTCGGGATAGGCCTCGTAGCTGATGGTGTTGGGCCCCTGCAGGATCAGGTCCCGCGGAAGCAGTGAGGTGATCGGGGTGACGCTGCGGTCCTGACGCAATCCATAGCCGATGCAGATCTGGTCGGGATTGCAGGGCAGGGGGATCATGTCCTCTAGCCCGAACACGCCGGACTTGACGACTTCGCGCCGGATCTGAGTTAGCAGCACGCGGTTGGCATCGCTGTCGAAACCTTCATTGCGCCCGGCATCCTGCACCGGCTGGAAGGTGACGCCACGAACGCATGACCATTCGAGGGCGTGGCTGACGATATCGGCCACCTCCTCATCATTCACGCCGCGCTTTACAACTACGACCAAAGTCGTTGATATATTGAGCCGTTCTAGTTCCTCAAGTGCCTGCTGACGGATGCGAGAAAGCCTCGCGCCGCGCAGGTCTACGAGGGCCTCATCATTGAGCGAATCGAATTGCAGATAGACTTCGAGCCGAGGCGTATAGCTCGCCAGCCTTTCTGTGAAACCAGGGTCCTGGGCGATTTTCAGCCCATTGGTGTTGATCATCACATGACGAATTGGGCGGCGCTTTACTGCTTCGAGAATTTCGAAGAATTGCGGGTGAATGGTGGGCTCGCCGCCAGATAATTGCACAAGGTCGGGCTCGCCCTCGCTGGCGACCAGCGCGTCGAGCATGTGCTCAATCTCGGCCAGTGGACGATGGCTACCATGCATGTCCTCGGCGTTGGCGAAACAGACCGGGCAGGCGAGGTTGCACGCCCTGTTGACCTCGATCAGCGCCAGGCAGCTGTGCTGTTCGTGATCGGGGCAAAGCCCGCAGTCGAAGGGGCAACCGGCTTCGGTACGGGTCTGTGTCGCTAGCGGACGATCGCCGGGCTTGAGCCACAATTTCTGCTGCTGCCAATATTCAAGATCATCTGAAATCAAAGTCTTTTGCACGCCATGCTGCAGGCATCGCTTGAGGTAGTAAACGCGCTCGTCTTCGATGATCACCTTGGCCGGAACGGGCTCAAGGCAGGTCTCGCACAGCGAGGTGGTCTGGCCGTGGAAGATATAGGGGGCAGCCTTGCGTTGCGGAATGTCAGTTCCGACCTGCCCCGTACGCGCCACCAATGCGCCACCAGATAGCCCCATATGCGATCAGCCCCAGCATCAACAGGTGGAAGACGTTGAGCGGCCCGATCAGCACCGGATAGGGCTTGGCAAACTCCCACACGAAACGCTGGACAGCATAGACAATCGTCAGCGCTTGGAAAGCATGGAAGCGAGCCCATTTCGCACCGCGTTTCCTCGACACGATATATGCGAGCGCGAAACAGCCCATGGTGAGCGATTCATAGAGCTGCACCGGATGCCGAGCTATGCCGTCGCCGAGGTCAACGGCCCAAGGCAGGTCAATTGGGGCACCATAGGTGAAATCGGGTATGCCAGAGAACAGGCAGCCAAGCCTGCCGACGGCGATGCCAACCGCCAGCGGCAACACGAAGGCGCTGCCGGTTGAGCGGCGTACGCCATGCCGCCATTTCCATAGCTCGACCGCAAGGATGCCGCCAGCAAGCGCACCGGCGACGGAATGCGACGGTGCTGCCAGAAAACTACGCAAGCTATTGGCCGAGCCCAGCAGCCAGGCGCCAGCCACTGCGCCCAGCGCCAGAGTCACGAAATAGCTTGGCGTGGTGACCCCGGCGAGCGCGCGCGCTTCCTGCGGCCAGCGGCGATACTGCCAGCGCGCGGCCAGTGCAGCGCAGGTCCAGGCAGCGAGATCGCCGAGATAATGCGCCCACCAGGCAGTGGTCAGCGCGATCACGGTGCGTCGGCAGGGCCGGTATCCGCCGTGGGTTGGGGCACTGGCAGCGGCGGTGCGGAGCGGCGGACTGTCCTGATCTTGACCGGGTCCTCGATCATCTGGCCCTTGAGAAAGCCCACGCCCTCGGTAGTCGACAGCGGTACATCATAGATTGCGCGCACCACGTCCATGCCTGCCACGACTTGGCCGAATGCGGCAAAGCCGACGCGCGTAGACGGGTCCTCGGCTTCGGGCTGGGCATTGAGCCCCGGCTGCGGCGAAAGCAGGATTGAGAAATCACCTGCTGCGGTGCCCGGATCGAAGCGCGCCATTGAGATCGTCCCGGCGAGGTGAAGGATGCCGGTCTGGCTGGTCGGCTCATGGGCGATCGGCGGCAGGTTGCGCTTGGCAGCGCCGCTGGTTCCTGCCTGGATGAGCCCATTGGGCGGCGTTCCCCAATCGAGCCGCATCACTCGGTAGAAGGCGGTTCCGTCAAAGCGCTTTTCGTCCGCGTAGCGCAGGAAGTTGGCGACAGTGATCGGGGCATTGGTGGCGTCGAGGGCAAGCGTAATCGTCCCCAGTGAGGTTTCGATCGCGACGTGCTCCAATTTGGGAAGGGCTTGCGCCGGTCGATGGGTGGCCTCCTCGGCGGTGGTCGGAGCGACAAATCCAAGGGCGAGAGCCAGCAGGATGGCGAGAGAGAAGAATCGTTTGGACATGTTGAGATCATGGCCAATTGCCCGACGTCGCGCCAGTCCCGGCGATCTCGAGAATGCGCATTGCCTTGCGGACAAAACCGGTGGATGGAGGCAGGCGATGGTGCCGGAGCCCGAATCTGCTCGCGCCGCAGCGGAGAGGCGACCAGATGCGATCCGGCCCGAAGGCGATCATTGCCGCGCTGTTTATCGCGGAAGTCGCTGCGATATTCGAAACCACGATGGTCTATGCCGCCTTGCCGACACTGATCCGCGAATTCGGCGATCCGCTGACCGCCGGCTGGCTGGTGACCTCGCATATGCTGGTCGCGGTGGGTGCGGTGGTCGTTGCTGGGAGGCTGGGCGACATATTCGGTCGCAGGCGTGTCATGCTGATTTTGCTGTTCGCCGCCCTGGCAGGTTCGATCCTCAGCGCGAGCACCAAGATATTCGCTCTCGTGCTGGTCGGACGGGCCTTGCAGGGTCTCTCGATCGCCGTGACACCGCTTATCATCGGCATAATACGGGAGAACTTGCCCCCTATCCGCGTTCCGGTGGCGGTCGGGCTGATGACCACAGCGCAGGGTGTTGGCACCGCGTCCGGCCTGGTGCTTGGCGGGGTGATCATCGATACGCTGAACTGGCACTGGCTGTTTGCCGCCAGTGCGCTGCTGCTGGCGATCGCCTGGATTGCGGTACATCTCCTGGTTCCGGCAAACCCGGGTACACCGCCCTCAAAGCCGATTGATTGGACCGAAGGGCTGATGCCGGTTCCGGGGGTCACCGCGATTCTCCTTGGTATCAGCATGGCGCGGAGCAATGGCTGGGTTGATCCGGCGGTGATTGGACTGGTGCTGCTCGGCATCGCGATCATCGCGCTTTGGGCGCGGCGGAGTCTTGCCGCGAGCGAGCCGTTCATCGACCTGCGGTTGCTTGCCTCGAGAAACGTCGCCCTGGCAAACTTTGTTGCGATATTCTTTGCTCTGGGATCGATGCAGGCAGTGCTGGTGTTCTCGACCTTCACGCAGAATCCCGCCTGGACCATGGCTGGTCTTGGCTTGGGTGCGACGGCGGCGGGGCTGGCCAAGCTGCCTTCGAACTTCCTGTCTTTATTTGCCGGGCCATTTGCGGGCTGGCTCCAGCAGAAATTCGGCCTGCGTTTGCCCATCGTCAGCGGCGGGATAATTGCCGCTATAGGCTGGATCATGGCGCTTGGCCTCCCTGAAACGATCGTTCAGATTGTCCTGTTGCTTTGCGTAATTTCCTTCGGCTCGACCATTCTCAATGCTGCGGTGCCAAATGTCATCGTTGCATCGGTGCCGCAGGAGCGGACCAGCGAAGCGATCGGGGCGATGTCGGTGCTGCGTGCCATGTTCGCTGCGATCGGCACGCAGCTGATCGTGCTGATGATGACAATCGAGACGCTGAGCGCACCGGGCGGTGCTCAGCTGCCTTCACCAGCAGGCTTTCGCTTCGTCATGATTTGGGTTGTCGCCACAGCGATCGCGATGGTGATTGCAGGCTTGATGCTGCGGGCGAAAGCCGATCCTGTTGAAGAGGCCGCGTAGATTGCAGGTGATGCGGCGATTGCCGGGCGTTGGCGGCCATGCCATGGCATTAGGCAGGTAGCGCACGCTCAGAGTAAATTCAGTGCCGGGGCGGCTCGTCGGGACCAAAAGCAGGGGAATGGTTGGAATGCGTACCGGTCCGAACTGGGTTGTCGCCGCCATGTTCATTTCGCTGACGGCGGCGACTTTCGAATCGGCGATGCTCTACGCCGCGCTGCCGACGCTGATTCGCGATTTTGGCGATCCGATCATGGCCGGCTGGCTGGTGACCATGCATGCCCTGATTGGCTCGGGAACCTGTATTGTCGTTGGCCGATTCGGGGACATACGCGGCCGCAGGGGTGTGATCCTGGCGCTGATCGCACTGGCCGGGATCGGATCAGTGATGAGCGCGGTTACCGCTGATTACGCGATCGTACTCGTTGGACGCGCGCTGCAGGGCTTTTCGATCGGCGTCATGCCGCTGGCAATGAGCGTGCTGCGCGATTCGCTACCCCGTGAGCGTGTGCCGGTCGCAGTCGGGCTGATGACCACCGCGCAGGGCATGGGCGTAGCCATCGGCTTGGTGCTGGGCGGCTGGATCGTGGACAATTTCAACTGGCACTGGCTGTTTGCTTTCAGCGCGGTCCTGCTGGCCATCGCTTGGATCGCGGTCTGGCTGTTCGTTCCGTCGCGGCCCGGAATCCCACCCAAAGAACCAATCGACTGGGTTGAAGGGCTGCTGCCAGTTCCCGGCATCTCGAGCATGTTGCTCGGGATATCCCTGTCCAAGAGCAATGGCTGGATCGATTACCAGGTCATCGGCCTTATCGTTATCGGCATCGCAATCATGGCCTATTGGGCCAGACGCAGCCTGCGCGCGAAAGAGCCGTTTATTGATCTGCGCATTCTCGCCATTCGCAATGTTGCGGTGATCAATGTCATGGCGGTCCTGCTGGGGATGGGGACGATGCAGATCGTCTTCCTGTTTTCCACCTTCACCCAGGCGCCGACCTGGACGATGGCAGGGCTGGGATTGAGTGCCTTTGTCGCCGGAATGGCGAAACTGCCTTCCAATTTCCTGTCCTTTTTTGCCGGGCCGCTTAACGGCCTGGTGATGACAAAATTCGGCAATCGTGTGCCAGTTGTCGGCGGCGCGCTGCTGGCTGCGACGGGGTGGATGCTGGCCCTGCCGCTTCCTGACACGATCATTGGCGTGGTCGCGCTGCTGTGCGTTATCTCTTTCGGGAGTTCGGCGCTCAATGCGGCGATGCCGGCCGTAATCGTTACCTCGGTTCCAGAAGGTCGCACCAGCGAGGCAATCGGCACGATGTCGGTGTTGCGCGGGATGGCGGCCGCGATCGGCGCACAGCTAATCGCAGTGTCACTGGCCAGTAACATGGTGACGGAGCCGGGCGGCACCGTGCAATTCCCCTCGGCCACAGGATTCCGCATCACCATGGCCTGGATCGGCGGGTTGACCTTCATCGCCGCCTTTGCCGGCCTGTTCCTCAAGGCACGCCAAGGCGAAGATGAGCCCTCCGAGCCAGAAATCGCCGCTCGGGAAGCTGCCTGAATTACAGGAAGGCGACGCGTCGCCGTATTGAGTGGCGTATTATCGTACCCGCGGGCCGCCGAAAGGCAGCGGCGGAGGAGGACGGCGCGCGCCGCGCGGAAGCTGCGCTTGATAGGCCCGCCCGCAATGTTCAACGCAATAAGGAAAGCCCGGGTTCACCTTTTCGCCGCAGAAATGGAAATCCGGCTCGCCAGGATGGCCCATTGGCCAACGACAGATGCGCTCGTTGAGTTCGAGAAGGCTGGTTTTTTCGGCCATCTCGGGGCTGGGCTTGGCAGGAACCAGCCGACGTGGCGGGGCCGGTGGGATTGGTGCCTGCTGATCGCCCGGGCCCTGGCGCAAGAAGCCGCCGGGACCGACCGAGACGATGCGGGGCTGATCGGGCTTGGCCGTCTGTTGGGGATTCGGCTGCGATACGGGCTGCTCTTTCGCTTGCTCGGTTTCCGCGGGTTTCTCGCTGGCAGGCGCAGCTGCCTTCTTGTCGGCCGGGCGCGCGGGTTTTGGCGCGGCAGCCTTGCTGGCCGGCGCTTTTGCCTTCTTGGCGCTCGAAGCAGCGGCACGGGCAGGCTTCTCATTTGCCTTGACCGGGGAGGGGCGCGCCTTGAGCCCGAGCCGGTGCGCCTTGCCAATCACGGCATTGCGGCTGACGCCGCCCAGCTCTTCCGCGATCTGGCTGGCGGTTGCGCCACCTTCCCACAGCTTGGTCAGCTTCTCGATCCGCTCGTCAGTCCAACTCATGCAAATTCCATCCATTACGAAGCCATGGGAAGATTGCCACCTTGCCACGGGATTGGGCAGCCGATAGTCGCCGCGACATGGCCAATCAACCCCACACAGCACAGTCGCAGGAAACGTCTGGCAGCGTACCATCGACCCGCAGCTTTCCTGCCAAGGGAGAGCCCGTGATCCACCGGATCAATTGGGAGGGGCTCAAGACCTTATATATGAAGGAGGTAAAGCGCTTCTTCAAGGTCCAGACCCAGACGATCTGGGCCCCGGCGATGACCACCCTGCTGTTTCTGGTGATATTCACAATTGCCATGGGGCGCGGCGGGCGTGAGGTGCTCGGGGTCAATTTCGCGACATTCGTCGCGCCGGGTCTGATTGTCATGGGCATGATGCAGAACGCCTTTGCCAACGCCAGCTTCTCGTTCCTGTCGGGAAAGATGCAAGGCACGATCATCGATCTGCTAATGCCGCCGCTCTCCGAAGGCGAACTGATGCTGGCGATTACGGCTGCCTCGGTGACGCGGGCCTTGCTGGTTGGGCTGGCGCTCTATGCTGCGATGATGCTTTGGCCGGGCGTCGATCTTGCTATGGCGCATCCTTGGGCGGTTGTGTGGTTTGGCATGATGGGATCGCTGTTTCTTGCGGTGCTTGGGCTGCTGTCCTCGATCTGGGCGGATAAATTCGATCACAATGCGGCGATCACCAATTTCATTATCGCGCCGCTTTCGCTGCTTTCGGGCACATTCTATGTGATCGACAATCTGGCCCCGGCATTTCAGATGGTCAGCCGCGCCAACCCGTTCTTCTACGTCATTTCGGGCTTTCGCTTCGGTTTCCTTGGTGAGAGCGATATCGGCAGCACCAATGCCGCAGTGATGCAAGGCGCAGTTGCGCTGGGCGTACTAAACGCGGCTCTGATGCTTGTGACCTATCTGGTGCTGCGATCCGGCTGGAAACTGAAAAGCTGAAGGTATTCTCGCAGGGTTCGACCGCAGCCTCTATGTGTTTCATAGACTCGAAAGCAAAGATGTTTACCGTTTTGTCAGGTGTTCCGTGTAGCCGGGTCTATGAAAACCTTGGAACAATCGAAGGCTAGCCGGTGAGATGTCTTACCACGAACACAATTTCGTGTCAGCTGACGAAGCACGCTCTCCCCGTCAGCGAAGGCTGATCCGTGCGCAGCTGAACGACGGTTTCGGCGCGAATTTCGATATCGTAATCCGCAATGTTTCTGAGACGGGTATTGGCGCGTCGATGCAGGGTGTGCCGCCGCTGAGGGGAAGCGCGGTTACGATCATGATACCGCAGGGCATGGCAATGAGCGGGACAGTCCGCTGGGTTGACGGTACGGGTTTCGGAATCGCGTTGGATGACGCAATCGATTTGCAGACGCTGACTGACGTTATGCAGCGCAAGCAAAATACGATCAGCAATGAGGGCCAGTGGGAGGTCCGCACCCTTCACCAGGTCCATTCGGGCCATCCCGACCCGAACAAGATCCGCAAAATCTAGATATTCGCCGAGACGTGCCCGAACGGTTCAGTGCGCCAAGCCCTGACGCAATGGGTATCGTCCGTCGACATATTCTTCAAACATCTGGTCGAGCGAGGGGTGATCGACCGGGCCGCCCTCGGGATCGGCGAGCAGGTTCTGCTGGCTGACATAGGCGACGTAGCTGCTTTCCTCATTCTCGGCGAGCAAGTGGTAATAGGGTTGCTCGCGATGTGGGCGCACCTCTGCCGGGATCGATTCGTACCATTCCTCGCTATTGGCAAAGACCGGGTCGATATCGAAGATCACGCCACGAAAGTCGAAATGCTTGTGGCGCACGACATCGCCGATTGTGTAGCTGGCCCGGTTCTCGAAGGGGGCGTCAATCAGCCGACCGGCCTGAGGGGAAAAGAAGCTCGCGCGGTTCATGAACGCGGATATAGGATTTGTCTGGTCGCGAGACAAGCGAGCACTTGCAACCCTTACCGAATTTCGCTGGTGCAAGGGCTTGGCAAGCGGCACTGACTCGGCTACCTGGCGCGCTTCGTTGACCCGGCGGGGTTGGCCCCGGGCCAGCAGCGTTTTCGCGGAGAGATGCCGGAGTGGTCGAACGGGGCGGTCTCGAAAACCGTTGTGCTAGTAATAGTACCCAGGGTTCGAATCCCTGTCTCTCCGCCACCTAGTCTAAGTAATTGTATTAAATTACTATGATTGCTAAAAACGGCCGCGAATTGGCGCTATTCGCGCGCGTTTCGCGTACCGGGAGAGCCAATTCTGCCCTGCTCAATTCCGTCAAATGGGCGGAATTCTCCACCGCCATTGCCTGTGGTACGTTTCCTTGTTCGTTGGCCTGAACTAGTCGCGGTACACCAATTGATGGAGCCTACATATCGGCTTGGGCACCAAGATGACCACTTCCGCCTCCATCTCTGACATACAGCCTTTGTTTGCCAGTTCCTGAAACTTGCCGTTCGTTCAGAAATAGGTTTGCGACTGGAATTGGGACGTTAGCTGACTGCCTGCTGTTGATACGAATAACTGAGAAAGCGGACATATATCAAGACCGCAATTAGGATTACAGGGGTAAGAAAATGACGTAGCGAGATGGTGTCGCGGCCTTGCTAAACCAAGCCAGTTAACACTACCATGGCTCGTCAGCGAGTTTGCATAGACAGTGCCCTAAACACGTGGCGCGCGCATTTGAGAGGGGATTGCGGCGGCGAGCGCAACTAGAGGCCAAGAACAGCATTGCCGAAGGGAGAGGGGAATTGGTCGGAAT
>JAQWKP010000274.1 GCA_029247785.1 Novosphingobium sp.
TTTCCCTATTCCAAGCTGATGGTGGCCAACAGCTCGGTCAATCAGGGCGCGGCGGTAATCGTCACCAGCCTCGCCGAAGCCCGCGAACGCGGTGTTGATGAGGATCGCCTGATCTTCATCGGTGCTGGTGCCGCCGCACACGAATCGGACGAACCATTGGAGCGGGCGGAATTTACCAACACCCCCTCGATGCCTATCTCGATCGGCAAGGCACTTGAGCTTAACGATCTTGCGGGGTCAGACTTCGATTATGTCGAACTCTATTCCTGCTTTCCCTGCGTGCCGAAGCTGGCGCGGCGGATTCTCGGATGGCCAGCTCAGAAGCCCGTCACGGTCCATGGCGGGCTGACCTTTGGCGGTGGACCGATCGGCAATTACATGACCCATGCCATCGCCGCGATGGTGCGGCGGCTGCGCGAAAAGGGTCGCAATGGCTTCCTCTTCGCCAATGGCGGCCATTGCTCGCACAACCATTCGATCGCCCTGATGCGTGAGGCTCCGCAAGACAATCCCTTCCCCCAGGATTATCACTTCCAGGAAGAGGCCGATGCCCAGCGCAGGCCGATCCCGCCGCTTACCGACGCATATGAAGGCAAGGCCCCGGTCGAGACCTATACTGTGATCTACAATCGCAGCGGCGAGCCGGACTATGGCGTGGTGCTCTCACGCAGCAGGCTTGGCGAGCGCGTCATCGCCCGGGTCCCGCCGGAAGACACACGCTCCATCGCCTTCCTCACCGATGGCAAGGCCGAGCCGGTCGGGCATCAGGGCACCCACCGGCGCGAAGGTGACATGTTGGAGTGGAGCGTGGATTAGGCGCGGCATTTTGCCAAAACGAGGTCAATTGCCGATGGTTGCAACGACCAGAAATAATCAAGGAGCGACAATGGGCGACGCAGGCAGCGAAGAAGTGGTTCTGTCCGAAACCAGCGGCGGGGTAATGACCATCACGCTCAACCGACCGGAACGCGGCAATGGCTGGACCGGACAGATGAGCCGGGCCTATCTCGCTACGCTGGACGGGGCTGCTCGCTGCCCTGATGTGCGCGCGATCATCGTCACCGGAGCGGGCAAGGCCTTTTGCGTCGGCGGGGACACCGAGATTCTCGGTGACATTGCCGGGACCGGGGAAATTCCGCGCCAGGATCCATCGCAGCCCGCCAGCCCATCCGACCATTTATACGCCATCCGCGTCGGCAAGCCGATCATCGCTGCGGTCAACGGCGCGTGTTTCGGCATCGGCATGCAACAAGCGCTGTGCTGCGATGTGCGCTTCGCTTCTGACGACGCAAAATTCGCCACTGCCTTCGCGCGGCGCGGACTGGCAGCGGAGATGGCGATGAGCTGGCTGCTACCGCGCCTAGTCGGCACGGGCCATGCCATGGACCTGCTGCTATCCGCGCGGCTTGTTCGCGCTCCTGAGGCCGAACGCATCGGGCTGGTAAACCGGGTAATCCCAGCAGCCGAACTGATGGACGAAGCCCGCGCCTATGCCCTGGAACTGGCCGAAAAATGCGCACCTTCGGCAATGCGCACGATCAAGGCACAGGCCTGGCGCGACATGATGAGTGACCTGTTTTCATCCTATGACCGCTCAGGCGAGCTGATGCAGCAAACGTTCACGGGAGACGACTTCAAGGAAGGTCTCGCCAGTTGGCAGGAGGGCCGACCGCCGTCCTTCCCGCCACTGCCAGAGGATGAAGCCCTGATCAATTTCGACTGGGCAAAGTGATCAGGCGGCGACGACTTTCGGACCGTCATCTTCGAAATCATAATATTTTGCATATTGCTGGCGATAGGCAAGGATAGGTCCATCGCCCTTGACCAGCAGCGGGCGGGTCTCACACTTCTTGTTATTCCAGATCGGAATGTCCTGGTTCACCTGCTTGACGAGATCGCGGATGCGCGCTTGGGTCACTCTCACCTTGCCATCGCTGAGGCCGGGTATGTGATACATTTGCCAGCGTAGATGGGTCTGCTCCGAGGTGATCGGCGTGACCTGCTGGTTCATCACCACATGGGTTACATCGACGAATTCGGTGATCGATTGGCCCGGTCCAGTAGCCGTCGCATCGATCTTGCCTTCCATCAGACCCTTGGGCGTCTTCATCTCGGCGACAACCGTGTTGCGCCGGACCCAGCCATCAACCTTGAAATCTGTGGCCGGCGGTCCGGGTACGCCGTGCACCGCACCAAAGTGGGCATAGTCCTGACCATTTTCAGGAATCTCGCTGCAATTGATGTTGACCGTCCATTCATAGCTGCCTGCAAGAACCCAATCGCCGCCGGGACATTCGGGCATGCGAGCAACATCCCATTTCGGGGCCGTCTTGTTCGGATGATACCAGACATAGGCGACGCCTTCGACTTCCTCGATCGGCCACGTCTTGAGGCAATTGCGCTTCATGCTCGCAGTGATCGTGTCGGAATAGGGAATCTTGGTAACACCGCCTTCGCCGTTGAAGCGCCAATGGTGGTAGCCGCAGCGCAGATCGTTGCCGGTGACATCGCTATTGATGCCAAGATGCGCGCCCATATGCGGGCAGAACGGATCAACCGCGCGCAACTGGCCATCGCCGCCGCGCCACACCACAAATTCGGTGTCGAAATAGCGCATCGTCTTTACCTCGCCATTGCCGATCTCATTCGACATGGCGACCGCAAACCACCCGTACGGAACCGGCAACTGCGAATATCCGCGATCAAGTGATGTAGTTGTCCCGGTCATTGTGATCTCCAATTGGCAAGCGCCCAGACCCGCAACCCATATCCGATCGAAGGCCTAATGCACAAGCTAATGTGCATTCAGTCGCGAGCCTTGACCAATGTCAAAACGCTCAGACGATTTTGCGCTTCCGCGCCCGGACGGTCAACGGCCATGCGGAATCTCGCGGAACGGCACACCCTTGTCGACGCGGATATCGCCGGGCAGGCCAAGGATGCGCTCGGCGATAATGTTCTTCATGATTTCATCCGAACCGCCGCCGAGCCGAAGCCCCGGCGCCCACAGGAACCGGTGCTGAAACGCGCCATTCGCAGGCGCGATTGCCGGATCTTCGATCAACCCGTAGCGATCGAGGAAATCGAGTACCTGGCTGGTCATTTCCTGCGTCTGGTTGGCCCATAGCACCTTCGCGCCGCCGCCATCGGGCGCTTCCCCGCGCGACAAGGCGGTGAGCGTGCGATAGCTCAGCAGCCTGATCGCTTCGGAACCAACATAGTAATCCGCCAACCATTCGCGGAACGCCGGATCTTCCATGACGCTTCCGTCGAAATCAGGGACTTCACGAGCAAGCGCAACCACATCGCGCCAGTTGAGCCCGGTACCAGATCCGACCACCGCGCGCTCATTGCTGAGGGTGGTGAGGATTACTTTCCAGCCGTCGCCCTCACTGCCGACCATCTGGCTGGCAGGAATGCGAACGTCGGTCAGAAACACTTCATTTAGCTCGTTGTCGCCTGACATCATGCGAATCGGCCGCACTTCCACGCCGGGCGTCTTCATGTCGAGCCAGAACGCGCTCATGCCCTTATGCTTGGGCAAGTCCGGATCGGTTCGCGTAATGACCATGCCATAATCGGCATGAAATGCGCCGGAATTCCAGACCTTCTGGCCGTTGATTACCCAATCGCCCGTCCCGGACCCCGATCCGGGATCGCCATCGCGCGTTGCCACGCATCGGACACCGGCGGAATCGGAGCCGCTAGAAGGTTCCGAGAATAGCTGGCACCAGATCGTATCACCGCGCACCGCCGCCGGGACGAGGCTACGGGAGAGGTCGTCCCGGTTGTGCTCCATGATCGCCGGAAGCAGCATCTGCAGGCCAGTGGAGAAATACATGAATTGCAGGCCGGCGCGCTGCTCTTCCTGCAAGAAAATGGTTGCCTCGATGGCACTGCCGCCCGCCCCGCCCCAATCCTCGGGCCATGAGATACAGGCATAGCCAGCATCAGCCTTGGCCGCCTGCCACTCGCGCGCGACTGCTCTGTGTGCGGGATGCCAGGCGCGGCGCTCGTCGGGCGAAAGCCCGCTCATGTCAGGCGCGTTGTTCTCGATCCAGGCGCGGACGCGGGTGCGGTATTCGGCTTGCTCGGGATTGTCCTCGAAATTCATGCCCGCAACCTTTCCGCTTCTTCGCCCGCCAGCTTCGCATCGAGACACCCCGCAAGCTGCCGCTTCCATTCGCGCTGGGACCCGATCACCAGCCCGAGATGACGCGCCCGGCGATAGAAGAAGTGGCAATCCGCTTCCCAGGTGAAACCGATGCCGCCGTGGGTCTGGATATTTTCCTTGGATGCCTGCCAATAGGCTGTGCAGGCCGAAACCCGAGCGGCAGCAGCAGCCAACGGCAGTTCAGCATCGTCGCTCGATAGCGCCCAGGCTCCGCAATAGGCGTTGGCCCGGGCGACTTCATTGCGCACAAACACATCGGCAAGTTTGTGCTTGATCGCCTGGTAACTGCCGATCTGGCGTCCAAAGGCATAGCGTTCCAACGCATAGTCGCGCGCCATTTCGAGGCAGCGATCGGCTCCGCCAAGCTGCTCGAAAGCGATCAGGATCGCGGCCCGGTCCTGAATGCGGGAGAGTTGGGCTAGTCCGTCGCCACCTTCGCCAAGCGGTTCTGCAGGAGCCCCGCTAAATGTGATTTGCGCCGCGCCGCGCGTCGGATCGACGGTCGAGACCGGCTCACGCGTGACGCCTTCGCCGGAAAGGTCGGCCAGCACCAGTTGCACACCATCACCGCCCTGCGCCAGCACCACTGCCCGGCCAGCGGCCATACCGTCTATGACCGGCAACTTGGTTCCCGTGAGTTTACCACCGGCAAAGCTGGTCGCGACGCGCTCCGACGCCAATACGCCCGGTCCTTCCGACAAGGCGACTGTCCCGATCAGCGAACCTGTGGCGATCTCGGGCAGCAGACTGGACTTCTGCTCTTCCGACCCGGCGAGCAACAGCGCCTCAGCAAACAGGTAAACGCTGGAGGCAAAGGGAACCGGCGCGACTGCGCGGCCCAGCTCTTCGGCCAGCGCGCAGAGCTCGACATAGCCGAATTCGAAGCCGCCATAGGCCTCGGGGATCGCTGCCCCGCACCAGCCCTGCTCACCGATCCGGCTCCACAGTGCCTGGTCAAGCCCGCCGGCAGGATCGTCGAGCACACCGCGCGCCACGCTCAGCGGCGAAACATCGGCGAGGAAGCGCCTCGCCTCATCCTTGAGCGCCCTCTGATCGTCTGAATAATCGAAGTCCAAGTCTCACCTCACTTCATGCGGAATTCTGGTTCCGGTGGCCTCACCGGGCCGTGATACGCATTCACTGCCACTTCCGGAAGAAACTGGAAACTTCCTCTGCATAGATCCCGGGCTCTTCCCAGGCCGCGAAATGGCCTCCACGCGGCATTTCATTCCATCTCGCGATATTGAAGCGCCGTTCGGCCAAGCTGCGCGGCGGCGGCGGGGTCTCGCCAGGAAACTGGGCAAAGCCCATCGGCACCTCGATCCGATCCGATCCAGCAGGCTGGAAGCTCAGGCTGTTATATAACCAAATCGCGGACTGCACATTATCGGTGACGAGATAGGTCATGATGCTGGTGATCAGCTCGTCCTTTGTGAAGCTGCTCTCGATGTCGCCGCTACAATCTGACCATGCCCGATATTTTTCCAGCACCCAGGCGGCAAAGCCGATCGGCGAATCGGCCAGCGCTAGCCCAAGCGTCTGCGGCCTGTGCTGCTGTTGCTGCGAATAGCTGCCATTGACTGCAAAGCGCTTGCGGCCTGCCTTCTGCCATTCCGCCTCCTCCGGCGTCAGGTCTTTGCCACCGCGATGGAACAGGTAATTGAGATGGAAGGCATCGACTGATTCGGGATGCCGGTCGGCCAGAGCGATCGACACCGATGCACCCCAGTCCCCACCTTGTGCCCCGAAGCGAGTGTATCCAAGCACATCGGTCATCAGCGCATGCCACATATCGGCAATCGCAGAAGTCGTGATCGGACGCGCAGGTCTACCGGAAAATCCATAGCCAGGGAGCGAAGGAACGATCACGTCATAGCCCAGAGCGGCCAGCAAAGGCATCGCTTCGAGAAATTCATATACGGAGCCGGGCCAGCCGTGGGTCAGGATAAGCGGATAGCCCTTCGCATCGCCGGTGGCGCGTAGATAGTAGAAATGGATATCGATCCCGTCGATCCGCGAGATGAATTGCGGGTGGCTATTCAGGGCCGCCTGTGCCGCGCTCCAATCGTAGCTGTCGCGCCAGTAATCCCGAAATTCCGAAAGGTAACGCGCATCGGTGCCGTATTTCCAGTCGCTGTCATCGTCCGGAGCATAGCCGATATAGGCATCGGCAACGCGCCGCGCTATCCAGTCCAGCCGCGATCGCGGAATGTCGATTTCAAACTCTTCGATCATGGATACCCCAGGGCAATGACCTCGCCTCGCACGGCTTGCCTATGGCAAACGACGCGACCCGAGATCCGTCCCTTTACAATACATATCCTCTGTTGCAATAGCGCCTGCGTCGGGCAGAAATGCTGCTTTTGCCAGACATTCGAGAAGGATTGCCTCATGCCTCGTCCCCGCGACATTCCGGTTATCGACACGTTGATTGGCTTCCGCGACACGCAGCAGATGGATGTCGCCAGCACCAAGGATGACTGGAAGAAACACCCCGCCGAATACATGTTCAAGGACCTGCCGGAGGACCTCGACAGCGGCGCCAGCCGGCTCGATTCGATTGCAGAGACGGTCGCCCAGATGGATGCGCACAATGTCCGCATCGGCGCAATCCACCTTTCGGACGACCGCACGCCCGAAGCGCTGCGCCGCCATCCCGATCGCTTCGTCGGGGTCCAGTCGGTCGATCCCAACAAAGGTATGGACGCGGTCCGCCTGATCCAGAACTCCCATGACGAGTTCGGTATCAAGGCCGCCGCGTTCTTTCCGTCCGGCCAATATCCGCCAGTCGCGATCAACGAGCCGCTGGCCTATCCGATCTACGCCAAATGCATCGAACTTGATCTGCCGATCTTCATCAATGTCGGTGTGCCGGGTCCGCGCGCGCCGATGATGCCGCAATATGTCGGCCATCTCGATCAGGTGTGTTACGATTTCCCCGAGCTGAAAGTGGTCATGCGCCACGGCGGAGAGCCATGGGAAGACCTTGCGGTCAAGCTACTGCTCAAATGGCCGAATCTGTATTATTCGACCAGCGCTTTTGCGCCGAAATACTGGCCCGAAGCGATCGTGAAATTCGCCAATAGCCGCGGCGCCGACAAGATCATCTACGCCGGCTATTTCCCGATGGGGCTGGAGCTGTCACGGATCATGGACGAGATGGACAATGTCCCGTTCCGCGATCACGTCTGGCCCAAATTCCTGCGCGACAACGCCGCCAAGGTGCTGGGTATCGACGCGCCTGAGTGAAGCTGGATTAGCCCTTACCCGGCTCCAGCAGTTCGGGCGCATGCTCGCCCATATAGTCGGCCAGATTACGCTGAAAGTTGATCACCGAAGCCTCCTGCACCGGGTTGGGATGCAGGCCATCGCTTAGCGAGACCGAATGCATCCCCGCCTGCTGTTCGGCCAGATTGCGGAAATCCTGCTTGATCAGCAGCGGCCAGCTGTCGCCAGTCTGCTCTGGCTTGTGCTCCCATTGGGTTTCCGGCTCCTCACCCTCGGGATAACGCTCGAGCGCGAAGACTTCCATGATCGAGCTGTCAGGATTGAAGCCGTCGGGCCGCATGCGAAAGCCCAGGCAAAATGTGACATTGGGCAGCAACACGGTGTTGGGAAAAACGTGCCAGTTGATCCCGACCTGCGCCATGTGCATCGGATCGACCTGCGGCCATTTGACCCCGCGCTCGGCATCAAGCTGGCAAGCGACTTCCATCAGCTTCATGCTGACCTGCATCTTGTCGACGCCTTCGGGAAGCAAATCAGGCAAGCGCCGCGCGGCTTCCACAAAGGTCTCGCTGGTATTGCTCCAGATGGTTTCCTGCGCCTGCTTGAGACCAAGATAGGGTATATTGCGGACGTCAATATCGTCCTTCTCGTTCACACCAGTACCAATCCCGCCGCCGGCCGAACCGACCTGGAACAGCCGGGCATGGAGCCCCTCGGCGCTGCTTCCGGTCTTGCCGCCGCCAAGCTCGGCGATTTGGGGATGGGTGGTTTCGGCGTGATAGCCTTCGATGAATGCCTCGACCGCGACTTTCCAGTTGCAGTCCATCCTCAGCCACTGGCGCCATTTGTAGCGCATCTTGCCGGTTTCGAAGACTCCGAGCCAATACGGCACTTCCTGCAGGAAATCTTCAAGCGGTCCGCAATCATCATCGAGATTGACGAATACGAACCCGCCCCAGCGCCCCGTCTTGACTGTCTTGAGCCGAAGCGCCGCATCGTCGAGCGCACCGCTCCAGTTCTCCTTGTCGAGAATGAAGGTGTTTGCACCGTCCAGATCATAGGTCCAGCCGTGATAGGGGCATTGGAAATGGGTGGCGCGCCCGCAGCCCTGCAGCAGCCGGCGCCCGCGATGGCGGCAGGCGTTGTGATAAGCGACAATCTCGTCTTCACTCAGCCGCAGAACGATGACCGACTGATCGAGAATCTCATAGGTGTAGAAATCGCCGACCTGGGGAATTTCCTCCTCGCGGCAAGCCACCTGCCAAGTCTTGAGCCACAGTTGGTTCTTCTCGGCACGAGCATATTCCGGCGAGATATAGGGCGCCGTCGAGAGTTTCATCGGCGCTTCGACTGCGCCTGAAAGATGCGGATTGGGCTTGTTCATGGCTCGTCCCTTTGCGGAAGGTCCCGGTGATCATGGCGACCTGCCAATGTCTATGCAGGGCGCGAAGCTAGCCTTGATCAACGTCATGTCAATGGCTGCCAACTAATGAACCGACCCTATTGCAATATCGCGCGCAGAAGCTAGTGCGGCCCATCACGACCACCCTCGCCAAACCATGGCCGCCTTGCGCCCCGCAAGGCAGAAGAGCAAGCCTGGCGAAAATCAATGCGAGACCCTCCCTAGGTGAAAACCGTATGAGCCTCGAAGCCCTGCTAAAACCCCGCTCGATCGCGGTAATTGGCGCCTCGGACAATCCCAAGCGGATTGGCGGCGTGCCTGTGGATCTGTTGAAACGCGCCGGGTTTGAAAAGCTCTATCCGGTCAATCCGAAGAATGAGACGATCCAGGGTCTTCCCGCCTTTGGCGATATCGAAAGCGTGCCGGAGAAGGTCGATCTCGTCATCATCGCGCTGTCGGCAGATTTGACTCTGACGATGCTGGAGCGTTGCCACGCGCTCGGGATCGGCGCAGCGATGGTTTATGCCGCCGGCTATGCCGAGACCAATGAGGCGGACGGCATCGCCAAGCAGGACGATCTGATCGCATTCGCGCGCCGGACGGGCATGCGGATCGCCGGGCCCAATGCGATGGGCAACGCCAATTTCACCGACCAGATTTTCACGACCTTCGGCCAGTCCTTCCAGCCCGGCGAGCCTGCGGGTAACACAGCGCTAGTCACGCAAAGCGGCAATATGTGCGCAACGGTGTTCCGCATTGCACGGCGTGCAGGCGTAACCTTCAGCCATGTCATCAACACCGGCAATGAAGCCAGCATCGAGCTGAGCGACTATCTAGATTATCTGGCAGGCGATCCGGATACATCATCGGCGCTGTGCTACATTGAAGAATTGCGCGACGGGCCGAAGTTTCTTGCCGCGGCCGCCCGGTTCCGGGCAGCCGGCAAGCTGCTTGCCGTTTACAAGGTTGGCGCGAGCGAAAAGGGCGCGGAAGCCACACGCTCGCACACCGCAGCGCTGGCGGGGGACAGCGCCGCCTATGACGCAGCATTCGCCCGCGCCGGCGTTGCCCGCGCCAGTGAGCTGGGCGGTCTGGCTGACCTGGCCTATCTGCACACGCTGGGTGACAGGATTGGCGGCAGCAATTGCGCGATTCTGAGCATTTCGGGCGCGGCAGGCGCGATCCTTGCCGATGCCCTCGAAAGTGGCGGTGCGCCGGTCCCGACCCTGCCCGACGATG
>JAQWKP010000281.1 GCA_029247785.1 Novosphingobium sp.
GGATGTCGGAAGAGGAATTCGACAAGGTGATGAGCCAACGGGTCAATGTCTGCTGGGGTTTGCAGGAAGGCAATAGCGGCGTCTCACCAGGCGGTCCGCCTCGGTCGATAGCCGAGGCTGATGCCGGCGAATTGCGTAATCCCGCCGATCCCGAAGGCTGGCACGAGTTTCCCGATGGTGATGGTCCGGGCTTTCGCCGCGCCCGTCTGATCGAAGTCACCCGCGATGACGCCTCCGGCCTGCTCACGGTCAACTCATCGTTTCAGGACAGCGCCAAGCGCAAGGAAGGCGGGCGAGTCGCGATTCATGAATACAACCTTTCTGTCACGGCCGATCCCGATACGCTGGAGATCCTCACGCTTGTGCCCGAGCCGCACGTGTTGCCTTTCTCGGAATGTCCGGGAGCGGTGCACAATGCGCAACGATTGGTCGGCACGCGTATCGACGCGCTGCGTGATGAAGTGCTCGCGCAATTGCGGGGTCCCAAAGGCTGTACCCACCTCAACGATGCGATGCGCGCGCTTGCCGAAGTGCCGATACTCGCGCGTTATCTCTGAGTGCTGCAGGTTAGCGCGACGGCCTCTTGATTTTCTTCAATGCCCCGGCAAGATGGTTGGTGCTCAATGATTTGCGCCACCCAATAGGGAGTTCCGCATGTCCGTATACCCTGATGATATCTATGCCGAACCTGCCGATATGGACATCCATACACTGACGAAGCTCGGACCGCTTGCGCCAATGGCAGGAGTCTGGGAAGGCCAGGGCGGCGTCGATGTCGCGCCCAAGGCGGAAGGCCCACGCACCCAGCCATTCTGGGAGCGAATGTCGCTGCAACCGGTCGATCCGGTCGATAACGGACCTCAGCTTCTCTACGCGCTGCGCTATCACACTCACATCACCAAGCCCGACAAGGTGAAGACGTTTCACGAACAGGTTGGCTACTGGATGTGGGAACCAGCAACGGAGACGGTGATTCACACGCTGACCATCCCTCGCGGCCAGACTGTGCTCGCATCCGGCCACGCGAAGCCGGACGCGAAGCAGTTCACCCTTATCGCCACGCGCGGCGAGACGGGCGCGGGCATTTGCTCCAATCCGTACCTTGATGAAAATTTCCGGACAGACAGCTTCACCATAACCGTCACCGTCCATGATGACGGTTCATGGTCTTATGACGAAGACACAGTCATGCAGATCAAGGGGCAGGAGGAGCCATTCCACCACCGCGACACAAATCGTCTGACCCGTGTCGTCGAACCCACGCCCAACCCCTTGGTCGGGTAGCTACTCGGGCTGCGGCAGCAGCATGGTCAGCCCTTCGTGGGCAAGGCCGCTCGGCAATTCGTCGAGCATCTTGCGTCTCAGGTCCTTGGCGAGAACCGTCCTGGTGTGCCGCAGCAGGGCAGTCGGATTGGCTGCGAGCTGCGCGGCCAGCGCGCGCGCGCGGTCCATCAGGCCATCTCCTGTAACCACTTCGCCGACAACGCCGATCTGCCTCGCTTCCTCGGCACCGATGCGCTCGCCGGTGAGCAGAAAATAGCGCCCGCGATTGGGTCCGAGCAGCATTGGCCAGATGACATGGACGCCGTCTCCGGGGATGGCACCGCCCGGCACATGGGCGAGGTCAGCGAATTCGGCCGTCGGCGCAGCCAGCACGATGTCGCACAATGCGGCAAGCTCGGCATGGATCAGCGCGGGGCCGTTGACGGCGGCGATCATCGGCACCGGGATCGCCAGCAGATTGTTGAGCAGCGCCAGGCCCTCTTCGTGGATGCGGATCCACATATGGGCGAGGTCTGGTTCGTGGAAATTCTCCTCCGGGTCCATCGCCGCGATGAAGCTGTCGCCGGTGCCAGTGAGGATGACGAGGCGGTTGCCGGGATCGTCGGCAACGTCGCGGAATGCATGACCGAGTTCGGCGTGCAGGCTCTTCAGCGAGGTTCCCCAAAGGGCTGGCCCGCCGCGTGTATGCATGGTTATTTCCAGCACGCCGTCATCGTCGCGCGCAAAATTGATGCAGTGATATTTGTCCTGATAGTCACTCAGTTGAGTCATTGTCTTCTCCTCACGCAATCGCACCGCTGGCCTTGAGCTTCTCGATCTCGTCCCACTCAAGGCCGAATTCCATCAGGAACGTCTCGGTATGCTCGGAAGCTTGCGGCGCGCGGGTGGTTTCGACGGGCTCATGATCGAATTGCACCGGATTACGGATGAGGCGGATCGGTTTGCCGCCTGCACCTTCGACCTCGAAGATCATGTCATTGTCCAGCGCCTGTTGGTCGGTGCAGACGTCAGCTCCGCTTTGCGCCGGTGCCCATTGGCCTTTCAATGTCTTCAGCTGGCTCAGCCAGTAGTCGAAGGGTTTGGCCGCGATCGCCTCGGCAATCAGCTCGCCGCCTTGCTCCCAGTTTTCCATCAGCGCCTCGACCGTCGAAAAGCGCGGATCATCAGCCAGTTCGGGCATGTCGAGATGCTCGAATGTGTCGCGGATATAGGCACCGGGCGCGAGATGGCACAAGTTGATCGTGCCGCCGTCAGACGTCAGGAAGTTGCCCATGAAGGGATTGCCCATCACCGCGCCCGAGCTGGGGTAAGGCGAGCGCAGCTGGATACCGTATTCCATGTTCATGGCAAGGCTGGAGCCATAGGCCCATGCCGCCGTGCTCATCAGTGAGACGTCAAGTTCGGTGGCCTTTCCGGTCTTCTCGCGGTGAAACAGCGCTGCAGCAATGCCGCCTGCGATGTTCATGCCGCCGATCGTGTCGCCAAAGGCGGGAATACCCTGTGCCATGACGCCGGGCAATTCTTCGGGTGTTAGCGCATAGCCGATGCCGCCGCGATTCCAGAAGGCGGTGCCGTCATAGCCGCCGACATCGCGTTCCACTCCTTTGTCGCCATGGGCGCTGCCACGCGCATATATGATGTCGGGATTGATCGCGCGAATGTGCTCGATATCGATCTTCAACTTCTGGCGCGCGCGGGGCAGGAAGTTGGTGAGGAACACGTCAGAGGTCTTGGCGATGCGGTAGATCAGCTCGCGGCCCTCTTCGGTGTTGACGTCTATGCCGACGCTGACCTTGCCGCGATTGGGATGCTCCATCACGGTGTTGCGCTCCGGATCGATCGGGTGCGCCCCGACACGGACAAGCCCGCGCTGTGCATCGCCTTTGATCGGGTGCTCGATCTTGATGACCTCGGCTCCCCAGTCCGCCATCACGGCGCCGGCGGCCGGAACGAAAGTATATTGCGCAACTTCAAGAACGCGCACGCCCTCCATTACCTTGGTCGTCATCCTGAGATCCCTTGTCGTTTCACGAGCGTTTGCAATGCGCTCCATTTTCGCCAGCACTGTGACGATTGCAAGCGGCGATGTGTCATGCGGTGCGGAATGTGCACTTGACCGGCAGTGCGCAAAGGCGCGCGGCGCTTGCATCGCTGGCCTGCTTCTGGAAAGCCTGTGTGCAACCAGCAATAATCTACCGGGGACGAAGTGACCAAAACGGTCGTCACGCTCAACGACAAATACACTCAGGCCGAAGGGCAGGTGATGCTCTCGACGCTGCAAGGCGTGGTGCGCCTGCTGCTGGACCAGGCGCGGCGCGACAGGGCGGCGGGGCTGGCGACGGCGGGCTATGTCTCGGGCTATCGCGGTTCGCCGATCACCACGCTCGATGCGCAGCTATGGGCGTCCGAGGCGATCCTGACGGAACATGACATCCGCTTCGAGCCGGGGCTGAACGAGGATCTGGCGGCAACATCGCTGCGCGGCACCCAGCAGCTCGGCTGGTATGGCAAGCCGCGCGTCGATGGCGTGTTTGCACTGTGGTATGCCAAGGGAGTTGGTGTCGAACGCGCCTGCGAGGCGATCAAGGCGGCGAATTTCGAAGGCACCCACAAGCATGGCGGTGCGCTGTTATTGTGCGGCGACGATCATGCTGCCAAGTCTTCGCTGACCGCGCATCAGTCAGAGCATGTCATGGCGACAGCAATGGTGCCGATGCTCTATCCGGCAACCACCGACGAAGTGCTGACGATGGGCCAGCTCGGCTGGGCGATGTCGCGGGCGACCGGGCTCTATGTCGCGATGAAGGCAGTCACCGACCAGCTCGATCTGACGACGACGGTGAACTTGCCTGGGCATGAATTCCCGATTGCGATGCCGGAATTGGCCGCCGGGAATGAGCCGAACCTGCGGATCGCCATGTCGGCCCTGCAGCAGGAACAGGCGGTGATCGAGCAGCGCCTGCCGATCGTCCCGCAATTCGCTCAGCTCAACCCGCTCGACCGGGTAAGCCACGATGCGCCCGACCGGCGGTTGACGATTGTCACTGCAGGCAAGGCCTGGCTCGATGTCTGTCAGGCGCTTACCGATCTCGGGCTGGACGAGGAAAAATGCCGGGCGATTGGGCTCCGGGTGGCCAAGCTTGGGCTGGTCTGGCCGATCGATCAGGCATTTGCCCGCGAAGCTTGCGGCGGCAGCGCCGAATTGCTGGTTGTTGAGGAAAAGCGGCCGGTTGTCGAAGAGCAGCTGGCACGCATCTTCTATGGCAGCGCGAATGCGCCTGCGCTCACCGGCAAGCATGAGCCAGACGGCGCGGCGTTGCTGAGCGAGATTGGCGTGCTCGACCCGGGAACGGTGCGAAGGGCGCTGGTCCGCCGGCTGGACGCGCTTGGCATGCTCACTGACGAGGCGGGGGCGCGCAACGAGACGCTGCTGAGTCTCGAGGGCGATGCCAAGGCTCTGGCGCTCACCGCCATTCGCGGCGCGTATTTCTGCTCTGGCTGTCCGCACAATACCTCGACGCTGGTGCCCGAAGGTAGCACCGCGATGGGCGCGACCGGCTGCCATGGGTTGGCGCATTTCATGCCTGAGCGTAACACGATGCAGACCGTCTCGATGGGCCAGGAAGGTATGCCCTGGGTCGCGGCGCAAAGCTTCGTCGAAACCCCGCACATGTTCCAGAACCTGGGCGACGGTACCTATACCCATTCGGGCCTGCTCTCGATCCGCGCTTCGGTCGCGGCCAAGAGCAATGTCACCTACAAGATCCTCTACAATGATGCCGTGGCGATGACGGGAGGCCAGCCGGCCGAGGGCGCGCTGACCCCGCAGCAGATCATTCACGAGCTGGTCGCCGAGGGCGTTTCACCGGTGCTGCTGGTGAGCGAGGACCCCACGGTCTTCTCTGCCAGCGAATTTCCATCGGGCGTGACCATCCATCACCGCGATGAACTCGACGAGCTTCAACGCAACTTGCGCACCCTCACTGGCACGTCAGCAATCGTCTATGAGCAGACCTGCGCCAATGAAAAGCGCCGCCGCAGGAAGCGCGGGGCCATTCCAGACCCGACCAAGCGGCTGTTCATCAATACCGCGGTTTGCGAGGGTTGCGGGGATTGTTCGGTGCAGTCGAACTGCCTGTCGGTGGTGCCGGTCGAGACCGAATTCGGCCGTAAGCGCGCGATTGACCAGTCGACCTGCAACAAGGATTACAGCTGCATCAAGGGCTTTTGCCCGAGCTTCGTCGAAGTTGAAGGCGGAACGTTGGTCAAGCGCAGCCTTGACGATGCCGCGCTCGCCGAAATGGTGGCGAAATTGCCGCAGCCCGACGTGCTTGACCTTGCCGAGGGCCCCCGCGCGGTGCTGGTGGCGGGGATTGGCGGCACCGGGGTGCTGACGGTCGGGGCGATGCTGGCGATGGCCGCCAATATGGAAGGCAAGGCCGCCAAGGTGCTCGACCAGACCGGCATGGCGCAAAAGGGCGGCGCGGTCACCAGCCATATCCGCATCGGCGCCGATACCGATGCAGTCCCGTCGGCGCGGCTGGGCACGGGGCAGGCCGATGTTATCATCGCCTGCGATCTGGTGATTGGTTCCTCGCCCGAAGTGCTGGCGCTCGCCCGGCCCGATACGCAGCTGCTCGCCAATGAGGATGTCGTCCCCACCGGTGAATTCCAGCGCAACCGCAATCTCGACCTCACCGCGACGCGCTTCCTCGCCGCCATCGCCAAGCGCGTGTCGCCCGAGAACATCGCCGCCATCCGCGCCGGCTCGCTGGCGACGCGATTGCTGGGCGATTCGATCTTCACCAATCTGATGATGGTCGGCTTTGCGGCGCAAAAGGGCCTGCTGCCGGTGTCGCTGGAATCGATCGAGGAAGCGGTTCGTCTCAACGGCGTGGCGGCCAAGGCCAATCTCAGCGCGCTGTCGCTGGGCCGGCTGGCGGCGGAAAGCGCCGAGGACCTGTTCGCGCTGGCCGACGAGCCGGTGCATGAGGCGGCGTTCCCGCTGACGCTGGCCGAAGTGTGGGCGAGCCGCAGCGCCCAGCTGACGAAATATCAGAACGAGGCTTATGCTGCGGAATACACCGCCTTCCTCGACGAGATCGCGGCGAAGCTGGCGGCGCGTGGGCTGGGTGAATGCGAGGCCTTCACGGTCGAAGTCGCTCGCTCGCTCGGCAAGCTGATGGCCTATAAGGACGAATATGAGGTCGCGCGGCTCTATACCGATCCGGCCTACAAGGCTGCGCTGCGCGACACATTCGCCGGCAAGGTGAAGCTGAAAATCCACCTCGCCCCGCCGCTGCTGGCCATGCGCAAGGACCAGCGCACCGGCAGGCCGAAAAAGATCGCCTTTCCCGGTTGGCTGATCATGCCGCTGTTCGGGATGTTGGGGGCGATGAAGGGCTTGCGCGGCGGCGCGCTCGATATCTTCGGCTACACTGCAGAGCGCAAAATGGAGCGCGCCCTGATCGGCGAATTCATGGACCTGATCCGCGACGTCGCTAACCGGATGACAGCGGATTCGACGCACGCAGCGGTGGAACTGGCCGCCGCGCCGGAACTGGTTTCGGGCTACGGTGCGGTCAAGGATGAGGGCGTCGAGGCCTATCGCGCACGGGTGGCGGAACTGCTGCCGCAGATTGGTGAAGTGGCGAGCAAGTCTGTTGAGCCGGAGCGAGTGGGGCAGTTGGCCTGACTCCGGTGCCTAATAGGTGAACATAGGAAGGTTGCATGCGGGCTCACATCAGACTTCAGGAATGGTGGGCGACAACGGAAGCGGGCATCAAGCCTCGGGGTAATTCCGACGCTAAGATCGACAAACTCATTTCTCGCTATCAGTTAAGAATGTCGGATGATTTCAGGGAATATTTGAGTGAATGCTGCTTGCTCGCGAAAACTGGGATGAGGAGATGGGGCACTGGTGGCCGCTAGCGCGGATCAAGAACATTCCAGATGAATACGGTACCGATATTCCGCCCTTCGTTTCAGAGGGAGGTCGTAAATGCTTGTTCTTCCTTGACCACTGCATCTGGTGTTGGGCGTGGGCGATCTCATGTGCGGACGATGAAACCCAAGGCAAAGTGTTATTGATCGGCGGAATGGACGAAAGGTTCGTCGCCGACAACTTTTCCGAATTTGTGGATCGCTACACAAGCGACTGGTTTTCGGTAGCCTAGCGGGACGGCGACTATCGGTAGCTGATTCGAATGGGACGGCGCGCACGCTTCGACTTGCATACCACCCCGCCAAATTTCCCGCGAAAACCCGATTGCCCCCACTCCGATAATCGGCCACCCTTCCGCGCTGTGATAATTCGCGCGGGGCTGCCGCGTTTGGGAGAGACAGCATGAGTGAATTTTCCGAGAAATACGGGCCGTGGGCGCTGATCACCGGGGGGTCGGACGGGATTGGCCTGGCCTTTGCAAACAGGCTGGCGGACGAGGGGATCAACCTTGTGCTGGTCGGGCGCAATGTCGGCAAGCTGGACGCTGCCAGCAAGGAGATCACGGCCAAGGGTGTCGAATGCGTCACCGCTTCTGTTGATATCGGCGCGGATGGGGCCTGCGACAAGATCGTCGCGGCGATTGGCGAGCGCGAGGTCGGGCTGTTTGTTGCCAATGCCGGGGCCGATCCCAATGGCTCGCGCTTCCTCGACAAGGATATTTCCGCCTGGGACAATCTGGTGACGATGAATGTCAATTCGAAGATGCATCTTTGCCACCATCTTGGACGGCAGATGCGGGACAGGGGCCGCGGCGGCATGATCCTGGTCAGCTCGGGCGCTTGCTACAGCGGCATGTTCGGTCTGGCCGCCTATTGCGCCTCCAAGGGCTTCGTCCTCAATTTTGCCGAGGCGCTGTGGGCCGAGTTTCGCCATCACAATGTCGACGTACTCACAATGGTGCTAGGCCAGACTGATACGCCTTCCTACCGCAAGATTCTTGCCGAAAGCGGTCAGTCGATTCCCGAGAACTGGGCCGATCCCGAGAACGTCGCGGAGACCGCCCTGCGTCAGCTTCCGCACGGCCCGATCTGGAACTGGGGCCAGACCAACGACGTTGCCGGCATGGCGCCGAACTCGCCAGACGAGAGGCGCGCCAAGATCGAATATATCGAGCAGATGTCTGCGGCCCCGCTTGTGGAGGGATAGATCATGACCGGCATACCTGACATCGCAACGCTCGCTGACAAGCAGGCGATCACCGAAGTCATCCGCACCTATTGCCGCGCGGTTGACCGGCTCGACATTCCGCTGGGCCAGTCGATCTTCCACGAGGACGCCCATGCCGACTACAATCAGGGTTTCTACCAGGGGCCGGGCAAGGGCGTGATCGAGGCGATCTGCCAGAGCCATCATCACCTCACCAGCCATTCGCATCAGGTCACCAACATCCTGATCGAAGTCGATGGCGACAAGGCCGGAAGCGAATCCTACGTGTTCGGCACGATGCGGAGCGAGCAGGATGGCAAGCCGATGCAGATCGGCGTGTGGGGCCGCTATCTCGACAAGTGGGAGAAGCGCGAGGGGCGCTGGGGGATCGTCCACCGCATGGTGGTGTTCGAGCATGACGAGATGCGCGAAGTCACGCCCGCGAACCAGGAGGCCCGCTCCACCCGCGATGCCGATGATCCGTCCTATCAATTCCTGACATCGCGCAAGTGGGGAGATGCCTGACATGTCGGACTCAACCGCCGATCGCCTGGCGATCATGGACAAGATCTATCGCTATTGCCGCTCGGTCGACCGGCTCGACATCGAAGTTGGGCATTCTGTTTTCCACGAGGACGCCACCGCCGATTTCGGCGCCAGCTATGTCGGCACCGGGCGCGGCTGGATCGACTGGTGCTGCGAGGAGCACAAGAAGTTCCTCCACCATTCGCACCAGGTTACCAACATCATCATCGAATTGGACGGCGAGACGGCAGGAAGCGAATCCTATGTCTATGCGAGCCTGCGACGGCAGGATGGCGACAAGGTGTTCCATCATGAATTCTGGGCGCGCTATATCGACAAATGGTCAAAGCGAGCCAGCGACTGGGCGATCGATAGCCGCTACTGCATCGTCGATTACGGCGCGATGAAGGAAGTTGATGCGATGGGCGCCGACTCGCGAAGTACTCGCGATCACTCCGACCTGTCTTACACCGTGCTGAAAGGCTGACGATGAAATACAACCCGATCACGCTCATGTTCGACATGCGCGCGCCCAATCTCGGCACATCTACCCAGGAGCTCTACGAGGCCGCGATCGAGATGGCGGCCTGGGCTGACGAGAACGGCCTGGACGGCATCAATCTGATGGAGCACCACGGTTCCGAAGATGGCTATCTGCCAAGGCCATTCACGCTTGCTGCAGCGATGGCCTCAGTCACGAAGCGCGTGCATTTCAGCTTGGGCGCGGTGATCCTGCCGCTGCACGATCCGGTGGAAGTGGCAGAGCAGATCGGGCTGGTCGATCTGATCTCGAACGGCAGGCTCAGCGTGATCTTCGGAGCCGGTTACGTGCCATCCGAATTCGCCATGTTCGGCAAGTCGGTGAAGCACCGGGGACGGCTGATGGACGAGGGGATCGAGATTATCCTGCGCGCGCTCAAGGGTGAACGGTTTGACGTCAATGGCCGCCCGGTCTTTGTGCGACCGCTGCCCGTCAATGATCCGCATGACATTCTCATGGCTGG
>JAQWKP010000326.1 GCA_029247785.1 Novosphingobium sp.
GTTGGCGCAAGCCCTCTGTCACACCAAAACCCGACATGTTCGAATGCGGCTCGCCAGATGTTTCTTCATCAGTGGTGCCCGAGCTTAGCCCTCGGCGCGGCACAAAAAATAGGATCAGGGGGAAGACGACTGCGCACCAGATGCTGCCGATGGCAAGGAAGACCATCCGCCAGCCGTGGTTCTGGACGAAATATTCGGCCAGCGGTGGAATCAGCGTCTGGCTGATGCCGATGCCCGACAGGGTGATCGCAATCGCCATGCCGCGCCCCTTGCTGAAGATCGTCGAAACAGGGGCGAGCCAAACCGTCGAGGTAAACGCGGCCGGAATACCGAACAGCGCCCAGCCGGCCCGCCAGTGCCAGAGTTCCTGGGTGGAGCCGATGGCAAGGCTTGCCATCAGCGAGAACGCCACCACCAGGATGCCGCAACGCCACGGGCCGAACCGGTCGATGATGTGTCCCGCCGGCGCAGCCAGCAAGAGCCCCATCATCGAGACGATCACCGGTCCCGAGGATATCTGCGCGCGGCTCCAGCCGAATTCCTGCTCGATCGGTTCCAGCACGATGCCGAAAATCACCGACAGCATCGCGGCGAGCGCCATGCCAGCAGCTGTCGCCATCACCAGCGGCCAGTGCCGCCGCCATTCTTCTGACTGGGTTTGCGGTATTGCTGTGCTTGCCATCAGGCCGGTTTCTCTTCCTTGGTGAAGTCGGGATAGGCCCCGAGACTGAGGAACAGCAGCGCGCCGATAGCGAACAGCGGAAGCGTGCCCCACAGTACCGGTTCGTAACTCTGCATCCGGTCATAGATGAAATTGGCGGTCATCGGCCCCAGCCCGATTCCGATCGACATGATCCCCATGATGATCGCGTAGAGCGTTCCGAACGCGCGCTGACCGAGGTGGCGGCTGGCGAGATAGGCGATACACGGCATCATCGCGCCGCCCATCATACCATAGATCGACACGCCGATGATCGCAGCGACGAAATTGCCATGGAACGCCAGCAACAATAGCGGCAATATCGCCATCAGAACGCCTGCGCCGGCGGCGATCATGCGGGCATTGAACCGGTCAAGCAGTCCGCCGCTGATGATCCTACCGGTGATCGTCGCGATACCGACAAAGCTGAACGCGAATGCGGCCGAGGCTGCCGACAAGCCGGTCGATTGCATGATCGGCACCAGGTTCATCAGTAGCGAAATGCCAGCGAAATTGGCGATCACCGTGGCGAGCAGCAGCTTGTAATAGACCATTGAACTCAGGCCCTGCCTGGCGGTGAGGCCGGGCAGGGCTTCGGCAGGCGGTGCTTGCTCGCCCGCTTCCGTCGTGGCCGGCTCGCTGCGCGGTAGCCGAAGGAACAGCAGCACAAGCGTAAACACCACCGCAAACCAGATACCGCCGATATAGAGATAGGCTGTGCGCCAGCCATAGATCTCGACGAAGTAGCTGGCGAGGTTGGGAACGATGAAGGAGCTGAGCCCCGATCCGCTGAGCACCACGGCCATCGCCATGCCCCTCCCGGCACTGAAGCAGCGAGTTACCGCCGTCACCCACACCGCAGGTGCCGCAGCGCTGGTCAAACCGATCAATGCCCACAGCGCCCACCATTGCCAGACTTCACTGCCGATCTGCGACAATAGAGCGGTGCAGGCGCTGAGCGAGGCGACCGAGAACAGCGCTATCGAGCGCGGTCCGATCTTGTCGATCAACAATCCGTAGAACCAGCCGACGCAGATTACCGTAACCGAGATCAGCAGCGGCCCGCCGGAAATTTCTGTCCGGCTCCACCCGACATCCTGCTCGATCGGCATCACCATCACGCCAAAGGCCGAGGTTGAAACTGCTGCCAGTGACATGCCCGCCGTCGCAGCTGCGACCAACGGCCAGTGACGACGCCATTCAGCAGCTGCCGAAGGTGCTGCCTCGTTCAAACTGCTCTCCCCTGTTCATTCTGCAAGATGGCTTAGCCCGCGCGTTCAGTCTTGTCCTGCGAGAAATCGGGATATGCGCCAAGCAGCAGGTAAAGCAAGGCGGCGGTGACCAGCACTGGCACAGCTGCCCACATTGCCGGCTCATAGGATTGGGTTCGATCATAGACATAGTTGGCGAGCAGCGGGGCGATCGCGACGACCAGCGCAATTGAGGCGTTGATCGCGCCATACAGCGCTCCGAAGGCTCGCTGACCAAGGTAGCGCGTGGCGAGATAGGCCAGCGCGCCGACTTTCGCGCCGCCCATGAACCCATACAGGACGACGCTGCCCGCAGCGATCATCACCGAGCCGGGAAACAGCAGCAGCCCGACCGGCAGAACGATGGCCAGGAGCGTTGCGAAAAAGGCGACCCATTTGGCCGCGAACCGGTCGGACAGCCAGCCGCCTGTGACCCGCCCTACGATTGTGGAAATGCCGATCAGCCCGGCCACGCTGGCCGCCATGCCGCGCGTCAACCCGGTCGAGACCAGCACGGGCACCAGGTTCATCACCAGCGCGATGCCGCCCAGCGTCGCGCCTGCGCCTCCGAACAGCAGTATCCAGAAGCTTTTCGAGCGAAATCCCTCGCTGCGGGTGAGGCCTGGAAGATCGTCCGGCTTTGGCTGCTGGCTGGCCATTTCCGGGTTGGGCGCAGGGCGACGCTCGGGGCCATGAAAGAACAGGAGGATCAGCGGCATCGCCACCGCTGCCCAGATCGCGGGCAGGCCGATATAGCCGCCGCGCCAGCCGTAACTTTCGACCAGCGCATGGGTGATGATAGGGGCAAAGGACGTGCCGATCCCCGATCCAGACAGCGCCACGGCAACAGCCAGCCCGCGTGAGACGTTGAAGCGCGCGGCAACTGCAATGACCCAGACCGTCGGCATGGCGGAAATGCCGATCCCGACCAGCAGCCAGCGCGCCCACCAGCCAATCAGATTGCTGTCTGCCGTCGACATGAAGGCGGCAGCGCAGAACATGATCGTGGTTGTCGAGATCGCGACGATGCGCGGGCCATAACGGTCAATGGCGACGCCCATGAAGGTAGCCAGAGCCATATTGACGATTGAGACCAGCGATATCCCGAAATAGAATTCGGTGCGCGACCAGCCGAATTCTTCGGTGACCGGCCCCATCATCACTCCGGCAGAACCGGCGTGCATGGCGGCGACCGAATATCCAACCATGGCCGTCAGCACCAGCGTCCAGTTCGCACGCCATTCGCTGGCCGCCGACGGTTGCTGCGATCTGGTCAAATCTCTCTCCCCGCCGTGAGCTGCCCAGAAGAGCGAACGACGATTGCCACAAGCTTCGCCCTATCCGCCTTCGCTGGGTCCGTCCAACAAAGAAGCGGCGCTTCTCTTGCCATGGTGCGTTCCCTTCTCTCTAAGGCGAGGCACCTGGGGAGAAATGCGTGTCGGATAAGCAATCGCTAACGGCAATTGGTGAGTGGCGTCGGCACGGGCTGGTCCCGTTCGCGGCGATGGTCGGCTATTCGACCATGGCGATCCAGACCTATGGCGTCGGGCCGTTTGTTACTTCGCTCGAAGCTGAATTCGGCTGGACTCGTGCTCAGATCATGATCGGCCTGACGATTTCCAATGGTCTGGGCGTATTGTTCAATTTTGCAGTTGGCGTGCTCGCTGACAAGATCGGTCCGCGCCGGGTCGGACTTGCGGGAGTAGTCGTCAAATCCAGCGCGATCATGCTGCTGGCGACAGTTGGTGCAAGCGTGTTCAACTGGGCGCTGCTGTGGGTGCTGGTCGGCTTCGGAGCAGTGCTGGCCCAGGCTAATGTTTGGGCGAGCGCGGTGGCCAGCCGGTTCGATCGGGGCAGGGGACTGGCGATTGCCGTCGCGCTGTCCGGTTCCTCATTCTGCGCAGCCATAATCCCGGTGATCGCGACCTGGCTGATCGGGGAGTTCGGCTGGCGTCAGGCTTTTGTCGGGCTTGGCCTCGGGTGGCTGATTGTTGCCTTTCCGGTGGTGTTCTTCCTGTTTCACGGTCGCAAGGATGAGTTGCGCAAAACTGCAGCCAAGGCCAAAACGCAGTCGGAGCAGCGACAGGAGCAGCCGGCTCCGGTTGCCGAACTGTCCGGCCTCGTCATTTCGGAAGGGCTGCGCAGGCCGGCCTTCTGGCAGCTGCTGATCGCCAGCTTCGCATTCGCGTCTTACACCATGGCCGTCGCGCCCAACCTGGTGCCGATGCTGGGGGAAAAGGGCTCGACGCCAATGGTTGCTGCCCAGCTTGCCGCAATCGTTGGGATTGTCGGACTGATTGCCCGGATTTCCGCCGGTTTCCTGCTCGATATCATGTCGGCCAGGCTGCTTGGCACTTTTGTTTTCCTGCTTCCGGTTGCAGGCTGCGGCTTGCTGCTAGGCGATAGCCCAAGCTATCTTGTTCTGGCGATCTGCGTCACCAGCTTTGGTATCACCATAGGCGCCGAATTCGATGTCGTGTTTTATCTCGTGTCCCGTCACTTCGGGCTGCGTAGCTTTGCCGCGCTGATGGGCGGGATGCTAACTGTGGGCGCCTTTGGGGGAGCGATTTCACCGGTCATAGCTGGCTGGCTTCACGACGTTACAGGCAGTTACAATCTGATGCTGATGATCCTGATGGGGCTGATGGCGGCAGGTGCACTGGCAATCGCGACGATAGGCCGCGCGCCCGCCGAATTTGCGCTGGAGCACGGCTGAACAATGCCGTATTGCCCAGCTATTATGATGATTTTGTTATAGAATTTGGCAATTCACCGCATTTTGAATCCTGTTGCCTGGATATTCCTGACAATAAGTCAAAGATTGAGCTTTGCCCCGTTCGATCAATTTTCACGTCCGTTTCTGTGCGACAAGGCACCGAGCTAGGAGTCTGGTTCAATTGCAATCAAAGGCCTGCCCCCCGATCCAGAAGGTGGGCAAAGGGTTCGAAGAGGGGAATGAAATGAGGAAAAATCTTGTCAAGTTAGCGGCGCTTTCGGCCACGGCCATGAGCGCGGTTATGGCTGTACCGGCCTATGCGGCCGCAGAAGGCGCTGAGAGCGATGGCGCGATTGTCGTGACTGCCCGGCGCTTTGAGGAAAATGCTCAGGACGTCCCGATCTCGATGACGGTTTTCAGCCAGGAGGAGATCACGAGCCGCAACATCTCCAACAGCGCAGAGCTTGCCGCCTATACGCCGTCATTAACGGTCAACAGCCGGTTCGGCCCGGAAAAGGCTAGCTTCTCGATCCGCGGGTTTTCGCAGGAGCTTAACACCCTGCCGACAGTCGGCGTTTATTTCGCCGATGTCATCGCTCCCCGGCTTTCCTCCAACATCACCAGCGGCAATGGCGCGGGCGTAGGAAACATGTTCGATCTGCAGAGCGTGCAGGTGCTCAAAGGTCCGCAGGGCACGCTGTTCGGCCGCAACACCACTGGCGGCGCGATCCTGCTGGTGCCGCAAAGGCCGACAGGCGAAGTCGAAGGCTATGTCGAAGGCACATACGGCAATTACAATCAGGCGCGTGCACAGGCCGTGCTCAACATTCCGGTCAACGATTCGATTAGCGTTCGCGGCGGTCTCGACTGGAACAAGCGCAACGGTTATCTCAAAAACCAGTCCGGCATTGGGCCGAAGGATATGGCCGATCTGCAATACATCTCCGCGCGCCTCAGTATCCTGGCCCAGATTACTCCGACGCTAGAGAACTACACGATCGGCACATTCATCAAGTCCGATAACAACAATTCAGTCGGCAGGGTTGCCTTCTGCAACCGGACACCGGGTGTTGGCCCTGGAGGAAGAGCACTGATCCGGCAGGATATCTGTAACCAGATCGACCGCCAGAATGCGCGTGGTGACGGCTTCTTCGATGTCGAGAACAGCCATCCCGATCCGTTCGTCAGATCACGCACCTGGCAGGTGATCAACACCACAACCTGGGAAGCCAGCGACAATCTGACGATCAAGAATATCTTCAGCTACGCCGAAGCCAAGGAGGCCTACGCCTACAATATCGTTGGCGACAACGGCGGACCCTTTCCCTTTGTCGAGGTGAACCCGGGGCCCAATACGCCGCAAGGCAACCAATATACCTGGACCGAGGAACTGCAATTCCAAGGCACAGCGTTCAACGATCGCCTGACCTGGCAGGCCGGCGGTTACCTGGAGCGCAGCAAGCCGATCGGAGGAAATGGCGGGCAGGAACAATATACAGGCATTTTTGCTGACTGCTCGGATATTCATCAATTCCAGTGCAGTCCTCTTTCGCTGTTTGGCGGAGCATTCGTTGTTGGCAGCGCCAACATCGCCCGCAATGTCTATTCCTATCGCAGTGAAGGGCTCTACGCGCAGGGGACCTACAAGCTGACAGATCAATTCAGCCTTACAGGTGGTTTCCGCTATACTTGGGACTGGCAAGACGTGAATGCCGACAATGTCCGCATCACACCCTCGCCCGCCGGAGCAGTATCTTTTAGCTGCACCAGGGCGGTAACTCCGGCGGCCCCTGACGCGCGTCTCGCTCTTGGCGGCTTCTGCACTCGCACCTTCGTCCAGAAATCGAGCGCGCCAACCTGGCTTATCGGCCTCGATTTCGAGCCCAATGATGATGTCCTGATCTTCGCGAAATATTCGCGCGGCTATCGCGGCGGAGGTATCAACGAATCGAATATCGGCGTCGAGACATGGCAGCCGGAGAAGCTCGATACCTATGAGCTCGGCCTGAAAATGGAGTTCCGGGGCACCGTCTCCGGCAGGTTTGGCATTACAGGCTTCTGGAATGAATTCAGCAACCAGCAGGCCACGGTCGTTATCCCGGCATGCATACCGACGGTGACGCCGGGCTGCACCATGCCTCCCTCGGTCGGCATCAACGGCATCCAGAACGTCGGCAAGTCGCGGATACGCGGTGTGGAGGCTGATGCATCCTTCACCTTCTTCGACAGCTTGCGGCTCGACCTTGGCTATGCGTTTCTCGATGCCAAGGTGACCGGTACCAACACACCAATCTGCGATAGCCGGACATACGATTGTGCCAATGCAACTTTCCTCTCGAATGTCGGTTCGCTGCTTCCTTATACGCCAAAACATAGCTTTACGGCGACCGTGAGCTACACTCTCCCGCTCGACGAGAGCCTGGGCGAGGTACGGATCGGTGCAACCTTCTCTCATACTGCGGACCAATTCGTTTCACCGGCCAACAAGGCAGCGTTCGATGCCGGTGTGATTCCGTTTGACTCTGGAATCGTCCCGGCGATCGATCTGCTCAATCTCAACTTGAATTGGGACAGTGTTGGCGGCAGCCCGGTCGACATCGCTCTGTTCATGACCAATGTTACCAATAACAAATACTATGTGGCGGGCGGTACGTCCCTCACTACTATCGGCGGTGATTTCCTATTCCTCGGACAACCGCGCATGTTTGGCGCGCGAGTCAGGTTCAACATCGGTCAATAAGCCACAAGCAAGGCTTTGGAAAAACAGGCGGCGGTTCCCTTTGGGGAGCCGCCGTTTGCTTTTGGTCGGTTAGCTGGCAGGGAGGGCCCGGGGAGAATTGTAAGCGATGAATTCTGCGCGGACGAAGCCGGCGAGCGAATGGCGTAAATACTGGTACCTGCCGACGGCGGCCGCGATCGGCTTTTCGACGATCGGCTTGCAGAGCTATGGCCTGGGGCCCTTTGTCACCCATATTGAGGCGGAATTCGGCTGGAGTCGGTCCGATGTGATGCTCGGGCTGAGCCTGTCCAATTTTGTCGGCGTGTTCCTCAATATCCTGGTCGGCATGGTGGTCGACCGGTTCGGACCGCGCCACGTTGCGCTGACCGGGTTGGTGGTCAAGACCGGGGCATTCGCCTTGCTCGGCACCGCTACTGGCCTGCTGTTCAACTGGCTGTTCCTGTGGTTCCTGGTCGCGCTTGGCATCGTGCTGGTGCAGGCGACAGTGTGGACGGCGGCGGTCGCAACGCGCTTCGATCGCCATCGCGGGTCGGCCTTTGCCGTCACCCTGTCCGGCTCGGGTGTGACCGCCGCGCTTGCACCGGTGATCGCGACCTGGCTCATCGCCGATTACGGTTGGCGAGTTGGGTTTATTGGGGTTGGCGCAGTCTGGCTGCTGGTTACTTTCCCGGTCACACTGCTATTCTTCCGCGACACGAGGTCTGAGCGGCGCAAGCCGGCGGTGGATGCCGAACAAGCTGCGTCGCCCACGGAATTGCCCGGTCTGACCCTGCGCGAGGGGATCCGTACGCTGGCCTTCGCGCAGCTTGCCGTCTCCTTCGTCTGCTATGCATTTTACAATATGACGATGGCGGCCAATCTTGTGCCGCTGTTAATGGAGACCGGGCAGGACCAGCCATCGGCTGCCCGTATCGCTGCGGTGATGGGCATCGTCGGCATTATCGCGCGGCTGTCGGTCGGCTTCCTGCTCGATCGCTATCCCGGCAATATCATCGGCGGGATCAGCCAGATATTGCCCGTCATTGCCTGCGGACTGTTGCTTGCGGACCTGCCGGGCATATGGCCGTTGCTCGCCGCGATGGTTGCCTTCGGCATTGCCACCGGTGCGGAAATGGATGTGACGATATACATGGCGACGCGCCATTTCGGCCTGAAGGCCTTCGCGGCGCTGTTCGGTGCGGTTATCACCTGCGGCGCGGTCGCCGCTGCGATCGGACCGGTCACGGCGGGCTGGCTGCATGATCTGATGGGTAATTATGACGGCTTGCTGATCCTGGTCATGGTAGTGATGACAATCGGATCGTTGGCGATCGGCACGATGCGCCGTGGACCCGCAGCCTATGCCAGCGTGGGGCACTGACTGGGGCTAGTCCTCGAGCTCGCCCGATAATGATGCGACTTCGTCCGGTCCTGCAGTCCATCCCATCACGCGCTCGGCGAACAGCCAGGCCGCGATCCCGCCAATCACTTCTCCTAATATAAAGGCGGGCAGATCGCCTGGCGCGATGCCGGAAAATGTATCGGTGAGGACTCGGGCGATGGCGACTGCCGGGTTGGCAAAGGATGTGCTTGCAGTGAACCAGTACCCCGCTGTGATCACCAGCGCGACCGACACCGGAACAGCATGCGGGCGCGATCGCAACGTGCCGAGTATCGCCAGCAGCAGCGCGAATGTCGCGACGCCTTCGGACAGGCCTTGCGCAAATCCGCCGCGCTGGTGAATGGATATCTGGATCAGCGGCTGTTCGAACATGGCGTGTGCGAGCAAGGTTCCGGATATGCCGCCGGCGATCTGCACGGCGACATAGGCCAGCGCGATTCCCGGCGCGATTTCGCGTCGCAAGGCGAATATCGCTGTCACGACCGGATTGAAGTGCGCTCCCGAGACCGGGCCGAACACAGTGATCAAGACG
>JAQWKP010000332.1 GCA_029247785.1 Novosphingobium sp.
TGGTCAAGCAGAACAGCGGGTTGATCATCTTCACCTCGGCTCCCGGAGCGGTGCATTACACCTTCGGCGCTGCCTATGGCGCGCATAAGGCCGGTATGGACAAGATGGCCCACGACATGGACATCGACTTCAAACATGCCGGCGCGGATGTCGCGGTCTCCTCGATCTGGATGGGCGCGGTGCTGACCGAGCGTCTGCAAATGGTCATCGATTCCGATCCCGATCAGTTCGGCGGCCTCGCGGCGATTTCCGAAACCCCGGAATTCACCGGCCACATCATCTGGGCAATGCTCAACGATCCCAAGCGCGCCGAGAAAAGCGGCAAGACCCTTATCGGCGCGGAACTGGCGGTCGAATATGGCATCACCGAGGAAGATGGCCGCCAGCCGCCTTCCTATCGAGATCTCGATGGCAGCGCGCCGATCCAGTATCACGACAAGATCATCCGCTAGGAAAGGCACGCGCATGAGCACCGAGGACCGCCTCGCCGAGCTGGAACACCAGCTGCAATATCTCACCGATCGCCAGCAGATCCTTGACTGCATCACCAGCACCTCACGCGGCAATGACCGCTTCGACAAGGCACTGATCGTCGGTGGCTATCACGAGGATGGCTGGCACGAGCTGGGCGACAAGCTGATCAGGGGATCGGACTATGGCGATCATGCCAATTCCGCCCATCAGGCGATTGCCGAAACCAATCTGCACAATGTCACCATGCAGATCTGCGAGATCGATGGCGATGTGGCCCATACCGAAAGCTATGTGATCGGGCTGTTCGCCGATCCGGGCGGGCAGACTTCGCGGCTGCTCGCCGGGCGCTACATCGACCGGCTGGAAAAGCGCGACGGCAAATGGGGCATCGTATTGCGGCGGGCGACGGTCGAAGTAGCGATGGAAGGCGAGGCGAAGCTGCCCAATGGCGAAACGCCGCCAGGCTCGCGCTATCTCAAAGGCAACCGAGACCGCTCCGATCCATCCTACGAGCGCCCCTTGACCAACGAGGGCGGCGGACGCTGGTAGGCGCGGAGGCTCCTGAATGACCGCCAGGCCCTCGGCCCCTTGTTACCCATTCCGTCGCGAGTAACCATGCAACTTCGAGAATTCGATATCGACGGTTTCCTGCGCGATTATTGGCAGCAGAAGCCGCTGCTCATCAGGAACCCCTGGTCGCAATGGCGCAATCCGCTAGATCCGGATGAGCTCGCCGGGCTGGCCTGCGAGGATCATGCCGAGGCGCGGCTGATCGCGCAAACAGGCGATCCGTCCGAATATGGCTGGCAGGTCGAACACGGCCCACTGCCCGAATCGCGATTTGGGCAGGTCGACAAGCAGCCCTGGACGCTACTGGTGCAGGCAGTCGACCACCATGTACCTTCGGTAGCGTCCCTCATCACTCCCTTTCGCTTCATCCCCAATTGGCGGATCGACGATGTGATGGTCAGCTATGCCAGCGACGGGGGCGGCGTCGGACCACATTTCGATCATTATGATGTGTTTCTGATCCAGGGTCTGGGCAAGCGGCGCTGGCAGGTCGGCGCGCCATGCGATTCCTCGACCGAACTACTGCCGCATGACGATCTGCGCCTGCTCGCCAATTTCGAGCCGGATGACGAATGGATTCTCGAGCCCGGCGATATTCTCTACGTGCCGCCTCGCCTCGCCCATAATGGCGTCGCGGTGGGTGACGACTGCATGACTTACTCGATCGGCTTTCGCTCTCCTTCGCAGAGCGAATTGATCGCACATTTTTGCGACGATGTGCTGGCAGAGCTGCAGGACGAAAACCGATACGGCGATCCGCAGCTGGCAGCCCAAGAAAATCCGGGCGAAATCTCTGAAAGTGCCATCGCGCAGCTGCACGCAATGATCGCCGAAAAAATGCTCGACCGCGAGGGTTTCGCCCGGTGGTTCGGACAATATAGCAGCACGCGCAAATATCCCGATATCGATTGGCAGCCGGAGCAGCCGATCACCGTCGAAACCCTGCGTCAATGCCTTGCCAGTGATGCGTCGCTACACCGCAACCCCGCCAGCCGCTTCGCCTTTGTCCGGCGGGGCGCGAATTGCGTGTTGCTGTTCGTCGATGGCCAGTGTTTCGAGTGCAAGGACGAAACCATAGCCCTGGCCGAATTGCTGTGCGCGCGCGAATTCATCATTGTCGACGCCGATCTGAGAAATTCGGAACCAGCGCTGAAACTGCTCGCGGCGCTGTTCAATCAAGGCAGCCTGGCCTTCGAACTGGAAGCCTGACGAGCTAGCCCGTCGCGACCTCCCGCCATTCTCCGGGCTCAACCCCTTCGATCGTCCAATCCCCGATACTCCAGCGCACCAGCCGAAGCGTCGGATGGCCGACCGCCGCAGTCATCCTTCGCACCTGCCGGTTTCGCCCCTCGCGGATCGTCAGCTTGAGCCAGCAATCGGGAATGGACTTGCGGAAACGGATCGGCGGATCGCGAGGCCACAGTTCGGGGTCTGCGATCCGCTCCACTTCGGCGGGCCGGGTATCGCCATCCTTCAATCTCACGCCTTGGCGCAGCGCATCGAGGCTTGCCTCGGCCACTTCGCCTTCGACCTGTGCAAGATAGCACTTGGGCATCTTGTATCTGGGCTCGGCGATCCGCGCCTGGAGCGGGCCCTCGTCGGTGAGAAGCAGCAGGCCTTCGCTGTCGCGGTCCAGCCGTCCAGCGGGATAGACGCCCGGCACATCGATGAAGTCCGACAAGGTTTGCCGCTTCGATCCTGCCATGCTGCGATCAGTGAACTGGCTCAGCACGCCATGGGGCTTGTTATACGCGATCAGCAATTGAACGGCAGGCGCAGCCCCGGTGCGGGCCAGCGGGTATGGGCCAACATGCCGCTCGCCGACAGCGAAACATAGGCATCGCGCATGTCAGAACCGCCGAAGGCGATATTGGTCGGCAGGCGGTCGGGGAATTCGACCAGTTCATGCGCGCCGGTCGCCGGGTCGATGCGGGCTATCCCTGCGCCTTCCGCAACCTTGCCCACCGCGACCGTTCCATCTGCCTCCATCGCTAGTGAATCTAGCATTTCGCGGCCCGGAAAGCTGGCGATAAGCTCGCCGCAGAACACGCCGTGCCCGTGGCTGGCAGGGACCGCGCCTTCACCCTTGCCATTCTTCGCTTCGGTCGGGAAAGCGAACAACGCGCGGCGCGGGGTTTCGGCGGCGTACACCGTGCCGCCATCGGGCGAGATACCGACACCGTTGAGAAACAATCCATAGACCACCCGCGTGATCGAACTTCCGTCGGCACTGGCATAGTAAAGCCCGCCATGCAGCTCGCTGGTGCCGAGGTCCTTGCCGTTGTCGGTGAACCAGAAGCCACCGGATTCATCGAACATAAGGTCGTTGGGTCCGGCGAGCGGGATGCCATCGCAATCCTCGTAAAGCCGCTCCACCTTGCCAGTGGCAATGTCGATGCGGTCGACCCAGCCATTGGTGTAGCCGTCAGGCGCGCCGGCAGGCATCCAGCCTGAGCGACCCGGGCGCTGAACCCATTTCGCCCCGCCGCTGTTGCAGCAATAAAGCGCGCCGTCCGGCCCCACCGCGAGGCCGTTGGGCGCGCCATCGACCTTGGCAACGGTCTGCTTGGTTCCGTCGGAGCGAATGCGGGTGATCTGCTGGCGGCGCAATTCGACCACCAGCACAGAGCCATCCTCGCAGACCACCGGACCTTCGGGGAACTGCAGATCCTCGCCAATAATTTTGACGCTCATGGCTTGGCCTCCTCCATCCGCGCAAAAGCATCGAGCACGCGGCTCTGCTGCGCCTCGACCTGGTGGCGATAGCTGCCATGGGTGATGATATAGGGCTCGCCGCTGCGCAATTCGGCCAGCAAATTGCTCACCGCATCTTCGGCGGTGGCGAGATCGGCTGCGGTATCAACGTCAGAGCTGGCAATCATTGCCGCGATATCCGACTGGTCGAAGCGTGAGGGGCCAAGCTCTTCGGGCCGGGCGGCCATGCTGCTTTCGATGTGGCGCGTCATCATCCCGGCGGGAAACATCATGGCGACATTGATACCTTCCTCGGCCAGCTCCTGCCGCAGCACTTCGCCATAGCCGACGACCGCGAACTTAGAGGCGACATAGGCGGCCATACGCGCGCCCAGCTGGAAGTAGCTGGCCGAAGCAGTGAGCAGGACGTGGCGCTGGCCTTCGCTCGCCCGCAGCAGCGGCATGAAGGCACTGACCGTATTGACGACGCCGCGAAAATTGACTGACATTACCCAGTCCCAATCATGATCGGTGAGCTTGTCGATCGCGCCGAACTGCTGAACGCCGACATTGGCGCAGAGCACATCGCAAGCACCGAATTTTACCTGCACAGCCTGCGCCGCCGCCTCGACAGATGTCTTGTCGGCAACATCGACGCGTATGGCGATGGCTTCGGTGCCGTTAGCGCGCAGTTCCTCGGCCTTGGCCGCGGCGCGTTCGCCGTCGATATCGAGCAGAGCGACCCGCGCACCTTCGCCCGCAAACAGCTCGGCCATCGCCGCGCCCAACCCTGATCCAGCACCGGTTATGACAGCTGTCTTGCCTTGATACTCGCCCATCTTGTCTCCCAGCTTCGCTTGCCTGCCTGTTTCGGTTTGAAGCGATAGCCCGCCCGCCTATAGGAATGAAATAGGCAAGGGGCATTCGCCCGGCATTTTTCGAATATTTGGGAGAGCAGCATGGACAGGTTTGCCGGCAAGGTAGCGATCGTCACGGGAGGTTCCAGCGGGATCGGCGCAGCGACAGTGGCGCGGCTCGCTTCGGAAGGCGCAAATGTGATGATCGCCGATCTTCAGGAGCCCGCCGAGACCAGCGACACGATCCGCTTCACCCGCACCAATGTTACCGTGCAGGCCGAGATCGACGCGCTGGTCGCAGCGACACTGGCCGCATGGGGGCAGATCGACATTCTGGTCAACAATGCCGGGACCGGCGCGCTGGCTGCCACGCCCGATATGGAACAGGCGGAATGGGAGCGGGTGTTCGCGGTTAATTCCACCGCCGTGTTTCTCGGCTGCCACGCGGCCATCCCGCATATGCGCGAAAACGGCGGCGCGATCGTCAACACGGCATCGATCTCCGGCCTGTTCGGCGATTATTCGATGGCGGCCTACAATGCGTCAAAAGGCGCAGTGGTCAATTATACCCGCGCGCTGGCGCTGGAATGCGCGCCATACGGCATCCGCGTCAACGCTA
>JAQWKP010000345.1 GCA_029247785.1 Novosphingobium sp.
CCTTGGCCGAGGCTCTTCCGAGCTGGAATTCGGAAGGCGCGTTGAATTTCCCCGGGTCGCGGTTGATCGCCGCGGTGGTGATCATGATGGTGGTGCCGGGATTGACAGTCACCCCGCCGATCGTGACTTCCCGCTTTGCCAGCCGGAATGTCGATTTCACCGGCCCGCCATGACGCAAGACTTCCTCGATGAAATCGGGGAGCAGCTCGGGCAATTCGCGCATCTGGTCCTGCAGCTCGGGGCTTTCCGCGAGCCGGCGCAGGCAAGCGCCAAGCAGCGTCGCTGTGGTATCCTGGCCCGCGCCGAACAACAGCGTTGCCACGCGTACGACATCCATTGCGTCGGGCAGCGATCCATCTGGGAAAGTCGAATTGGCCAGCCGGCCCAGCACATCCTCGCGCGGATTGCACCGCCTCTCCTCGACATAGTCCAGAAATGCGCTGACCCGGAATTCCATCGGGTTGATCACATCGGCACCCTGTTTCGCGCCGATTTGGGCAGGCGCGCCCTCAAGATTCTTGCGGAACGCCATGCGGTCTTCCTCAGGAACGCCGAGCAATTCGCCAATCGCCAGCATCGCGAAGGGATTGGCGAATTCGCGGATCAGCTCACAGCGCCCGCGCTCCTCGAACTCGTCGATCAGCTGGTCTGCAAGCTTGTGGATCGCGCCTTCCACCTCGCGCAACCGACTGGGCGTGAACAGACCCATCATCAGCGAGCGCAAAGGGCCGTGGCGCGGCGGATCCTGGGTGAGCTCCTCCTCACCGAACGGCATTTGCGACCGGTGTTCTGCGATCTGTTCGGTGATGTCCTCGCCTTCCGGCGTGAAGGGAATCGGCGGCAGGGGCCCGGTGACGGAATTGACTGCGGACAGATTTACATTGTCGAGATGGACGCCAATTGCCTCATCGAAGCTGGTCACCGCCAATACATTGTGCTGGGGCAGATAGACCGCCGGACCATTCGCCCTCAGATGCTCGAAAAAAGGATAGGGATCCTCGACGAGGTTGAGATCCATGAAGAAATCTGTGTCGTCATAATTGACCATGCGGCGTGTTCGCTTCAGTTTTGCGGCGCGGCAGCACCCTGTCCTGACAGGTGAGCTAACATTTAACCGCCATTCGCCAAAGCCCGGATCGACCTGTTGCCCGGCTGTAGTGGCATTGCGGTTCTGACTGGCTGGGCCTAAAGGGCGGCGATGCCCGGAGAGATACTAGATAATCAGGGGCGGGGCGAAGCGAGCTGGCAGTGGCCTGCGATTCATCCCGAAGGTCGCAAATTTGCGCTGATCGTTGCAGTATTCTGCGTGATCGCGGCGCTGCTTGGCTGGCAGTGGCTTGCGTGGCCGCTGGCGGTGTTGACAGTGTGCGTGGCCGCATTCTTCCGCGATCCAGTGCGCGTGACCCCGCGTAGTGATCGCTTTGTCATCTGCCCTGCCGACGGGCTGGTCTCGCTTATCCGAAAAGTATCGCCGCCGCGTGAGCTGACGATTGATGATGGCAGCGGCATGGCCGCGCTGAGCGACGAGCCGGTAACCCGGGTTTCGGTGTTCATGAGCGTGTTCGACGTCCACATCAATCGCGCGCCGATCGGCGGGACCGTGCGACGGGTTGTCTATATTCCGGGCCGTTTCGTGAATGCAGACCTCGACAAGGCCAGCGAAGAAAATGAACGCCAGCACGTCATGATCGAGCGGGGCGACGGGATGGTCGTTTGCTTTACCCAGATTGCCGGACTTGTCGCGCGGCGGATCGTGCCGTTCATAAAGCCTGGAGATATGCTTGCGGCGGGCCAGCGCGTCGGCCTGATCCGCTTTGGCAGTCGGGTCGATATCTATTTGCCCCCCGGCACCGAGCCGAGCGTAGTGCTTGGCCAGAAGGTCATAGCCGGCGAAACGGTGATTGCCGAGATCGGCCAGATGCCGCACATTGAGGGCATCGGCCAGTGAGCGAATTGCCAGCGCCCCGTCGTCTGGCGGGTATGCCGAAGGGCCTGACCCTGCGCGCGCTGGTGCCCAATGCAATTACAGCGGCGGCGCTGTGTGCCGGTCTCACTGGTATCCGATTCGCGATCGTGGGGGATTTCGAGAAGTCGGCGCAAGCGGTCATTCTTGCCGGGTTGCTCGATATTATAGACGGGCGTGCGGCACGTATGCTCAAGGCGCAGACCCGGTTCGGGGCGGAGCTCGACAGCCTCGCCGATGCAATTTCCTTCGGAGTTGCCCCGGCATTGATCGTCTATCTCTGGACCTTGCGCGAATTTCCCGGCTTCGGCTGGATAGCGGCGCTGGCCTTCGCGATATGTTGCGTTTTGCGCCTGGCGCGCTTCAACGCTCAGCTCGACCTGGAAGAGCAGCCCCACAAGCGTGCCGGCTTCCTGACTGGAGTCCCGGCACCCGCCGGCGCGGGGCTGGCGATGCTGCCGATGTATCTGTGGATCGCAACCGGACGCGCTGAGTTCAGCCAACCCATGGCGGTCGCCGCCTGGATGGTGCTGGTTGCCTTCTTAATGATTGCGAATATCCCGACCCTGAGCTGGTCGAAATTGCGCCCGCCGCGCCGTGTCCGGCTGGTGGTCATTGCGCTGGTGGGATTGATTGCTGCAGCCCTGCTGACGATGCCCTGGCCGACACTGGTTCTGATTACGACAAGCTATTTCCTGCTAATTCCGGTCGGGCTGATTGCCTATGCGAGATTCAGGCGGCGGCGCGAAGCTGCTTCGGCGCCGGGTGGGAACGAACCTTAGCGCCGAAGTCCGGCCGTAGGATCCGTGCCCCTCTTGCCAGCACCGCTTGATGTTCACTTACCGAAAAGCGCAGTTCCTGCTCACCGGAGCAGGCCCTGAGCGCTTCACGCAGGCGAAGCGCGCTGGGACCGTATCGGAGTAGACTGCCCGCAATGCTCGCGAAAGCGAACAGGCCGGTGAAGGCGAAAAGCAGCGTGATAGCGACTGTCATCATGTTCTGTACCTCGATCTAGTCATCTCACAAGCCGGTTGAGAGGCAGTGGACATCTTGTGGAATTCCGCGATTCGTTCTATAAATGTTCTATGATCCTAAGTTCCCTTTTTGTTCTATCAAGTCAAGCTTTTTTCGCCCACGTCAGTGGACAGGTAATTTTAGATGCCGCACCGCTAACTGATACGCGCTGATATCGGCTCTTTGGCCTTGCTGCATGTCGGGGGTAGAATTCGCTGGAGAACAGCGCTAAGGGCTCCTCGCCGGACGGTGGGCATCCATTGGGGATGCTGGCCACAAGGCAAATTCACATGGGAAGCACTCATATCCCGGTGCCACAGCGGACGCTCCGCTAGGGTTCCAGTTTCCCAGAGGTATAACCGGAAAGGAATTCCCTATGGCGGCACCTGTCGTCTCCATGCAGCAATTGATCGAGGTCGGTGCGCATTTCGGCCACCAGACCCACCGCTGGAACCCGCGGATGAAGCCGTATATTTTCGGTGCGCGCAATGGGGTTCACATCATCGACCTGTCGCAAACCGTGCCGCTGTTCGCGCGCGCTCTCGAATTCGTTGCCGGAACCGTGCAGGCAGGCGGCAAGGTCCTGTTCGTCGGCACCAAGCGCCAGGCGCAGCAGCCGATCGCAGAGACGGCGAAGGCTTGCGGCCAGCACTTCGTCAATCACCGCTGGCTCGGCGGCATGCTGACCAACTGGAAGACGATTTCGCAGTCGATCAAGCGGCTCAAGACGCTTGAGGAACAACTTTCTGGCGACACAGAGGGTCTGACCAAGAAGGAAGTGCTCCAGCTCACACGTGAGCGCGACAAGCTTGAACTCTCGCTCGGCGGTATCCGCGACATGGGCGGCGTTCCCGATGTCATGTTCGTGATCGATGCCAACAAGGAAGAGCTGGCGATCAAGGAAGCTAATGTGCTTGGCATCCCGGTGGTTGCGGTGCTTGATACCAATGTTGACCCGCATGGGATCGCCTTTCCGGTGCCGGGCAATGACGATGCCGCGCGCGCGGTTCGTCTCTATTGCGACGCGATCCGCCAGGCAGCCAGCAAGGGCGGCGAGGAAGCGATCGTCGAATCCGGTGTCGATATCGGCGCGCTCGAAGAGCCAGTGGCCGAAGCAGCGGTTGTTGTTGCCGCTGAAGAACCTGTTCCGGACGCCGCCAAGGCCTGAGGCTCGACGCGACCGTCATGAAATTGTCGTTTGCCGGGTCGATTAGCCCGGCAGGCGGCGCACAAATACAAGAGGAATACGCCCATGGCCTTTTCAGCCGCAGACGTGAAAGCCCTTCGCGAGCGCACTGGCGCCGGGATGATGGACTGCAAGAAGGCGCTCAGCGAAACCGACGGCGATCTTGAGGCGGCGGTTGATCTGCTGCGCTCCAAGGGGCTTGCCGCCGCTGCCAAAAAGTCCAGCCGGACGGCTGCAGAAGGCCTGGTCGGCGTTGCCGTTACCGGGACGAAGGGCGTGGCCGTCGAGATCAATTCGGAAACCGATTTCGTTGCCAAGAATAACGGGTTTCAGGATTTCGTCCGCAAGGTGACTGAAATCGCGCTCGATGCCGGTTCCGACGATGTCGATGCGCTCAAGCAGGCTTCCTATGCGGGCGGCGAAACGGTTGGCGATGCGCTCACCACCTCGATCGCCACCATCGGCGAGAACCAGGCGCTGCGCCGGATGAAGACGGTTGCGGTCCCGCAAGGCCTGGTCGTTCCCTATGTGCACAATGCCGCCGCGCCCAATCTCGGCAAGATCGGCGTGCTGGTCGCGCTTGAGAGCGAAGCTGCAGCGGAGGTGCTCGAGGCGCTGGGCAAACAGCTTGCCATGCACATTGCTGCAGCGTTCCCGCTGTCGCTCGATGCCGACAGCCTCGATGCCGAACTGATCGCGCGCGAGCGCAAGGTCGCGGCGGAAAAGGCAGCCGAGAGCGGCAAGCCCGAAGACGTTCAGGAAAAGATGGTCAATGGCGCGGTTGCCAAATTCGCCAAGGAGAACGCTCTGCTGAGCCAGCTCTTCGTGATCGACAACAAGACTCCGGTCGCCAAGGTCGTCGAGCAGGCTGGCAAGGATGCCGGCAGCCCGATCGTGCTGACCGATTTCGTTCGCTTCCAACTCGGCGAAGGCATCGAGAAGGAAGAAAGCGACTTCGCCGCCGAAGTTGCGGCAGCGGTCGGCGGCTGATCGAGCCAAGCTACTTAGTAACGAAATTCATGCGGGCGGGAGGTGCAAGCCTCCGGCCCGCTTGTTTATGGTCCGACATCGGTGCATCCGTATTTCAACAAGGTTCGCTGCCATGCACGGCGAAGCTGTGGGAGATGGAACCGAATGTATCTGCGCGAATTTTCGATAAACCGGCAGGCATTTATCTCGGCCTGTCTGGGGATGGGGCTGGGCAGCGCCCTGTCGCACTATACGGCAAGCCTGTTCGGGCCGGAGCTGCTGGCCGAATTCGGCTGGTCGCGCGCCGATTTCGCGCTGCTCGGGACTTTTGCGCTGGTCAATCTGTTGTTTGTGCCGTTCGCGGGCCGCTTTGTTGATCGGTTTGGCACGCGGATTTCGGCGATCATCGGCTTTTCGGCAATGCCGCTGGGGTTCCTCGCCTTCACCCAGATGAGCGGCAATATCTATGAATTCTTCGGGATCTGGGTGGTGCAGCACATTTTCGGGATTCTCACCACTACCATTGTGTTCTGCCGCGTCGTCGTTGAGAAATTCGATCGGGCCCGCGGCTTTGCGCTCTCGCTGGTGCTGACCGCTGCGCCGTTTTTCGGCGTAATTTCCGTGCCCCTGCTCGGCGGGTTGATTGAAGCCCAGGGCTGGCGGGCCGGCTATATTGCCCTTGCGATGATTTCGGCAGTCGGCGGGTTGATTGCGATCCTGATGATGGAACGCCGCGCGCGCCGCACTGCTGAAGAGGTCGCCGAACTGCAACTGCCCCGGCGAGAGCTGTTTTCGCTGCTGCGTCATCCGACATTGCTGGTGTTTCTGTTCGCGATGTTCCTGGTCAATCTGCCGCAAAGTTTCGGCACTCTCCAGCTCAAGCTGGTGCTGATGAATGGCGGGCAGACCAGCGAGATGGCGACCTGGATGATGTCACTTTATGCCGGCGGCGTGATTGTCGGGCGCCTGCTTAGCGGGCTGGCGCTCGATCGTATCCCCGCGCATCTGGTTGCGATCACCATATTGAGCCTGCCGACGCTGGGCTATGTGCTGCTGGCTGCGGAAGTTTCGGCCATGCCGCTGCTGTTCCTGGCAATCGGCGTGATCGGCTTCGCCCAGGGTGCGGAGAGCGATATCGGCGCCTATCTCGTCTCTCGCCGGTTCGATACCAAGAATTTCAGCCTGCTGATCAGCTTCATGAGCGCGATGGTCGGGCTGGGCGGTGCGGTCGGTTCGCTGGTGATGAGCATGACCTTGCGCACCACCGACAGCTATCAGCCATTTCTGTTGCTGGCAGCGGGCGGGACCTTGGTCGGGGCGGTGCTGTTCGCCATTGCCGGGCGTCCTGCAAAGGCTGAGCCTGTGACGGATGGCAGTGAGGCCCCGCAAGCTCCCTGATAGGCATGGGATATGAAATGATTTTGCGCGCTTGCCCAATCGGGTAGGGTGCCTTGCCGGGAACAGCCTGGCTGGAGAGGTTTTTGTGAATTCATCCTTTGCGGTCGGTTGGCGTCAAGTTGCGATCTGTTTCATGTTGCTGGCGGCGGCAGGCATGATCGCCTCCACCTATTCGATTGTTGCGGTGCCGCTGGCACAGGAATTCGGGCCAAGCCGGATGGTCCTGATGCTCTCCATGACGGTCTATGCGGCGATGTCTGCCGTGCTGATGCCGCTGCTCGGGAACTTGATGGACCGCTTTTCCGTGCGCTTCTTGATGGTTGCGGGCGGAATGTTGCTCGCCGCTGGCTATGCCGCAATTTCGTTTGCGGTTACTTTCAACCATGTGCTGGTGATCTTCGCTGTGCTGATCGCCCCGGCCAATGTGCTGCTCGGTCCGTTGGCAGCGACGGTACTGCTGTCGCGCTGGTTCGACAAGCGGCGGGGAAGGGCGATCGGCTTTGCTATTGCCGGGGTTGCGGCAGGCGGTTTCTTTTTCCCGATGATTATCCAGGGCTTGCTGAATACCCACGAATGGCGCCAGGCGATGCAATTGCTTGGGCTTGCGCTGGTCGTCTGGACCGTTCCGGCGGCGCTGCTTGTGGTCAACAGACCTTCCGACCGGGGATTGCATCCTGACGGTGTCGCTGAGCCGAGCGAAGAGTCCCGCAATGAGGCGGCCAAACCGGCGATTTCGGCGCGCGCGATCCTGACCGATCCGGCCTTCTGGCTGATCGCTCTCACCGTCGCCATCGTCACGTCGGGAATGAAGGGCATGGTCACCAATCTGGCTCCGCTGGCGATCGACAACGGGGTCGACGCGACCAATGCGGCCATGCTTGTCTCGATCTATGCTGGATGCGGTTTCATCGCCAAGATGGGGTTTGCCGCCCTTTCGGATAGGTTGGGGCCGCGCATTTTGATGTTCGTAGCGCTCGGCGGCTTTGCAGCCGGCATGGCGTGCCTGACGCAGGCGCATCTGGGATTTGGCATGATTGCACTGGGGGTTTCGATCATCGGACTATTCGGCGGGTTCATGGTGCCGACCGAGGCCTATCTCGCGCCGCTGGTGTTCGGACAACGCGCGGTGGGGCGGGCCATGGGGCTGCTGTCCGGCGTGATCCTGATCGCGCTGTTATCAACGCCGCCGCTGTTCGGACTGATCTTCGACCTGACTGGCAGCTACATGGGAATCTTCTGGACCTTTGCGGGGCTAGCGCTGGTTGCCTTGCTGTGGCTGCCCGCAATCCGCCTGAAACCGCGTGAGCTTCCGACGCCGCAGGTCGTGCCGGCGGAATAGCATTTATCCGGAGAAGCTTGGCAATCAGCGCGCTCGCCCCTAAAGGCGGTGCAGCCATTCCTCAGCCGAGAACGCCGCCTCATGAGCTCGCCAAAATACAAGCGCATCCTGTTGAAGCTCTCCGGCGAAGTGCTGATGGGCAGCCAGCAATTTGGCATCGACCCGCAATTCGTCTCCGAACTGGCAGGTGAGGTGAAGGCGGCCCGGGAAACCGGGCTGGAAATCTGCCTGGTCATCGGCGGCGGCAACATTTTTCGCGGCATGGCGGCGTCAGCCAAGGGCATGGACCGCGCCCAGGCCGATTACATGGGCATGCTCGCCACGGTGATGAACGCGCTCGCCATGCAGGACGCGCTCGAACAGCTCGGCGTGCCGACCCGGGTGCAGTCTGCGATCGAGATGGACAAGGTCTGCGAACCGGTGATCCGCCGCCGCGCCGAACGGCATCTGGACAAGGGCCGGGTGGTGATCTTCGCCGCCGGTGTTGGCGCGCCCTATTTCACCACCGATTCCGGTGCCGCTCTGCGCGCCGCGGAAATGCGCTGTGATGCGCTGCTGAAAGGCACCAGCGTCGATGGCGTCTATGACAGCGATCCCAAGTCAAACCCCGATGCAAAGCGTTTTGAATCTGTGGATTACGACACAGTTCTTGCTGATAATCTGAAGGTTATGGATGCGTCTGCCGTGGCGCTGTGCCGCGATAATGATATTCCGATCGTCGTCTTTTCAGTTCGCGAGAAGGGCAATCTGGCCCGTATCCTGGCGGGCGAGGGCACCAGGACGATCGTCACCAAGGGAGCCTGAACCATGGCCAAATATGACAAGGCCGACCTCGAGCGCCGGATGCAGGGCGCGATTGATTCGCTCAAGCATGATTTCTCGGGCTTGAGGACGGGCCGGGCCAATACCGCGCTGCTCGATCCGATTACGGTCGAGGTCTATGGTGCGCAGATGCCGCTGAACCAGGTCGCGTCAATCTCGGCACCCGAACCGCGCATGTTGTCGGTCCAGGTATGGGACAAGTCCAATGTCGGCTCGGTCGAAAAGGCAATCCGCTCAGCCGGGCTCGGCCTCAACCCGATCAATGACGGCGCGCTGCTGCGGCTGCCGATCCCCGATCTGACCGAGGAACGCCGCAAGGAGCTTGCCAAGCTTGCCAGTCAATATGCCGAGAATGCGCGGATTGCTATCCGCAATGTCCGGCGCGATGGCAATGATGCGCTCAAAGCCGATGAAAACAAGAAGGAAATTTCCGAAGACGACCGCAAGCGCGGCGAAGGTGAGGTCCAGCAACTGACCGACGACATGGTCAACGCGGTCGATGACGAGCTGGCCCGCAAGGAAGCGGATATCATGCAGACGTGAGGCTGACGCGCGCGCCTCGCTTTCCCTCGCTTGAAGTCCCGGGGTCATGAGCGCAGCCCGCCACGTCGCGATCATCATGGACGGCAATGGGCGGTGGGCGAAAAAGCGCCACCTTCCTCATGTCGTGGGCCACCAGCGCGGGGTTGAGGCGGTGCGTCGGCTGGTGCGCGGAGCGCGCGATTTTGAGCTGGAAGCGTTGACGATCTACGCCTTTTCGACTGAGAACTGGCGGCGTAGCGAGGAGGAGGTTTCCTCGCTGATGGGGCTGATGAAGCGCTTCATCCTCAGTGATCTTGAGGAGATGGCGGAAAACAACATCCGCCTAAAGATCATCGGTGATTACAAGGCTTTCACACCCGATGTTGTCGAACTGATCGAAAAGGCGTTGGCGCGCACTGCGGACAATAGCGGCACGATTCTGGCGGTCGCATTGAATTACGGCGCGCAGGACGAGATTGCCCGCGCGGCTGCTGCGGCGGCGGCCAAGGGTGAGGTTACGCCGGAGACTATCGCGGCGGAACTGGATACTGCCGACCTCCCGCCGCTCGACCTGCTGATCCGCACTTCGGGCGAGGTTCGATTGTCCAATTTTCTGCTTTGGCAGGCGGCCTATGCCGAGCTCTATTTCACTGACGTGCTGTGGCCCGATTTCACTGCGAATCACTTGAAGGAAGCGCTGGAGGAATTCGCAAATCGAGAGCGGCGCTATGGTGGACGGTGAGGGCACCAACAGGCCACCATTGGTCCACCATTTGCACCCCAGCGGTGGAGAATCGGCCCCTCAACAAGCTCCGAGTGATGAATTCGTGCTAATGCCCTGAAAATGGCGAGCGTATCCCCAGCCAAAAAGTCCGACCTCGGCGTCAGGACCCTGTCGGCCATCGTTATGCTGGCGGTGACGGGCGGGGCGCTGTGGCTGGGAGGATGGTGGTGGACGGTGTTCGTCGGGCTGGTCGCAGTCGGCGTGCTTTGGGAATGGAACAAGCTGACGATGTTGGTTCACCCGCAAGGATTTGGCCGACTTGTTTGGCGGGTCGCGGGATTGATCTATTGTGGAGTGGCGGCTGCGGTTCTTGTGATTCTGCATCAGGGTAATGACATTCGCGGAATTTTGCTGATCGCTGGCTCTGTCATAGCCACGGACGTTGGAGCGTATCTGTCGGGACGCGCAATCGGTGGACCTAAGATTGCTCCCAGAATCAGTCCTTCCAAGACTTGGGCAGGGCTGGGTGGAGGGATAGTGGCCGCTGCCGCAGTCATGGTGATTCCCCTTCCGTGGACTTTTCATGATTACAACTCTGCAGATTGGTTGAGGATCGCTTCGATTCCAGCGCTGGCGGGCGCAACCATCGCCATCATCGCCCAATCCGGCGATTTCTTTGAAAGCTGGATGAAGCGTCGCGCAGGCGTGAAGGATTCCGGCAATCTCATTCCCGGTCACGGCGGGCTGTTTGACCGGGTCGATGGCCTGCTGGCGGTCTGTTTCGTCTCGGGTGTCATATTCATGTTTGTGCGCCTATGGGGTGGCCTATGACCCCCCGCACCATCTCCATCCTCGGCGCGACCGGCTCGATCGGCGCTTCGACGCTCGACCTCATCCGGCGCGAGGGGGGCATGTGGCGCGAGGGGGGCATGTGGCGCGTCGTCGCTCTCACCGCCAATGGCAATGCCGAGGAACTGGCGCGGCTGGCGCGGGAGTTTCGGCCTGATATTGCAGTGCTGGGTGACGAAACGCGCCTTCCGGAACTTCGCGAGGCGCTCTCTGGCGCCGGAGTTGCATGCGCAGGCGGGGCTGGAGCGCTCATTGAGGCTGCATCCCGTCCGGTCGACCTGACCATCGCCGGGATCGTCGGCTGCGCGGGGCTTGCGCCGACCATGGCGGCGATCGAGCAAGGCGGCACTGTCGGGCTCGCCAACAAGGAAGCGCTGGTTTCCGCGGGCGAGGTGATGACTGCCGCTGTCGCGCGCAATGGCGCAACTCTGTTGCCGGTTGATTCCGAGCACAATGCGATCTTCCAGTGCCTCGCCGGTAACGACCCTGCCGATGTCAGCATGATCACCCTGACCGCGAGCGGCGGCCCATTCCGCGAGTGGGGTGCACAGCAGCTCGCCAGCGCTACCCCGGCCCAAGCGGTCAAACATCCCAATTGGGACATGGGCGCAAAAATCAGCGTCGATTCGGCGACGATGATGAACAAGGGGCTCGAGCTGATCGAGGCCTATCATCTGTTCGCCGTCGGGCTCGATCGCTTGCGAATCATCATCCACCCGCAATCCATTGTCCATTCGATGGTCGAATATCGCGACGGCTCGACACTGGCCCAGCTCGGCCCGTCCGATATGCGCGTGCCGATTGCTTCGGTGCTGGCCTGGCCGCAACGCATGGACACGCCTTGCACCCCGCTCGACCTTGCCGCAATCGGCCAGCTGACGTTTGAAGCGCCCGATGAGCAGCGTTTTCCCGCGACGCGATTATGCCGTCAGGCCGCCGAGGCAGGCGGGGCCGCAGCCGCGGTGCTCAACGCTGCCAATGAGGTCGCGGTTGCGGCTTTCCTGGACGGTCAGATTGCATTCACGCGCATTGCCGCACATGGGGAGGACGTGATCTCCGCTTTTGCTCCTCCTGCGCCAGCCTCGCTCGACGATGTCCTCGCCATCGACCGGGAAGCACGCGCCCGCGCTCGCTTGCTGACCCAGGCCGCGTAACATGCTCGAATCGCCTTCCTTCCTGATAACGATAGCGGCGTTCCTGCTGCTGCTTGGGCCGCTGATTGTCGTCCATGAGCTGGGCCATTATCTCGTCGCTCGCCTGTTCGGGGTGAAGGCCGATGCCTTTTCGGTCGGCTTCGGCAAGGAGCTGGGCGGCTGGACCGACAAGCGCGGCACTCGCTGGAAGCTCTGCGCGCTGCCGCTGGGCGGTTATGTCCAGTTTGCTGGTGACATGAATGCGGTGAGCATGCCGGGCGAAGTCGACGAAAGCCTCTCGCCTTCCCAGCGCGCCGAGCTGTTCCAGTTCAAGCCGCTATGGCAGCGCAGCCTGATCGTGCTGGCCGGGCCGCTCACCAATTTGCTGTTTGCCGTTGCGATCTTTGCGGCGTTCAACATGACTTATGGCCGCGTGGTCGCAACGCCAGAGATTGCCCAGTTCTCGGAAAATTCGGCGGCCCAGGCGGCGGGGTTGAAGATCGGCGACCGCATCGTCAGCGTCGATGGCAACGCGATTGCGTCCTTTACCGATATTCCGGAACAGGTTGTGCCTTATCCCGGACGGATCCTGACGATCACGGTCCGCCGAGAGGACAAGGATATAGACGTAGCGATCAAGATCGCCGAATTCATTCAAACCGATCAGTTCGGCAATGAAGCGCGGATCGGGCGCCTCGGTATCGGGGCGGACCAGAGCAAGATGGAGATCGTCAAGGTCGGGGCCGGCGAAGCGGTTACGCTCGCATTCGGTCAAAGCATCGGCATCATGCGGATGATGGCTATGGGGATCGGCCAGATCTTTACAGGCTAGCGCTCGGTCAAGGAGCTGGGCGGACCGATCAAGATCGCGAAATTCTCTGGCGAGCAATTCAGTCTCGGCTGGATAAATTTCGTCAGTTTTGCCGCATTGATCTCGATTAACTTGGCATTCATCAACCTCCTGCCAATCCCTGCGCTCGACGGTGGCCACCTTGCATTCTATGCGGCGGAGGCGGTTCGCCGGAAGCCGATCGGAGCGCGCAGCCAGGAATGGGCGTTCCGTACTGGTCTTGCACTCGTGCTGGCACTGATGGTGTTTGTCACGATCAATGATTTGGCGTCGCTTCCGATTTTCGGGGGATAGCGCGGAGGATTTTCTCAAGGTTTGCGGGGCTCACGGGCATTGACTGCTTGATCGGGGTGTCTCCATCGGGCAGAGGGCCCCGGGTGTTTGTGGCAGGATGCCCGCTCTGTTCCTGTGAGGGATAGAGCTGCTTCCTGCGAAAGCTGTGACGGGAACTGGCGTGAAGAATATGGGATTGCCGATGGTTCGACCAGTTGACGTGAAGGCCGCTGCGCGTTTGGCAGCGGTGCTGCTGGGAACCACAAGCCTGGTTGGCTTGTCGACCGCTGCCTGGGCAGCGGCCGCAGCGCCGGCTTCGGCTGCAGTTGACCAGTCGGTTTCTATTGCCACCGAGGAAGTGTCTCCAGTCGCTGTTGAGGCGCCGCCGCCAGCCATTGTCGTCACGATCAGATACATCACGGTTTCGGGCAACCAGCGCCTCGAATCTGCTACAATCCTGTCCTACATCCAGTTGCGGGTGGGACAGGTCTATTCCAGCGTTGCGGCCGACCAAGCGCTGAAGGATCTCTACGCGACCGAGCTGTTCGCTACCGTGCAGGTCCGCAATGAAGACGGCACCGTGGTGATTGAGGTCAAGGAAAACCCGGTCGTCAACCGCATCGTTCTGGAAGGCAACAAGCGGATCAAGGACGACAAGATCTACCCCGAGATCAAGGTCGCGCCGCGCCAGATATTCACCCGCTCCAAGGTCCGCGCCGACGTTGCCCGCATTATCGAACTCTACAAGCGCCAGGGGCGTTATGCCGCGACGGTTGAGCCGAAGATGGTGATGCTGGAGCAGAACCGCGTCGACATCGTCTTCGAGATCACCGAGGGCGACAAGTCCAAGGTTCGCCAGATCAATATCATCGGCAACGAAGAGTTTTCCGATGGCAAGCTGCGCGGCGAGATGGTCACCAAGCAGACACGCGCGCTTCGCCTGTTCAGCTCCAAGACCAGCTATGATCCGGATCGCCTCGCGTTCGACCAGCAGAAGCTGCGCCAGTTCTACCTGACCGAGGGCTATGCCGATTTCCGCGTCGTCTCTGCGGTTGCCGAGCTCACTCCTGACAAGCGCAATTTCATCATCACCTATGTCGTCGAGGAAGGGCAGCGCTACAAATTCGGCGATGTCACGATCGACAGCGAATTGCGCGATTTTGATGGCGATGTGCTGGCAGCGGCGCTGCCGATGCAATCCGGCGACTGGTATAACGCCAAGCAGATCGAAGACATGATCGAGCGGCTTAACGAGACCGCAGGTGCGTATGGTTACGCCTTTGCCGATGTTCGACCGCGATACCAGCGCAACAAGGACGAGCTGACGATGGGCGTTGTGTTCGTCATCTCCGAAGCGCCGCGCGTCTATGTCGAGCAGATCGACGTCAACGGCAATACGCTGACGCAGGACAAGGTTGTCCGCCGCGAGTTCCGCCTGGCAGAAGGCGATGCTTTCAACTCGCTGCAAGTCAGGCGGTCGACCAATCGGATCAATTCCCTGGGCTATTTCCAGGAAAAGTTTGAGATCGAGCAGCAGTCGGGGAGCGCCGCCGACCGGATTCTCCTAGAAGCCAATGTCGAGGAACGTCCGACCGGTGAATTGCAGCTGTCTGCCGGTTTCTCGAGTATCGAAAGCTTCATCTTCCAGGCTTCGGTTCAACAGCGCAATTTCCGTGGGCGAGGCCAGACCGTTGGTCTTTCCGGCAGCTACTCGCGCTACACCAAGAGCATTGAGGCGAGCTTTACCGAGCCCTATCTGTTTGATCGCAATGTTTCGGTCGGTGTTGATATTTACCGACGAGATTTCAATAGCTTCCGCTTCTTCACCAACAGTCGCGACACGACCTATCAGCAGTCGACGACGGGTATTCAGCTGCGTGCCGGGCTCCCGCTGACCGAATATCTCACCCTGGTCGGCCGTTACACCTTGAACTTCGAGGACGTCACCCTGGATCAGGGGCTGTTCTTCTCTGAT
>JAQWKP010000357.1 GCA_029247785.1 Novosphingobium sp.
CCTTGGATCCGGCGATTTTGCAATCCATTTCGCAGAATGCATCTTCCCAACCCATAATGTCGGTGAGGATGCGGTATTCTTCAATTTTGTCGTTATCGTCGAGCTTTGTGCAGATACCGATACTAATGCCGGCGCACGCGCCCTTTAGCTCCACGCCCGCATTCATCAGTGCCAAGCTGCCGCCACAAACACTGGCCATCGAGCTGGATCCGTTGGATTCGAGAATCTCAGCGATCAGCCGCACGGCGTAAGGATAGTTGTCATCCATCGGCATCATTGGAAGCAGCGAACGCTCGGCGAGCGCGCCGTGGCCCACCTCGCGGCGGCCGGGGCCCATGATGCGACCGGTTTCGCCAACTGAATAGTTGGGGAAGTTGTAATGGAGAATGAACTGCTTGCGATCCGGGCCGCCGGTATAACTGTCAAAACGCTGGGCGTCGTCAGTAGTACCGAGGGTGGTGGTCACGAGTGCTTGTGTCTCGCCGCGGGTGAACAGCGCCGAGCCATGGGTCCGTGGCAGGAAGCCGACCATCGCTTCGATCGGGCGAACCTCGGTGGTCTTGCGACCATCGATACGTGCGCCGTCCTTGAGAATGGCGGTCCGTACGATGTTGGACTCGAGCTTCTTGACGACTTTGCCCGCAGCCATCTGCGTCTGGCCATCGGCCTCGGCATAATGCGCCTTGGCCTTGGCACGTGCCGCATTGATCGCGTTTGAGCGCTCCGACTTGTCGGTCAGCTTGTAGGCAGCAGCGATATCGTCACCGACGATGCCGCGCAGTTCTTCCTTCATCGCGGCCTTGTCATCGGAAGCAGCGATTTCCCAGGGCTCCTTGGCGGATTGCTCGGCCAGGTCAATGATCGCATTGACGACTTTCTTGATCTCGTCATGCGCAAACATCACGCCGCCGAGCATTTCGTCTTCGCTCAGCTCCTTGGCTTCGGACTCGACCATCATCACGGCGTTGCCAGTAGCGGCAACGATCAGGTCGAGCGCGCCGTCGGCAGCGGTTTCCTGTTTGGGGTTGAGGACATATTCGCCCTCTTCGAAACCGACGCGGCATGCACCGATCGGGCCCATGAACGGCAGGCCGGAAATGGTCAGCGCGGCCGATGCGGCGATCAGCGCGACCATGTCGGGCTCGGTCTCACCATCATAGCTCAGCACCTGGGCGATGACGTTGATCTCGTTGTAGAAGCCTTCGGGGAACAGCGGGCGGATCGGCCTGTCGATCAAGCGACTGGTCAGCGTTTCCTTTTCGGTCGCACCACGCTCGCGCTTGAAGAAGCCGCCCGGAATACGGCCCGCAGCGGAGAATTTTTCCTGATAGTGCACGGTCAGCGGGAAGAAGTCCTGCCCCTCCCTAACCGATTTCGCCGCGGTGACGGCGCAAAGCACAACGGTTTCGCCATAGGTGGCGAGCACCGCACCATCTGCCTGGCGGGCAATATGGCCGGTTTCCAGAGTGAGGGTCTTGCCGCCCCACTCCAGCGATACAGTTTTCGTGTCGAACATTTTAGGTTCCTCATACCCGGCGGCCCTATTGCGCGCGCGGGGTTTACAATGCCGGGTAAGCCGTCCCGGTCCGGTGTGGGGCCTTATCTATGCCCCAAGGCCCCTCGCCGGATTGCGAGGAAAGCCAATGCAAAAAGCGGCCCCGAACGGGACCGCTTTGCAAAATTACTTACGCAGACCCAGCTTCTGGATCAGGTCGTTATAGCGCTCCACATTCTTGCCCTTGAGATAATCGAGCAGCGAACGGCGCTTGTTGACCATGGCCAGCAGGCCACGGCGTGAATGGTTGTCTTTCTTGTGCTCCTTGAAGTGCTCGGTCAGGTTCTTGATCCTCTCGGTGAGGATGGCGACTTGCACTTCCGGGCTACCGGTATCGCCCGCATCACGGGCGTTGTCCTTGATGATTTTTTGCTTCTTGTCTGCAGCAACCGACATTTTACACTTTACTCCGCGACATCTTGTAGATTGAACCCCCTCAATACACGGGCTTTTCCGGAGACCAGCTCCATCAGTGCGACAGGTGTTTCTCCCGAGCGCGCCCAATATAGCCCGTCCATTTGGGGCATTCCGGTCAGAACCCGGCCCTGACGGACCGCCCTTGCCTGCTCCGGGTCGAGATCGAGAGCCGGGATGTCGTCCAGCCCTGCCTCAAGTGGCAAGAGTATTGGTTCAAGTCGCGCGCCCTTACCGATTGCATTCAATTTGTCCAGTGAAATCGCCCGGTCGAGCGCGAACGGCCCGGCCCGCGTACGGCGCAACATGGTGACGTGGCCAACCGTACCCACCGCCCGCGCAATGTCGCGTGCGAGACTGCGGATATAGGTGCCCTTGGACACGTGAGCACTGAGAGTGACCTGCGAATGTCCCTCATCGAGCCCGGGGAGGATCTCGAGGGAGTGCACCGTCACCTGCCTGGACTTCAGCTTCACCTCTTCGCCCGCCCTCGCCAAGTCATAAGCGCGCTTGCCATCGACCTTGAGCGCTGAAAATGCGGGCGGGACCTGTTCGATCTCGCCAGTGAAGCGCGCCAGCACCGCTTCGACCTCGTCAAGCGAAGGCCGCACATCGCTCGTCTCGACCGCTTGACCTTCGGCGTCGAGCGTGTCGGTTTCGATGCCGAAAGCGATGGTAAACTCGTAAACCTTGCTGGCATCGAGCATCCGGCCTGCCAGCTTGGTCGCCTCGCCCAGTGCAATTGGCAGCACGCCGGAGGCCAGCGGGTCGAGCGTGCCGCCATGGCCGGTCTTGACCTTGCCGTAGCCCGCTTCACGCAAATTGCGCTTGACCGCCGCAACGCCTTGCGTCGAGCCGAGCCCGGTAGGCTTGTCGAGTATGATCCAGCCCGAAACCATCACAAACCCAGCGTCAGGCGCCGGCGAACAGATCGACTATGACCCCATAGTAGCCGATCGCCCATTCGAATGGCGGGATCACGACCTTCTCGACAATACCCAGACTGGGAAAGAAGTAAGGCACGATGAGCAGCAGGGCGAACAACAGGACAAAGCCATAAGGCCGCGTCTTACGATAGGCCCGTGCGGCGTCATCCGGCAGCAAGCCCTCAACGATATGCGAGCCGTCAAAGGGCGGGATCGGCAGCAAGTTGAAAAGAGCCAGAAAGACATTGATTACAATAAAATTATTGAGATTGGCGGCGATAAACTGGCTTGCCACACTCGCTTGCGCAGGGTCTCCGCCAAATCGCCACATCAGGCCAAACACCATTGCACCAAATCCAGCCAGCACAAAATTTGTGCCTGGCCCAGCCGCGGCCACCAACATCATGTCACGGCGCGGATTGTTCAGTCGCATTGCATTGACGGGAACCGGCTTGGCCCAGCCGAACACCGGACCTCCAGACAGCTTCAGCATGGCCGGCAGGATGATCGTGCCGAACAGGTCGACATGGCGCAGCGGGTTGAGGCTCAGTCGCTTACGCTCAGCCGCAGTCGGATCGCCAAGCAGCCGCGCCGTCCAGCCATGGGCTACCTCATGAAAAACGATCGCGAGGATGAGCGGCACGATCAGCGTCAGCGCCTGGAAGATGGTATTTTCCATTATGGCAAGCGATGTGGGATCAGCTGGCGCTTTCCGCAAGAAGGATTTCAGCGAGCCCCTGCGGTCTGGTGCACATGACTTGGTGGCCGGCCTCGATACGGACGATTCGGTCGGCATGAAGCCGATGCGCGAATTTGACTTGGAATTGCGGCGTCAGCGCCTGGTCCTGCAGGCACAGCACGAAGCTCACATCCATGTCCGCGAGGTGATCGCAGCGCCAGTCATTGTAGGAATAGCAGCAGGCCGGCCACATGTCCTTGCCAAGCTTCGCCAGAAAGGCGTCTGCCTGTTCCTCGCCCATGTCGTTGCAGAACATCGCCCGGAATCGGTCTTCCATAGAGGTGTTGTCAGGATCGACTGGCCAGCCGACCTCGTCTTCCTTTTCGCCATGCTGGCTGTTGCCCATCTGGTCGAGCGTGCTCTTGCCGGGCAGCGGCATCGAGCATGTGACGAAGACCAGCTTGCAAAACAGGCCGGGCGCGAACTCGGCCATTTGCGGCAAGGTCATGCCCGCCTGCGAATGGCCGACCAGAACTACGTCGCTCATTCCCTCTGCTTCGACATCGGCAATCAGCTCGCGGGATATGTCCGCGAAAGCGATCTCGGATGTGTCCTGACCTCGCTTGGTGCCGCACCCCGGCGCATCAAGCGCAAGACAGCGCGCCGCTCCGCCTGACTGCGCCGCAATCGCCGCGATGGTCTCGTCCCAGACCCAGCCGCCCTGCCCACCGCCGTGAAGGAATGCGAAATCCGTCATGCCGTGGCTCTCCCCTGCCCTGCGTTCAGCTCACTTCGGCGAGCAACATGTCTGCCAGCTCTTCTGGTCGCGAGATCATCGGCTGGTGACCACTGTCGATATTCAAAACCTTGTCGATATGGAGGTTATTGATGGAAGCCTGCTGGCGTTCTGGTGGCAGAATGGCGTCGCGATCACACAGGATATAGGTTGATGCGATGGCCTCGAGGTGATCGTAGCGCCAGTCCGTCGCCTCCTGGGCTTCGGGTGGCCAGACATCGCCGCCGCCCAGCTTGGCAAGGAATGCCTTGGTGGTCGGCACGTCCATGTCGTTGCAATAAAGGTTGATAAGCCGGTCCATGATCGTCATCGGCGGGGCGTCGGGATCCTCCTCCGCCCTGGCTGCCGCGACAATCGACGATCCCGGATCGGGCGCGATACAGGCGATATAGATAAGCTTTTCAAATAGCTTGGGCCGCGCTTCGGCGAGCCGGGGCAGCACTGTCCCTCCCTGCGAATGGCCGACCAGCAAGGCGTCGTTAAACCCGCAGGCGTCAATATCGGCCAGCAAGCCATCGATCATCGCTTCGAAGCTGAAATCATGCGGATCCAGGCCGCGCTTGGTGCCGCAGCCCGGCACATCGAGCTTGAGAAAGCGGTGGTCAGACCCCCGCGTCTCCACCGCCTCGATCAGCTCGTCCCATATATAGCCGCCGACCATGCCGCCGTGCTGAAAAATGAAATCAGCCATGCTCACCTTCCCCGAGATCGCGCGATACGCGCGGGTCGGAGAGCAGTTTGTCGATTCTTTCGGCTTCGTCAAAGGTTTCGTCGGAGCGAAAGCGCAGCTTCGGCGCAAACTTGAGGCCGAGGCGCTTGGCAACCTCGCGCTGGAGGAACGCAGTGTTCTGCTTGAGCGCCGTGACAATAGCCTCTTCATCCGCGCCCAGGAGCGGCTTTACATAGGCTGCCGCGTTTCTCAGGTCCGGGCTCATGCGCACTTCGGTAACGCTGACCGAGTTACTTGACAGCGTGTCATCATGCACTTCCTGCCGGGCCAGCAGCTCAGACAATATATGCCGAACCCGCTCGCCCACCTTGAGGACGCGGACCGATTGCTGTTCAGGAGTGAATTGCTGGCGGGGCATCAGTCTCGCAATTGTTCGATATCGTAGTCAGCAAGATCAATCGCGACAAGGATGCGCCTCAGCGCCTCGACGTTCCAATGTGATCTCGCTCGGTCAAAATCTTCCATCAGACCCATAGCAAAGAGCCGTTCGTTCACGGTCATGCCTGAAAGGTCGGCTTCGTTGGCCAACTACAACGTCCTCTCACGCTCCTCGACTTCGAAGACTTCGAGCATGTCGCCGGGTTTCACGTCGTTGGTTTCGGCGAGCACCACGCCGCATTCAAGGCCACCGCGCACTTCATCGATATCGTCCTTGAACCGCCGCAACGAAGCGATCGTTGTCTGCGAGACGATGACGTCTTCGCGCGTGAGGCGTGCGTTGATGCCCTTCTTGATGAAACCATCGGTGACGAGCAGGCCGGCGGCTTTGTCCTTCTTGCCGGCGGAAAAGATCTCCTTGACCTCGGCGCGCCCGACGACGTGCTCGACCCGTTCCGGCCCCCACTGACCGATCATCTCCTTCGAGATTTCCTCGGTCAGGTGATAGATGACATCGTAATATTTCATCTCGGTCTTGTTGCGCTCGATCTGTTCGCGGGCCTTCGCATTTGGCCGCACATTAAAGCCAATGATCGGCGCGCCAGAGGCTCCCGCCAAAGTCACGTCACTTTCAGTGATTGCGCCCACACCCGAATGCAGAATGCGCACCTTGATCTCGTCATTCGAGAGGTTGTGCAACGCCGTGCTGATGGCTTCCATCGAGCCCTGGACATCGGCCTTGATGACCAGCGGGAACTCGATGACATTCTGCTTGTCCGCAAGAGCGGAGAACATCGTATCGAGGCTTGCCGGCGCGGTTGCGGTGCGCTGGCTGGTCGCCTTCTCCTGGCGGTATTCGGAGACTTCGCGGGCACGCTGCTCGTTTTCGACCACATTCAGCTGGTCGCCGGCGTTGGGCACGCCGCCAAGGCCAAGCACTTCGACCGGAACCGATGGCCCTGCCTGCTTGATCTGCTTGCCCTTGTCGTCGATCAATGCACGCACGCGTCCGCTCACGGTGCCGACGACAAAGACGTCGCCGCGCTTCAGCGTGCCGCGATTTACCAGCACCGTCGCAACCGGACCGCGGCCCTTGTCGAGCTGTGCTTCGATCACGGATGCTTCAGCTTCACGGTCAGGGTTAGCTTTGAGTTCAAGCAGTTCGGCCTGGAGCATGATCTTCTCGATCAGTTCATCCAGCCCGGTGCCCTTCATCGCCGAAACCTCGACGTCCTGGACATCGCCTGACATTGCCTCGACGATGACCTCATGTTCAAGCAGGCGCTCGCGGACCTTCTGCGGGTTTGCCTCAGGCTTGTCGCATTTGTTGATCGCCACGACCATCGGCACGCCTGCGGCCTTGGTGTGATTGATGGCCTCGATCGTCTGCGGCATGATCCCGTCGTCGGCAGCAACCACCAGCACAACGATATCGGTGACATTCGCGCCGCGAGCCCGCATCTGAGTGAAGGCCTCGTGGCCAGGCGTATCAAGGAAAGTAAGCTTCTGCTTGGCCTTGGTGGTGATCTGATAGGCACCGATATGCTGGGTGATGCCGCCTGCCTCGCCCTTGACCACATCGGTCCCGCGCAAGGCATCGAGCAGGCTGGTCTTGCCGTGGTCGACATGGCCCATGATCGCAATAACCGGCGGGCGAGGCTCGAGAGACTCGTCCGGGTCGACGTCCACAGAAGTGTCGATATCTACATCGCTTTCGGAAACGCGCAGGATCTTGTGGCCGAATTCCTCGACCAATAGTTCGGCGGTATCCTGGTCGATCGTCTGGTTGACGGTGACCATCAAATCCATGTTGAACAGCGCCTTGACCAGGTCGGCGCCTTTCTCGGCCATGCGATTGGCGAGTTCCTGAACGGTGATCGCTTCGGGAACCCTGACCTCGCGTGACTGCTTTTCGCGTGGCTGGGCCTTGCCGGCGAAATGGGCCCGACGCTCCTTTTCCCGCGCGCGTTTCAACGCGGCGAGGCTGCGCGCCCGCGCGCCTTCATCCTCGTTAAGAGCGCGAGCGACGGTCAGCTTGCCAGACTGGCGGCGGTCAGACTTGCGCTCGCGCGCGCTGGACGGCTTCTTGGATGGAGAATCCGAGTATTTCGGAGGCGAATCCGGACGCTTGGCGACGGGTTCGGGTCGCGCCACGGGCGTGAAACGACGCGGCCCTGGCGTCTGATCCGGCTTGGCGTCAGGACTTGCCTCTGGCGTCACAGCTTCGGCCGGAGCATCCGCCTTGGCTTCGGCTGGGGCTTCCTCGCCAGCCTCTTCGACGACTGCATCCGGCACCTCTTTGGTGCCGCTGTCGGAAGGTTTGTCCTTTTCGTCCTCGCGGCGTTTTTCATCATCGAGCGACTTTTTGCGCTGCTCAATCTCGCGGCGATTGACTTCCTCTAGCGTGTTGAGACGCGCCTCTTCTGCTTCTCGCAGCAGCCGGGCCTGCACTTCCTGGCGGGTTTCCTTGGGCTCGGCAGCCGGCTTGGGGGCCGCCTTGGCCTTGACCTCAGGCGCGGGCGTGGGCGTCTCTGCTTCGGCCGGTGGCGGAGGTGGGGCAGCTTCGGCACCCCCGGGCTTTGCGATCAGCTTGCGACGCTTGACCTCGACCACGACCTTGTTTGTGCGACCGTGGCTGAAGGTCTGCTTGACCTCTCCCGCTTCCACCGAGCGCTTGATCCCGAGCGGCTTACGCCCCAGAGTCGGTTTGTTTTCGGTATCGCTCATGCTTCCAATACGCCCTTCAATCTCAATTCGCCTGTGCCCGACCGTGATCGGGTATCGTCACCGCAAGCGGCGATAGAACCGCCACTTGCCCGCATTCATCGCTGCCAGTCACTTCAGCCCGCCCCTGAAAATGCAGGAGGCGCTGAAGCGGCAGACAGATTCTTTCGACCGCCGCAGTATCGGTCAGCGCAAGGTGGACGACGTTGTCGCGGCCCAATGCCACAGACAGAGCCGCCCGGTCCAGTGGCAACACTTCACCGGCCAATCCGCTGCCTTCCAATTCCAGGCCCACTCGCAAGGCCTGGTCGAGCTTTCCGCACCCGTCCGCGCCGGCATCGGCGGCATGGCCTAGCCAGCTGACCCGTCCGGCCCGCGCGTGTTCGGCGATCCTCTCGGATCCCAAAAGGAGGTGACCGGCCTTCATCGCCAGGCCCAACCGGTCGGTCAGTGCCCGCAACAGCGCCTGCTCTATCCGCTCCGGCAGGTCTGACGGAATCGCCAGCGCCGTGCCACCGAGTGACTTGCCAAAGGCGCGCATGAGCGCGCCCTTCAATTTGCCCCTCGCAAGCGCGCTTTCGAGCTCGGCGCGGGTTACGCCGATCCAGGCACCACGTCCCGGCGCGCGCGCAAGCACGTCGGGAAGCACCACTCCTTCCGGAGAGATAGCCAATCTGACGAGGCTCTCACGTTCATCATGCTTTCCGGAAAGGATGCATTTCCTCTCCGGCCCTTCGGCAGAACTGTCGGCGCTCAGGCGCTCATTGTGAGGAGTCCGCATCGGCGGCCTCCCCTGAATCGTCGGACCCAGCTGGTTCGTCCTCGAACCAATGGGCCCGGGCCGCCATGATGATCTCGTTGCCCTGTTCTTCGCTCAGGCCGTAGTCGCCCAGCACACCGCCCTTGTCTTCTTCACGCATGCGGCGGTTGACAGTGCCGTCGCGCCGGCGCTGTTCAACACGTTTTTTGGCGATGAGTTCATCGGTGGCAAGGTCAGCGAGATCGTCGAGAGTCTTGATCCCGGCCTTGCCAAGCGTGACCAGCATCTGCTCCGTAATGTGCGGTATTTCGGCCAGGTCATCCTCGACACCGAACGCCTGGCGCTCTTCGCGGCAGGCCGCCTCGCGACGGTCGAGCGCTTCCTGGGCACGGCTTTGCAATTCTTCGGCCAACTCCTCGTCGAAGCCCTCGATCGCTGCGAGCTCGGACTTGTCGATATAGGCGACTTCCTCCATTTCGGTGAAGCCTTCGGCGACGAGCAACTGCGACAGCGTTTCGTCGACATCGAGTTCTTCCTCGAACATCTTGGAGCGCTCGGCGAATTCGCGCTGGCGCTTCTCGCTCGATTCCTGCTCGGTCATGATGTCGATCTGCGAGCCAGTGAGTTGGCTGGCAAGGCGCACGTTCTGGCCACGCCGACCGATCGCAAGGCTGAGCTGGTCGTCGGGCACGACAACCTCGATGCGCATCTCCTCCTCGTCGATGACGACGCGGCTCACGGTAGCCGGCTGCAGCGCATTGACCACGAAAGTCGCGGTGTCTTCGCTCCAGGGAATGATGTCGATCTTCTCGCCCTGCAGTTCTTGTACCACGGCCTGAACCCGGCTGCCCTTCATGCCGACGCAGGCGCCGACCGGGTCGATCGAATTGTCGTGACTGATCACGCCGATCTTGGCGCGGCTGCCGGGATCGCGCGCCGCTGCGTGGATTTCTATGATGCCGTCGTAGATTTCAGGCACTTCCTGCGCGAACAGCTTACGCATGAAGTCAGGATGCGCGCGGGACAGGAATATCTGCGGCCCGCGGTTCTGTCGCTCGACCTTGAGAATGATCGCACGCACGCGCTCACCGACCCGGGCGGCTTCGCGAGGAATCTGCTGGTCGCGGCGGATGACGCCCTCGGCCCGGCCAAGATTGACGATGACATGGCCGAATTCGACCGATTTGATCACGCCAGTGATGATCTCACCGCCGCGATCCTTGAATTCTTCAAATTGGCGCTCACGCTCAGCGTCGCGAACTTTCTGGAAGATAACCTGCTTGGCCGACTGCGCGTCGATCCGACCAAGATCGACCGGCGGCAGCGGGTCGACGATGAAATCGCCGAGCTTCGAGCCGGGTTCGAGCTTTTCGGCCTGCTTGAGATCGACTTGCTTGAAATAGTCCTCGACTTCTTCGACCACCTCGACGACGCGCCACAACCGGAGATCGCCGGTACGCGCGTCAAGCTTGGCGCGGATGTCGTTTTCCGCGCCATAGCGGTTGCGCGCAGACTTCTGGATCGCTTCTTCCATTGCCTCAATGACGATCGACTTGTCGATCATCTTCTCGGTCGCGACCGAATTTGCGATCGCGATCAGTTCGGCACGGTTTGCGGAAATCGCACTGGCCATTGTTAGCCTTCCTCTTCTTCGAGAACTTCATCTGCCCCGCTGGTATCGAGCGGGCGAGTGGCGGCAATCAACCGGTCGGTCAAGACCAGTTTGGCCGAATGGACCTGATCGAAGGGTAAAAAATGACTGATGCCCTCTTTATCAACGATCGTGATCACATCGCCTTTGGGGTCAACGCCCGCCAGATTGCCACGGAAACGTTTTTGACCTGAAATCGGCTCGATCAGTTCGACCTTCGCTTCATGGCCCGTCCATCCGGCGAAATCCTTGAGGCGCGTGAGCGGCCGATCGATGCCCGGCGAGCTGACTTCAAGGCGATAGGCCTCGTCGATCAAAACTTCGCCCTGCTCCTCAAGTTCGTCGAGGCGATCGGAAATACGGCGCGAAATCTCGGCACACTGTTCAATCACGAGCTGACCGGTTGCGGGAACCTCTGCCATGATCTGCAGTGCCCTCTCGCCATCACCGGCTTCGGCACCCATGATCTTCACGCGCACGAGTTCGTAACCGAGGGCCTTCACCTCCGGCTCGACGATCTCGGTAATTCGCGCGATATCGACCATGCAATCTCCGTTCACCCGGCCTTGCGATAAACGAGAGGTTCTGTGCCGGCCCTGCGGGGCGCCAGCACCTGACTTTGCTATCGACAATGTCCGGATGAGTTGCAGATAGGTCCGCAGCGCGCGTCTTGCAAGTCTAATTCGCGGCGCAGCGGGCCGTCACATCCGCTTCTGCCCTTTCGAGCGCTGCCTCTCGCGATTCGAGAGTGCCGCTATCGACAGCCTTGTCCCACATGGACTGGAATCGCTCGCGCGCCGATCGGCACCAGTCATCATTGGCTTTCGCCATTTGATCCTTGATGCCGGAAGCATCGACCGCAGCTTCCGCCACCGTGTCGAGATTGCGGTTCAGCCAGACCCCGCCCAGGCCGACAAGCAGGACGGCAAGCAGGACGACCAGCCCGACAGCAGCAAAAATGACCTTGATTGATTTCATGCAATTCGACTCTTTGCGCCGGATGCGAGGTACGCCTTGGCACCGCGCGAACAGCCGGCTGCATAAGCCCTAGAACTGAAATTCGAGTAAATCGGACCAAAGGCTTGTCGACCGGCCCAAGTCTTGCAAGCGTGACGTGAGCGTAAACCATGCAAGGAGCGCAAGGATCGGCGGCGTCTCCGGGATGCAGGGGACGCCGAGTCCTGGATCAATTGTTGCCACTCGCCTTGGCGAAGGCGTCGTTGGTGCCGTTGAAATTGTCAACCGCTTCACCGCCCAATTTGACCGGATTGAGATCCTTGTCGCCAAGCAATTGTTCAGCAACGACCTCGCCGGCTGCAACGGCAACTTCGCCGAGCTTGGCCGTGATCGAATCCTCATCGGACGAACTGGCTGAGGCGGCCTGGACCGGAGCGCTCTTGCCCCAGGGGCTAGACGGCTGAACCCGCTGTTCTTCAGCATCGCCGGAGAACTTGACAACGGCAAAAGCAACAACGGCGATAACGCCAACCTTGTGGTGAACAATCTTACGCGCGAGCGAAAACATGGCAGACCCCAAAATGACGGGAGGATAATTACTAAAACGTAGTTTAAAACCAGTTAACTATAAACGGATTTGGACCAGCCTAACGCATGGTTACACCGTCACCCGCGTCACCCGGCCCGGCGCACCGTGACAGGCACTGCCGACATGCGCGGCATCATATTGACGCTGGCAAGATCGCGATCATCGGCAATCAGCAGATTGGTATTGACCCCTGCCCCCGATCCCTCCTCATCCGGCAATCCGCCCCAGCAATGAGAGATCGAAACCACTCCCGCGCGAACTTCTCGGTCGGGCTGGGCAATTGTTTGGATACTTCCGTGATCCGACGCAATTTCGACCTTGTCACCGGCGGCAATCCCAAGCCCGTCAAACTCTTCGGGGTTCATATAGGCTGGATTGACCGGATCGTGACGCAGCGTGCCTGCAAAATTATTGCCAACGCTGTTCATCACCCGGTTCATCCTCCGCGATATCAACAAATGTGACCAGCCCTCGCCCGGTCCCGGCGCTTGAACCAGTTCTGAAGCCAAGAATTCCTCGATCTCGCCTGCGACATCAGCGGGCATGACATCGAACCGGCCCGTGGCCTCGGGCCGCGCCGGGAGGACCTCGGCGGAGACATGGTCATAGATCTTGCCGCCGGGGTGGTCTTGCAGGTCCTTCTGCAGCTCGGCCAACGTGATCCGACCATGCGCCGCGCGCATTTCGAGCATCTCGTCGGTCGTTGGCGGCTGGTTGACGCCGAAATCGAGCTCGTGACCGGCAAATTGCATCTCAAGACCGAGCCGCTTGGCAATTGCCCAATAGGGATACCAATCCTCTACGAGGTCCGAGCCTTCCGGCATGTCGATCACCGGCGGCGTATACTGCGACCAGCTGACCGTACCGATATTGCTGCCCGGCACCGCGATCGGCAGGTCCGGGCGCTCATACATCATCACTGGCGGCAGCACGTAATCGGCAAGCTGCGCCGTCGTCGACATATAGGGGTCCATCACCACCAACAATTCCAGGTCCTTCAAGGCCTCGACCGCCTTCTTCTGGTCAGGCAGGCAGGACGCAGGGTTCGAGCCGCTGACGAAGAAAGCCCGTATCTGACCCTCGCCAGGCGTCAGGATCTCCTCGGCCAGCGTGCTGGCGAGCCGATCATAGCCAAGCATGCCAACGCCGCGAATGCGACTGGCCGGCACATGATCGAAACCGCGCGGCGGCGCGATTACTTCGGCGTGGATCGGATCGGGCGTGTTGATCATGTCGACCACCGCCTTCTGCCCCGCCTCCCGGAAGCGGCCACAGATGATGTTCAGCGAATCGACGAGGTGCTGCATCGTGTTCGAGAAGGGCGACATTGATGGCCCGGTCGCAGCAAAGGCCGACCCGCTGGCGTTGTCACGTGCAAACATCTCCGCCGCCGCGCGGATCTGGCCTGCCGCCAGTCCGGCAACGCGCTCGGCGAATTCGGGCGTGAAAGGATCGACCGCCTTTCTGAGGTCGACGATGCGATCGGCACCGACGTGTTTTGCGGTGAATTCCTTGTTTTCCCAGCCCTCATCCAGGATCGTGCGGACCATCGCCCCGGCAATCGCAGTGTCGCGCCCGGGCAGCGGCGCGAGGTGGAGGTCGGAAAGCTGCGCGGTCTCGCTGCGGCGAGGATCGATCACGATCAGCTTGAGCCCGCGTTCCTTGGCGCGCTTGAGCGTACGCAGCGGGTCGGGGCCCATCACCGGCATGGTCGAATGCGAAATCACCGGATTGCAACCGAAGAACAGAAGCACCTCGGACTGTGAGACATCGTGCCATCCCGCGCCCCAGCCGCCCTGCCGTTCGAAGCTGACCAGCTTGGCCGACTGGTCAATGGTATTGACCGAATAGAACTGGTTCGAGCCCAACGCTGTGAGGAAATCGAGCTGGATCATGTGAGTCGAATAGAGCGAACCGGACGTGCCTTTGAACGTCGCCACCGCCTGCGGCCCCCGGCGGTCGACAATTTCGCGCAGCTTATCAGTAATCTCGTCCAACGCCTGTTCGCTCTCGATCTCGGCGAAACTGCCATCGGGTTGGCGCTTCAATGGCCGAAGCAGACGCTGCGGTCCGTGATGCGCTTCTTCGGCCTGCAATCCCTTGAAACAGACATAACCCTGCGACAGCGGATTCTCCTTGTCGCCCTTGACCTTGAGAATCCGTTCGGTGCCATTCTCGATCGTCATCACCAGCTCGCAATGGGCGGCGCAGATCCGGCAATAGGTGCGTGCCTGCCGTGTCGACATCGCTCAATCTCCCTAACGCGGTGCCGTATACCGGACCCGCACTTGAGTCAGCATAGCGGAAAACCGCGTGGACGCACCTGCCTAAACGAGCTTCAGCCCATCGGCGGCATGCTCGACTCCAGCTCCTCCAGCCAAGGTGCAGCGCTGGCGTCGGACGGCGCGCGCCAGTCGCCGCGCGGGCTGAGCGCGCCGCCCGAGGAAACCTTGGGTCCGTTGGGGATCGCCGAGCGCTTAAACTGGCTGAATGCAAAGAAGCGCCACAGGAACTTCTCCAGCCAATTGCGAATTTCCGGCAATGCATAGGCGTTTTTCGATTGGTCCGGAAAATCAACCGGCCAGCTGCCGGCATCAAGGTCGCGCCAGGCGTGCCAGGCCAGGAAGGCGACTTTCGACGGGCGCTGGCCGAAGCGCATGATGTGATGGAGGAAGAAGTCGTTGAGCTCGTAAGGGCCGATTACTGCCTCGGTGCTCTGGATTTCCTCGTCTTCGCCGACGGGCACCAACTCGGGCGAAATCTCGGTGCCGAGGACGGAAAGCAGCACCTCGCCAGTATGCGCATCGAACTCGCCATTGGTAGCACACCAGCCGATGAGATACTGGATCAGCGTCTTGGGCACGCCAGCATTGACCGCGTAATGACTCATCTGGTCGCCAACGCCATAGGTGCACCAGCCAAGCGCCAGTTCGGACAGGTCACCGGTGCCGACAACGAAGCCGCGATGCTGGCTGGCAAGACGGAACAGGTAGTCGGTCCTGAGCCCCGCCTGGACGTTTTCGAACGTGACATCGTAGACCGGCTCGCCATCGGCGAACGCGTGTCCGATATCGCGCAACATCTGTCGGCAGGCAGGCTTGATGTCGAGTTCCTCGGCGGTGATGCCAAGCGCGTCCATCAGCTTCCAGGCATTGGCGCGGGTGCGCTCGCTAGTGCCGAAACCTGGCATGGTATAGCCGCGTATTGTGCTGCGCCGCAGGCCCAGCCGATCACACGCCCGGGCCGCCACGATCAGCGCATGGGTGGAATCAAGCCCACCTGAAATGCCAATCACCAGACAATCCGCACCCGTCGATTCGATGCGGCGCATCAGCCCATCGACCTGAATGTTAAACGCCTCGTAACAATCGGCGTCGAGCTTGTGCTTTCGGTTGGGCACGAAGGGGAAACGTCGGATAGGGCGGCTGAGGCCAATATCGCCGCCTGACGGTGCATGACTGAAAGCTATCGTGCGCAGCGCGTTCTCAGGAAGTCCTGCGGCCTCGGCGGCATCATTGAAAGTCTGGAGCCGCATTCGCTCGCCGAGAATCCGCTCGCAATCTACATCGGCGATGCACAGTTCCGGCTCGAGGCTGAAACGCTCGGATTCTGCCAGCATGTCGCCCAACTCGTAGATCACCCCCTGCCCGTCCCAGGCAAGATCGGTGGTGCTTTCGCCATGTCCGGCGGCCGAATATATATAGGCCGCCGTCGCCCGCGAACTTTGCGAACGGCACAGCAAATGCCGCTCATCAGACTTGCCGATGGTGATATTGGATGCCGACAGGTTCGCCAGGATCGTCGCCCCGGCCAGCGCGCCGATCGAGGATGGCGGCGTTGCGGCCCATAAATCCTCGCAGATTTCGACGAAGAGCTTGAAGCCCGGCAAGACCTCGGAGGCGAACACCAGGTCGCTCCCGAAGGGAACGTCCTCGCCTGCCACCCGGATCGTCGCGCCGCGCATGTTGCGGCCATGGGCGAACCAACGCTTTTCATAGAATTCGCGGTAATTGGGCAGAAAGCTCTTGGGCACAACGCCAAGCAGCTTGCCTCCCGCGATCACCAGCGCACAATTATACAGCCGCCCTTCGTGGCGCAGCGGAGCGCCAACCAGCAAGACCGGACACAATTGAGCACTTTCCGCGATGACCTCGCCAGCCGCTCGCTCTACGGCGTCGAGCAGCGCGGTCTGGAGATGCAGATCGTCAAGCGCGTAGGAGGAGAGGCACAGCTCGGGAAAGACCAGCAAGTCGACATGAGCCTGATGGGCGCGCCGGGCTTCGACAAGCGCGGCATCCCGGTTGAAAGCAACGTCGGCCGGGCGCACATGCGGCGTTGAAGTCGCGACCCGCACCATCCCCTGGCGGTGCAGCGAGTAGAAGGGATGATCGCGCGCCTCGCCTGAATGTCGGGGCTCTTCGTCGCTCGTCTCCGTTGCCTCGTCGCCTGCAGATTCGAGCCAGTCAGATGGCTTGCAAATCCCCAGCTTCGCAAGACGCCGCTGCGCTGCCGGCCTTGCGATCTTTCCCCTCGCTTCCCAATTGTAAACCGTCTGGCCCCGCCAGCTTTTCGGCTCGCCATAACGCGCGCCGAATTCCTCGGCCGAGAGCGGCGGATCATGCGCCAGGCGCCATTCGCGAATATTTTTGCCAGCTTCATGCACGGCACCCCATTAGCCTAAAAGAATATCATAGTCCAATGATTAGTATATTAAACGCATAATCGGTAAGCGAAGAGGGATTTGCCAAACTAGACCCTTGTGCTTGCCCGTCCAGAAGCTAAATGCGCCCCATGCGCAGCCTCGACGACATCCGCGAAGAATATGAATTCCTTGACGGCGACGAGCGCTATCGCTTGCTGATCGAATTGGGGCGCAAACTCGATGTCATGCCGGACGCGCTCAAGACCGACGCCACCAAGGTCCGCGGCTGCTCGGCCAGTGTCTGGGTCTATCCGACGCAGGCCGACGACAACACGCTGCATTTCCTTGCCGACAGTAATGCCGCCATCACCAAGGGCATCGTCGCCCTCGTGCTGTCGGCAGTGCAGGACCAGCCCGCGAGCGACGTTGCGCAAACCGACATTGCCGCGCTGCTTGGGCCCTTCGACCTCAAGAACCAGCTGTCGTCCAACCGCACTCAGGGCGTGCCCAATATGATCGCGCTGATCCGCGAGACCGCCGCGCGCTATGTTGGCGCCTGAGATCAGCGGGAAATTGCCATGAGCCGCACGCTTTTCCTTGTTCTGGGGTTGCTCTTCGTCGCCCTCGCGATCGTCGGCGCGTTTCTGCCAATCCTGCCAACGGTGCCGTTTCTGCTCGTCGCCGCGTTCTGTTTCGCGCGTTCGCGTCCGGAATGGGCGCAGCGCCTTTATGACCATCCGCAATATGGCTCACAATTACGCGAATGGCGGGATCGACAGGCGATCGGAAGAAAAGCCAAATACGCCTCAATCGGCGCGATGTCGGCTGGCGTGGTATTCACCTGGTTTACTATAGGATGGCCCTGGGTGCTGATATCGGTGTCGGTCTTGGTGATCGTCGGCCCGTGGATCTGGACGAGACCGGAATAGCGACGCCGAAACCGCGCTCTGGCCCCACAAAATCATCGCAAACGTTCGGACAACCATAGCAGGAAGCCGATCCTAAACCCTGATCGGGTCTTATCGGCGCAGCGCAGTACTGCGCGATTCGTTGGGCCCGGAATTGTGCCGGAGCCCGATACGGATCCAAGGAGTTGAAACGATGGCAATAGTTAAAGCATTACTGCCGGCATTCATCCTGACCTTCGTGATCACTGCGGTTCTAGCCGCAGCGGGCGTGCAGGGAGGGGTGTTGGCAATCCAGCCGGCTCCGCTGATCGAAACCCACGTGTTCTGGTCATGGCCGCTGTTCCTGCTGTTTACCGGCCTGTCCTGGACCTTCGTGACGATGATGCGTTAGCGATGCAAAGAAAAAGGGCGGCAGGTTTCCCCGCCGCCCTTCTTTCAGCACTAGGCTCTCGATTATGGGTTGGCCATCGTCGAGGAAGTGGTGTTGAAGGTCGAGCCGAGCTGATCGCCCAGGCCCTGCATCGCCGAAATGGCGGCAACGGCGATAAGCGCCGCAATAAGGCCATACTCAATGGCGGTTGCGCCCTCGTCGTTGCGCAGAATGCGATTAATAAGCTTCATGTCTAGTCTCCTGGTAAATGCAGTCTTCATACCCGTGCCCGTGAGCAGATAGTTTACGGACAGATAAGCATCTACAGCGAGGGACTTAAGAGGTGCTGCGCGAACGCGGTTAACGCGCATGGTTAACACCCGGTTCACACCCCCTGCAAACCGCCGAAAACCGTGCTGGTGAGATAAATCACTCCTGCCCTGTGCGCACCCGCACAGCGCGTTTCATACCCGCCGCCTAGAAGGAGGTCATGGAAAGCGGCATGGAGCTGCAAAAATGCAAGACAGGAACAAGATCATGGCAAGAATTAAAGGCAAGCTGTTCGGGCATATCGGCCAGCCCCGACCCAAACCCGCCAAGCCCGTCAAGTCGGGAGAGTGGAACCAGCGGACCTTCGCCGAACGAGCCGCCTGATCGGCGCATTGACTGGAGAGGGCGCAGATAGCGCCCTGCCCGCCTCATTCCTCGAAGATCAGTTCGATGTCATCGGCCCCATCGCCAATCGTTTGAAGACTTTCGAGCGCTTCCGCGTCGTCCTTCAGATAGGCATTGAAAAAGGCGATGAGCGCGGCACGGGTGATCTCTTTCTGGCGCGCCGTGACAATAAGTTCGTCACGAAGCTCGCAACCCGGAACCTTCATGCTCGGCATATTGGTTTCGAAGAAGATGCAATCCGGGTTCTTGTTGTCCGCGGGCCTTGCGACATTGTCGCCGAACCAGACATGCACGCCGTCCTTGATCATCACTTCGTATTTGGGCGTCTCAACGCGCGAATATGCAGCATGAGGTCGCCCGGTCACGCGCGCAAATACGTCCCTGTCCGCCGAAAGGAACAGTACCGGCACCGGGATCGCAGCATTGCCCGCCCCGGCAAAGCCCATCGCATTGTCGAGCGCCGTCTGAACCGGATCGCCACCGGCAATCGGAGCGCTTGCCTTGATCCTGGGATCACGAGTCCTCGCGCCGAAGGAAGCGAAATAGCTTGTCACCGCGCCCAGTGAAATTCCGGTCGCGCCAATCCGTTCCGGGTCGATCCGCTTGCTTAGCTCGGGGTCGGCCAGCAAGCTGTCAATGATGAAACTTATGTCCTTCACCTGGTTCGAAGTGTCCGTAATGTCAGCGAAGTTAATCTTGGTGAAGGCATTGCGCGAGGTGAGAGGATAATTCGCCGCGGCAACGACATAGCCAGCCTCGACCAGCGCATTGACGATATGCATGGCATTCTTGGCAAAACCGAAAGTGCCATGGCTGTAGATGATCAGCGGCAACGGTCCGCCGGCCTGTGCCTTGGGATACCACACTTTGATATCGAGCTGCCGCGTCTCCGATCCGGCAAAGCCCATCGATGCCTTGATCGAGCGCGTCTCGTCAACATAACTGCGCTCGACCATGACAGCGGCACTTTCATGATGCGCAGCGAGCGCAGTTTGTGGCAGGAGCAGCGCGAGACACAGCCCTGCTAGTGCAGCGATCTGGCGTGTCTGTCCGAAAATGAATTGCATGCCGTCCTCCCCTGACGCTTTGGCACATCCCTATTCCAGCGCCACGGAGCAGTCCAGCGGTCTGGTTGCCCCCGAGCCACGGCGCCCCTGCACATTCAGACGCCAGCCCGCGCATCGAACGCTGTCAGCTGCCCCGGTCGCGCGACATTTTCATACAAATTCACACGAAACTGCGACGGGTCATTTTTCTACCATTCATAAAACTCGGGGTATTTATGAATGCACGGGGTTAGCCCGCATATTGAACGGAAAGGAATGTAAAATGACAAAATTCGGAAAACTCGTCGCCCCGGCCCTCGCCTCCGCAGTGGCGCTTGCAGCGACCATGACGGCACAGGCCCGCGATACTGGTCGCGGCTTCAACCAGGATGCGCCCTCTGCGCGCAGCATGGGGCGTGCAACCTCTCGCAACATGCATGACTATCGCCCGGTCGCGATACCTACCAAGCGCATCGGCAAGTTTCGCATTCGCGCCGACATCAGGCACCTTCAGCGCGAGATCGAGAGGGCCGCCGCATGGCGCAAGCTTTCTTGGCGCGAGGCCGCAAGCCTGCGCAGGGATGCGAACCGGCTGGAACGGTCTTACTGGCGCTATTCCCGCAATGGCCTGAGCCGCCGGGAAGCCTCCGGGCTCCGCCACAGGATCGCAAGGTTGCGAGTTGCGCTGCGGATCGACATGCGCGATCGTGATGGCCGTCGCGGCTGACCCACCTGCCAGCGACCTGGGCGCGTCCATTCCGCTTGAAATGCGAAATGGGCGCGCCTAACCGCATGGCATGACCCGCACAGCCCGCACACTCTACGAAAAGATCTGGGACGCCCATGTCGTCGACCGCCGCGATGACGGAACCTGCCTTATCTATATCGACCGCCACCTCGTCCACGAAGTCACCAGTCCGCAGGCCTTTGAGGGGCTACGCGTTGCAGGCCGCAAGGTCCGCCGGCCTGACCTGACTCTGGCGGTTCCCGACCACAATCTGCCGACGACTGCGCGCAAGGATGCGCAAGGCAATGTCATCCCCATCGCCGATGCGCAAAGCGCGCAGCAGCTTGAAGCGCTGCGAGAGAACGCGCCGGCATTCGGCATCCGCTATATTGACGCGACAGACTCCGAGCAGGGCATTGTTCATGTCGTCGGCCCCGAGCAGGGATTCTCACTGCCCGGCGCGACTATCGTGTGCGGTGACAGCCACACCGCCTGCCATGGCGGCATCGGCGCTCTGGCATTCGGCATCGGCACCACCGAAGTCGAGCATGTGCTGGCGACACAGACGCTGCTGCTCAAGCAATCAAAAACTATGGAAGTGCGCGTCGAGGGCGAGCTTGGCCCGGGTGTCACCCCCAAGGATGTGATCCTGC
>JAQWKP010000359.1 GCA_029247785.1 Novosphingobium sp.
ATCCTCCAGGAAATCGAATCTCAGTGGGTCGAAGAGGGCTTTCCCGGTGGGGACCGGGTGCAGGAGTTACTCTCCGAGGCTCTTGCCGAAGGACTGGGCTGACCATGTCCGAGATTGGCGAGATGCTCTCCAGCCAGCCGCTCTTACTATTGGCCGTGGCGGGAGTATTGATCGCAATGGCAGGCTGGCAATTGCAGCACAGCTCCCCGCAAGCAGGCAGTTTGCTGCGCAAGGGTGGCTACCTCGCGATGGCGGCCGCGCTTATGCTGACCGCTGGGCTCGCGGCCTATCGCTCCGACAAATCCGATGCGGCGCTGGATTTGGCGAAGATGCCGGAAATCATCGTCCAGGGCGATGAGACCGCGATTCCACTCAATATCGACGGCCACTACTGGGTCCGGGCCAAGGTGAACGGCAAGCCAGTCGAATTCATGGTCGACACCGGAGCAACTTTCACCAGCTTGACGGGAAGCCAGGCTCGGAATCTGGGCCTCGAGCCGACAAGTGATCGAATGCCGGCCCAATTCGACACAGCAAACGGAACAGCGCCTGGGCGCTTCACAACAATCCCCACGCTCGAATTCGGCACGATCCGGGCAGATGCGCTTGAAGCTGTCATCATGATCAACGACGATGGCGACACCAATGTCATCGGCATGAACCTGCTTTCAGAGCTCAAAAGCTGGCGGGTCGAGGATGAAACGCTGACGCTGGTGCCGCATCACTCAGCCCAGAACTAGAACTTGTTATCCCTTGGAAAACCTTGTGGCGGCAACCTGCCGGCAGCCCCGCGTGCGACCTTCCACAAGCCAACCTCGGATTCGGTGCGCGTACGTCCGCTGTCGCCGCCCATCTTCCAGCTGAGGCCGTCCACCACTCCAAAGGTCGTGGCATCGCTGAGCCCGCCGTCGCGGTAGCGCTGCAAGGTCACGCCCTGCCCCTTGGCCAGCGCCGGCAATTCCTCGATGGCAAAAATCACCAGCTTGCGGTTGTCGCCAACCACCGCGACGTGATCGTGCTCCTTGGCAATGTCCCGCACCACCGCAAGCTTCACCCCTGCCTTGGTCGTCATCACTGCGCGACCCTTCCGTGTTTCGGCTAGCAATTCACCGGCCTCGGCAACGAAGCCCTTGCCCGCGCTGGATGCCAGCAGCAGTCGCATCTTGGATCGGTGCGCAACCAGTGCGACGATCTGCGCATCCGCATCGATATCGAGCATGGTGCGAACCGGCTCGCCAAAGCCGCGCGCGCCGGGCAGCTTGTCAGCACCAAGCGTATAGAAGCGACCATTGTCGCATGCGATCAGCAGCTTGTCAGTAGTCTGGGCGTGCACCGCGAAAGCCGGACCATCGCCTTCCTTGAATTTCCAGTCGCCATCCAGCGTGCCATGGCCCTTTGCGCCCCTGATCCAGCCGCGCTCAGACAGGATGATCGTGATCGGCTCCTTTTCGATCATCGCATCCATGCTGAATTCGACCGTCAGCTCAGCTTCAGCGATCGTCGTGCGTCGGCGACCAAGCTCGGTATCTTCAGCGTAATCCTTGCGAATTTCCTTGAGATCGCGCTTCAACCTAGTGCGCTGTCGTGCCGGCGAAGCCAGCAGCTTCTCAAGCTCTTCCTGTTCGACAAGCAGCTTGTCGTGCTCCTGGCGCAATTCCATTTCCTCAAGCTTGCGCAAGCTGCGCAGCCGCATGTTGAGGATTGCCTCCGCCTGTCGGTCCGTGAGGCCAAACTCCGCCATCATCACCACCTTGGGCTCATCTTCGGTGCGGATGATCTCGATGATCCGGTCGAGATTGAGGAAGGCGATGATATAGCCATCGAGCAACTCCAGCCGCGATGCGATCTTCTCCAGCCGGTGCTCGGTACGACGCTTGAGGATATCGATTTGCGAAGCGACCCAATGGGTCAGCAGCTCCTTGATTCCCATCACCATCGGCGTTCGCCCGGCATCCAGCACGTTGAGGTTGAGCGTAAAGCGGTTTTCGAGATCGGTCAGCCGGTAGATGCTTTCCTTGAGCAGCCCCGGATCGACATTGCGGCTCTTGGGCACGAGAACGAGGCGGATATCCTCGTCACTTTCATCGCGCACATCTTCGAGGATCGGCAGCTTCTTGTCGGCAACAAGGCTGGCGATCTGCTCGATCAGCTTACCCTTGGGCAACATGTAGGGAATTTCCGAGATGACGAGCTGCCATTGGCCACCGCCCAGCTTTTCAATGCCGGTCTGTTCCCAGCCCTCACCCTCTCGCCCTGTCGAGAACCGTCCGCGCACCCGGAATGAACCTTTGCCGGACTCATAGGCGACGCTTATTGCCTCTGCGCTGTCAACGACCAGTCCGCCTGTAGCGAAATCCGGGCCCTTGAAATGCTGCATAAGCTCGGAATGCTGGGCATGTGGGTTATCTATCAGCAGCAGCGTCGCGTCGATCACTTCGGCAGCATTATGGCTGGGGATCGAAGTCGCCATACCCACGGCGATGCCGGTCGCACCATTGGCCAGAAGGTTGGGGAACAGTCCGGGAAATATTTCCGGTTCTTCATCCTCGCCATTGTAGGTCGGATGAAATTTGACTGTGCCTTCGTCGAGTCCGGCCATCAGCTGGATCGCGGTCTTGGTCAGGCGTGCTTCGGTATAGCGGTAGGCGGCGGCGTTATCACCGTCGATATTGCCGAAATTGCCCTGTCCCTGAACCAGCGGGTAACGCAGGCTGAAATCCTGGGCGAGGCGCACCATGGCGTCATAGACGCTCTGATCACCATGCGGATGGTACTTGCCGATGACGTCGCCGACGACGCGCGCACTCTTCTTGTAGGCGCTGTTCGCATCGAGCTTGAGCTGGCGCATTGCCCAGAGCAGTCGGCGATGGACTGGCTTGAGGCCATCGCGCAGATCGGGAAGCGAACGGGCCGTAATCGTCGAGAGCGCATAGACGAGGTATCGCTCGGACAACGCCGCATCAAACGGCGCATCTACGATCGCGTCGAACGGATCGGGTTCGGTTGTGTCGCTTTGCATTATCCAGTCGCCCTAGCAGCGGCGGAATCGGGCCCCAAGCAGGATCACCGCCTTATCCATAGGGAATTCAGCTTGGCTTCAGGCCGCGAACCTTGCACTGTCGACAAATTAGCCTCTTGTCGCCGGGAGAGACGACTGATGAAGCGAATCGCCATAGCCGGAGCTGCCGCGCTGTTTGCCCTTACAGCCTGTAGCCAAGGCGCGGAGTATGCTGAGGATGCCGCTTACGAGAAGGAAGTAGCAGCGGTCGAGATGTCCGAAGCGTCAGCCGAAGCTGCAGCGGAATCCGGCGTTTCCCCGGCCAACATCCCGGTGAGCTTGCCCAAAATCGCCTATATCTACGAATATGGATTCCGGATTGCGGCAGACACGATCCCTGATCTGCAACGCAAGCATGCTGATCTGTGCGAGAAGCAGGGCCCGCAATATTGCCGGATACTCGAGATGCAGCAATCGGGCTCCGAGGGTGATTATGCCTCCGGTTCGCTTGAGCTGGCTGTAGCAGCACCACGCGCGCGCGCCTTCGGCAGCAATCTCACAAAGCTGGCAGACGAGGCTGGTGGCAAGGCCGTTTCCAGTGGAATCTCGGGTGAAGACCTGTCGAAACAGATCGTCGACACAGAGGCACGGCTGCGTGCCAGGACGGTGCTGCGCAATCGCCTGATGGAAGTGCTGGCGAGCCGCAAAGGAACCGTCGCTGAGCTAGTCGAAGCCGAACGCGGCGTGGCGCAGGTCAATGAAGAGATCGACCAGGCGAGTAGCTGGCTTGCAGAAATGCAGGGACGCGTCGATTTCAGCCGGGTCAATATCAACTACGCATCGGGAAGCCCGTCCGGAGGCGGCTTCATGGAACCGATTCGCGGTGCCATCGGCAGCATCGGCACAATTCTCGGGACGGTATTCGCCGTGATCATCGTCCTGCTGACCATACTCGTGCCGGTCGGACTTGTCTGTTGGGGCCTCTGGGCCCTGTTCCGTCGCATCAGACCAAAAAAGCGCCCGTCTGAAACAAATGAAGAGGGCGCGGACTAACCGATCTGCATGTCATTCGAGATATTCGGGATCTGAACTTCAATCCCGTCGATCGCCTCGGTTAGTTCGATCTGGCAAGACAGGCGGCTGGTCTGGGTGACCCCAGCAGCTAGGTCCAGCATGTCCTCTTCGTCGGCACTGGCGGGGACCAGCTTTCCAAACCACTCACTTGCAACGATGACATGACAGGTGGAGCAGGCCATTTGGCCCTCGCAGGTTCCCTCAAGCGGCATTCCGGCGCCCTGGGCTACATCAAGCAGCCAGGAGCCCGGCTCTGCTTCGGCAGTTACTTTTTCTCCCTCCGAAGTAACAAAACACACTTTGACCAATTCAAACTCCCTGCGCCGCAGCGGCCGCATTGATACGCGCGCAGGCATCCTCGATTTCCCCAAGGCTCGTATATCTACCAAATCCAAGGCGAATGGAAGATTTTGCTTGTGCTTCATCGAGTCCGATTGCGCGCAGGACATGGCTTGTCCGACCCGAACCGCTGGCGCAGGCCGATCCGGCTGAAAAGGCAATGTCCCGCAATTCGGACATCAGCCGGGCAACATCGAGCCCGTCGACGCGCAGGTTGAGATTGCCGTGCCAGCGCTGCTCGGTCGAGCCATTGAGAGTCCAGTGCGAGAGCATGTCGCGCGCGCGGCGCCACAACGCCTCCAATCGACCACCATCTTCCTCCATCCGGGCATCTGCCAGCGCTGCTGCCGCGCCAATTCCGGCGCAGAGTGCGGGACTCAGCGTTCCCGAGCGAATCCCCTGCTCCTGCCCCCCACCATGAATCAGCGGCTGCAATGTGATACCATCGCGCACCCACAGCGCGCCGATGCCTTTGGGTCCATAGAGCTTGTGAGCAGACAGAGCGATCAGATCGGCACCTGCTGGCGGTGCCAGCTTGCCCGCGCCCTGCACCGCATCACAGACGAACAGCGCGCCCGCCGCATGCGCCGCTTCAGCAAGCGCCTCGACCGGCTGGATCGTGCCGATCTCATTATTGACCTGCATGACGGCGACAATGTCGGTGCCCGCAGCGATTCTTGTGTCCGGTGCAACCAGCCCCGCCGAATCATTTGCCAGCACATCAACCCGCGCGTCGCTGGCCTGGACCGTATCGAGCACCGCGGCATGCTCAATCGCACTGACGGCGATCCGCTTCGGCGACAGGCCAAGAATGGCGAGGTTGAGCGCCTCGGTGGCGCTACCGGTGAAGACCACCTTCCCCCCCGGCGGAAGAAGCGCGGCGACTTGCTCGCGCGCAACCTCCACCGCAGCGGCAGCGGCACGACCCGGCTTATGCGGACTATGCGGATTTGCGAAACCCGGTTCGTCGGGCCCGGCCAGCCAAGGCATCATCACTTCGCGCGCTTCGGGGGCAAGCGGTGTCGTCGCCTGGTAGTCAAGATAGATCATGCCGCCGCGCATGCCTTGCCAGTGATTTCACGCCAGCCATCGAGGAACCGGGCGATATCCTTCCCGGTGGTTTCTCGCCCGATACTGACCCGAATCACTTCGGAAGCGGGTTTTTCAGCCATGCCCATCGCAGTAAGGACATGGCTGGTCCTTAGCGAACCCGACGAGCAGGCGCTCCCGGCGGAGACAGCAATTCCCATCCCATCGAAGCGAATGAGTTGAGCGGCCGATGACACACCCGGCATGCGATAGGCCCCGATCGTGGCAATTCGCTCGCAGTTTTCGGCAATCACCTCACCCCCAGCAGCAGCGATCCCGGCCTCCAGCATATCGCGCAGCTTTCCTGCCTCTTCCAGCCACGCGCTGCCGGCATCCAGCGCCGCCGCCATCGCCAGCACCGCAGGAAGGTTCTCGGTGCCCGGACGATAGCCCTGCTCCTGCCCGCCACTCGCCTCAAGCATGGCCCAGTCCCTTAGCAACAACGCTCCAATGCCGATCGGCCCACCAAATTTGTGTCCCGCCAGCGCGATCATGTCAGCGTCCGGTAACGCCAGCTTGCCCGCTCCCTGGGCGCAATCGGCGAGCAGCCACCCACCGGCCTCGCGAACCACCGAGGCAATCCGTGCGAACGGTTGAATCACCCCGGTCTCATTATTGACCTGCTGAATCGCGACCAGCCCGTCATGGCGGGTTGCCTCAGGCTCAATCCTGCCGGTGCCATCAACGGGAAGCATCGCGGCAGATCCAGCGTAGCGGAGCACCGCATCATGTTCGACCGAGGATAGTGCGCACAGCTTCTTGCGACAGCGCGCCACGCCAATGGCCAGTGCCTCGCTTGCCCCGGCCGTAAAGATAACCTCCCCGTCCCATCCCAGCGCCGCTTTCACTCTCGCCCGCGCGTCCTCCAGCGCCGCACGCGCAACCCGGCCCTGGCGATGCGGGCTCGAAGGATTGGCCCAATGCCGAAAGCCCTCGTCCATCGCCTCACGCGCTTCGGGCAGAAGCGGCGTGGTGGCGGCATGGTCGAGATAGATCAATTCGGCTGGCATGGTTCAGAAGTTGTCTTTGCAAGATGAATTTCTATATAGCGAGCGCTTCTTCATTCGCACGCCCTTAGCACGCCGACAGTCCCGCAACCGACGCCGCGTGATGGGAAATCGACAAAGTCAGGTTATTAGACATGCCCGCAGTGATATTCCCAGGCCCCGAAGGCCGGCTCGAAGGTCGCTTCCAGCCAGGTCCCCGTCCACGAGCGCCAGTGGCAATGATCCTTCATCCGCATCCGCAAGCCGGAGGCACGATGAACGACCGGATCACGCAGTTCATGTACAAGACCTTCGTCAATCGCGGGTTTGCCACTTTGCGCTTCAATTTCCGTGGAGTCGGTCGCAGCCAGGGCAGCTTCGATAATGGCATCGGCGAGCTTTCCGACGCTGCCGCAGCACTTGATTGGGTGCAGTCGATCCACGCTGAAGCACAGACAACATGGATCGCGGGATACAGCTTTGGCGCGCTGATCGGCATGCAGTTGCTTATGCGCCGGCCAGAAATCAGAGGCTTCATTTCGGTGTCGCCGCCAGCCAACATGTATGATTTCAGCTTCCTCGCGCCCTGCCCCTCATCGGGGATAATCGTCCAAGGCACCGCCGACACAGTTGTCACGCCCGGTGCGGTGCAGAAGCTGGTCGACAAGCTGCGCACACAAAAACATATCACCATCCATCACGACGAGATCCCTCGCGCCAACCATTTCTACGAGGCCGAGGTCGATGAGATGATGCGCTCGGTCGATAATTATCTCGATATGCGCCTCGCGCCGGATTGCCCTATCAAATAGCGGCAACCGGGTTCGGGCCTTGCCTACTCCGGCACTGCACCAATCGGGGCTTCTCCACCCGGACCGGGCAGGGTGAGTATTGCTACATTCCCGGCGATAACGGCTACGAGCACCAGCATCAGCAATGCCTGCTTGCGCCCGCCGGGTCTGCGCCACAGAAACACCGCACCGGCGAGCAGGCCGATCATCGCCAGGACCATGATCGACAGGACGGTTGCCATTTCAATTCTCCAACAGCTCTATCACGACGACAATTAGCGTCTGGACCCTCGATAGAGCAGAGGACGATCGAGAAAAACCTCCCGAAACGGTGTGCGATGAATTGACTTGCCCAACTGCCATCGCCAATCATCGCGCATGGCCGCAGCGAGATTGAATCGGCGCTCTGCGTTAAGCCTGCTGGCTGCGACCGGTGCAAGCCTTGTCCTGCCATCCTGCGCGCACAGCAGGCTGCCCTCAACGTCCACGAACGACGCGAAGTCTCTGCTCGAAGCAATTGCCTGGCGACTGATCGAAAGCGATCCGGAACAGGGGACATCGCTAGGGATCGACACGGGAGCGCATGGATATCTGCGTTCTCGCCTCAAGGACAGGTCTGCTGGAGGGATGGAGCGCCTCGCTATTATCCTTCGCAATGATCAGCGCAGAGTTGAAGCGGTCGATGCAAGCTCATTGGATGCCGCCACCCGCACGAGCATGGCCGTTGTGCGCAGCGCATACCAAACGGCGCTCGATGGCCTGGCTCTACCCTATGGCGATGTCGCGGTCGGTGGCTGGCGCAACACGCCCTATGCCGTCATCCAGAATGTCGGGGCCTATATCGATGCACCGCGCTTTCTCGATGCCGATCACCCTATCCGCGACCTGGACGATGTCCACGCCTACCTATCGCGCCTATCCGCCATTCCCGGCACACTGCGCGGCGAAGTTGTCCGTATTCGCAGCGCGCGCGAAATGGGTGTGGTCCCGCCAGACTTCCTGCTGGACAAGACAATCGCGCAAATGGAGCAGACATTGGCCGACGCGCGTAGAGGCGGCGCGCTGGTCGGTTCGCTGACCGGTCGGATGCAGGAAGCACTCGGTTATATCGGCGAATACGGTATCCACGCTCACACCATCGTCACCGAAGAAATCGTTCCCGCGCTTGAGGAACAGCTTGCCGAACTGAGGCGGCAACGCGCACTGGCGACAAGCGACCCGGGCATCTCGGCCCGCCCGCATGGTGACGAGTTCTATGCCTGGGCGCTACGGGCGGGAACCACGACTCGACTTTTGCCCGGCGAAATACATGAACTTGGCCTTGAGGAACTGGCTGCGCTTCACGCCCGGATGGACCCGATCCTGGCGTCGCTGGGATATACGTCCGGTACCGTTGGTGACCGCATGACTGAGCTTGCACGCGACCCGGCTTTCATGTTCGCAACTGGCGATCCCGGCAGGGCAGAAATCGTCGCCTTCATCAGGCGCAGGGCCAACTGGATCAGGCGGCAGATGCCGCGCGCCTTTCGCAAGCTGGTCCCCGGTAATCTTGAAGTGCGCCGCTTGCCTGCTGCGGAAGAACCCGGCGCGCCCGTGGCCTATGGTGGTCCGGGCTCGATCGACGGAACCATCCCCGGCAAGATGTGGATCAACCTGAGGACCACTGCACTCCATCGCACCTATGATTTGCCGACTCTCGTTCATCACGAGGCGATCCCCGGCCATGTCTGGCAGGGCGAATATGCCAATCGCCTGCCGCTGATCCGCTCAGTGCTGTCGTTCAACGCCTTCAGCGAAGGCTGGGCGCTTTATGCACAGCAGCTGGCTGACGAACTAGGCGCTTATGAGGGCGATCCTGCGGGTCAGCTTGGCTATCTGCAGAGTCTTGCCTTTCGCGCGTGCCGCATGGTCGCGGATACCGGCCTTCATGCCAAGGACTGGTCGCGCGAGCAGGCGATCGACTTTTTCGTGACGAGAAATGGCAACAAGCCCGAGACGATGACAAGTGAAGTCGATCGCTATTGCAGCTGGCCGGGGCAAGCCTGCGGCTACAAGATGGGCCATAGCGAGATCATCCGCCAGCGCGCCCGTGCAGAGGCCGCGCTAAACAAGCGCTATGACCTGCGCGATTTTGACCAGGCAATCGTCGAGGGAGGCAACGTCCCGCTCGACGTGCTGTCAGGGAATGTTGACGCCTATATCGCTGCGGCGGCTGGCTGAGCGTCAGTCCTTGCCGAACAAGCCCTTGGCCATGCCTGCAATATCATCGAGCGGATTGCCGTCGCCATCCCGGTCAAGCATGTCGAAGACACTCAACAACTGCGGATTTTCACCCAGCTTGCCGACGATATCACCCAGCGCACCTTCGCCGCCGAGCTGACCGAGAATTTCAGTGACTTTCCCGGTGTCGAGACCGGTCTTGTTCGCCGCCAATTCGACCGTATCCCCGTCTTCCGGGTGTGACTGTCCAAGCGCTGCCACTGCCTTTTCGGCAAGACCAGCATCGATCCCCACCTTTTCGGCCAGTTGAGCGATCGTATCTGGCGAACCGGCGACCTGCTTGAGAATTCCGTCGAGTAAACCCATGATTTCTTCTCCAGTCGTTCAGTCTCAGGTTGCAGATTGCGAATTGGGTGCAGCTGGGTTTCTCACGCCGCCGCAGGTGCAGCCCTGCGAACACCTTCGTCGACGTGATCTTCGAATTTCGCGAAATTATCGATGAACTGGCGCACCAGGCCTTGCGCGGTCTCGTCATAATCGCTCGGGTCAGCCCAAGCCGCACGAGGATCGAGCAGCTTCTGATCAACACCCGGTACCGAGACAGGCACCTCGAAGCCGAAATTCGGATCTTCGCGGAACTCGACATCGTTCAGGCTGCCGTCGAGCGCGGCGTTGAGCAGCGCCCGCGTCGCCTTGATCGGCATGCGGCTGATGCCATCCATCGTCACCTTGCCGCCCGTCCAGCCTGTGTTGACCAGCCAGCAGCGGACACTGCCCCGGGCAATCCGGTCCTTCAGCAAATTGCCATAGACCGACGGATGCCTAGGCATGAAGGGCGCGCCAAAGCAGGTCGAGAATGTCGCTTCCGGCTCGGTAACGCCGATCTCGGTCCCAGCAACCTTGGCGGTGTAGCCCGAGAGGAAGTGATACATCGCCTGATCGGGCGTCAACCGCGCAATCGGCGGCAGCACGCCAAAAGCATCGGCCGTCAGCATGATGATATTGGCCGGCACCGGCCCCATATTCTCGGCCGACGTGTTGGGAATGAAGTCGATTGGGTAAGCCCCGCGCGAATTTTCGGCCAGCGAGTTATCGTCAAGATCAAGCTGACGAGTCTCCGGATCGATCATTACATTTTCTAGCACAGTCCCAAATCGCCGTGTGGTTGCGTAGATTTCCGGTTCGGCTTCTTCAGAAAGACGAATCATCTTCGCATAGCAACCGCCCTCGAAATTGAAGACATTGGTATCCGACCAGCCATGCTCGTCATCGCCGATTAGAGTACGGCTGGCATCGGCGGAAAGTGTGGTCTTGCCGGTTCCGGACAGGCCGAAGAATACCGCTGTCTTGCCATCCGAGCCGATATTCGCCGAGCAATGCATCGGCATGACGTCCCGGGTTGGCAGCAGGTAATTGAGAATACCGAAGACGCTCTTCTTCATCTCGCCGGCATAGGAAGTGCCGCCAATGAGAATCAGTTTCTCGGAAAAGTTGACTGCAATCACCGTCTCCGAACGACAGCCATGCCGCTCAGGATCCGCCCGGAAACTGGGCAGGTCGATAATCGTGTATTCTGGCTCGAATCCTTCCAGCTGGTCTGCATCCGGTCTGACCAACAAAGTGCGGATGAACAAATTGTGCCATGCCAATTCGTTGATCACCCGAACATTCACCCGGTGCTCGGGCTGCGAACCGCCATACAAGTCCGCAACGTAGAGGGTTTGCTTTTCCGCCAACGCAGCAAGAAAGTCCTCCTTGAGGGCTGCAAAATGCTCGGATGTCATCGACACATTGGTCGATCCCCACCAGACGCTGCTTTCCGTCTCTGCATCGCGGACGATGAATTTGTCCTTGGCCGAACGACCGGTGTGCTTTCCTGTAGCGACAACCAGCGGCCCATCGGCAGCAAGCATTCCCTCGCCATTGCTAACGGCATGCTCAACCAGGGCCTTCGTGCCCAAGTTGGCATGAATTTGCGCCTTGGTCTCAATGCCTTGACGGCCAAGCGGAAAATTGAGGGAACCAGTGGTCAACTTTATCTCCATAAGGGCGCTGTCCGCAACCTGCCGGTCGGCGTTTGAGAGTGGACAGTTTTTGGAATCTCGAGCCGAATAGTAGAGCCGGGATTAATCGTCAAATCAACTTGTTCCTCTCAGGCAAATTAGCGATTTCTAACAGGTGGCCACTAGAAGCATCACACCGACATGACGCGTTGTCACCGGACCCGGTTAGAGCTACGGACCATTCGTCCAACCGGATATTGCCGGAGTAATGATGGCCCAGCGGTTGAAGCAGCAGGATGAAGCGGGACATACCGACGAAGACAGGCAGCAATGTATCGCCTTGGTCGACGATGACCGGAACATCCTCGCCACACTCTCTATCGGCCTGCAGGCCGAAGGGTTTTCTACAAGGGTCTATAGCGACGGGGAGACGGCGCTGAAGGCGCTGCTCGACAACCCGCCGGACCTTGCGATCTTCGACATCAAGATGCCGCGGATGGATGGCTTACATTTGCTGCAGCGCCTGCGCCAGAATTCTGCGCTGCCGGTGATCTTCCTGACTTCCAAGGATGAGGAGCCCGACGAGGCACTCGGCCTTGCGCTTGGCGCAGATGACTACATCGCCAAACCGTTCAGCCAAAGGCTGTTGGTTGCAAGGATCCGCGCAATCCTGAGACGCAGCGAGCTGGTCCACGCTGAACCAGACGACGAAACAAGCGAGCAACTGCCCGATCCGGTCCTTCGCGGAAGATTGCGGATGGACCCTGCTCGGCACAAGGTGACGTGGGCCGACAAGCCGGTCTCATTGACTGTCACCGAATTTCTGATTCTTGAGGTGCTGGCGATTCGCCCAGGCGTAGTGAAGAGCCGCAACCAGCTCATGGATGCGGCTTATAGCGATGACGTGTTTGTCGATGACCGCACCATCGACAGCCACATCAAGCGACTGCGACGCAAATTCCGCGCCGTAGATTCCGAATTCTCCGCGATAGAGACGCTCTATGGCGCAGGCTATGCATTCACTGATGGCTAGGACACTGCCAAGTCTGATCGGTGAGCGCCTCGGCTGGCCGCCCCGCATAACCCTGACTGCGCGGATATTGTTCGTGAACATCATTGCCCTTGGCCTGCTAGCCGGGAGCCTCTTCTATCTCGACAGCTACCGCAATGAGTTGCTGGGCGAACGGTTCCGGCTGGCACGAGAGGAAGTCCAGATCACGGCTAAGGGTCTGGAGAAGGCATCACGAGAAGGACGAGTCGATCTGCTGACTCAGATCGGCATCGCACAACATTTGCGCCTCAGGCTATACGATGCCGAAGGCCAACTGGTCGCCGACAGCTTCGAGCTTGCGCCACCCTCCTTCGTCCTCACGGACCCCGACGGCGAGCCCTGGTACCAACACGCAGCCCGCATTCTTGACCGCGGCATGGACTTCCTGCTCGGCGCGCCGCCTATTCCTGACTATGAGGAGCCGGCGGAACCGGGCGCAATGGCATGGCCGGAGATCAGCCAGGCGATCCAGACAGAGGAGACAGTTATCCGTAACCGCCTCGCTCCTGACCGAACGCCAGTCATTACGGCTGCAACGCCGATCGGACCGGATGGCGCGGTCCTGATGACTACCCGCAACGCCAGAGACATTACCCAGAATGTCCGCAACGCCCGCCAGACGCTCGCGATTATCGTCGGTGCGGCCCTCGTCGTATCAATTCTGCTGTCGCTGTTTCTGGCCCGCACCATCGTCCAGCCCTTGCGAGAACTAGTGCGCGCCGCCGTCAGGGTGCGCCTTGGCCGTGACCGTGAAGTGGTCGTCCCTCGTCTGCCAGACCGACGCGATGAGCTCGGCCTCCTGGCGCGCGCTATTTCGGACATGACTGCAGCCCTCAGGCAACGCATCGATGCAGTGGAAAGCTTTGCTGCTGATGTTGCTCATGAGGTCAAGAATCCGCTCACATCCTTGCGCAGTGCCTTGGAGTCACTTGAGAAGGTTGAAGACCCTGCCCTGCGCCAGCAGCTGATGGACATCGCCATGCAGGATGTCGAAAGGGTTGACTGGCTGGTGACTGAAATCGCCGATGCCAGCCGCATTGACGCGCAGCTCAGTCGAACCGTCTTTGAGCCGGTCGATATGCTCAAGATTGTAACTGCACTCACCGAGGAAAGGGATCGCCGCGGCGTCAATGGTTCATGCCAAATTGACATTCGCGGAGTTGGTCAAGACCTGCGCGTGGCTGGCGATGCCCCCAGGCTCGAGCGAGTCTTGCACAATCTGCTTGATAACGCCGTGTCGTTCTCACCGGATCAGGGCAGAATCGAGATCGAGATGACGCGCGAAGGCTCGCTTGTGACGATAGCCATGTCTGACCACGGCGTCGGTATCCCGCGCGGCTCGCATGAAAGGATCTTCGAGCGGTTCCATTCACTGAGGCCGGAAGATGAAGGTTTCGGCAAGCATAGCGGTCTTGGT
>JAQWKP010000360.1 GCA_029247785.1 Novosphingobium sp.
GATCGGATCGCCCGGCTGCATCAGTCCGGCGCGGTGAATGATCAGCAGTCCGCAAAGCGGCCAGCGCTCCAGCGCCGCCCCGGCAAGCTCGCGCATCTCCGGCAGGGTCAGCGGCTCATAATGCTGTAGCTCTAGCGCTTCGACATCGCCGCCCTCTCCTGCACCACTGCGCACCTGGCCAAGAAAGCTGACGATGCCACCCGCCGCTGGCTGACTCGCAGTAAAGGCAGCAAGCTCACCTGCGGGATCGAAGTCTTCCGTCAGCAGGCGAACATCGGCCCCCGCCCCGGCCTCGTCCGAATTCTGCTCCACGTCAGCCCCCGCTCACGGGAGGCAGGAAAGCAAGTTCGTCGCCATCGCGCAGCATCAAGGCACCACGATCCGCCACCAACTTGCCGTTGACCGCCAGTCTCACCTTGGCGGAATTGAGCGCGGCAGCGAGTTCGGGTTCAAGCCCAGCCAGCACTTCGGCAAGCGATGAGACTGTCAGGATCTCCATCTCGCCCGCGCCTGCCAGATCCTCCAGACGCCCCAGGAAGACGAGCTTGAGGGCCATCGCGTCAGCCGCCCGTCATGGACATGTGCCGCGCGAGTGCCGGTGCGCCTCCGGGCCGGTCGATCACGAAATGGTGACGCTCGGGCTTGATCTTCATCGCCACATCGAGCGCATCAGACAGCGCTGTTTCGGGGTCAGCCGAGCGCATCGCCTCGCGCAGATCGACTTGTTCATTGCCACCCAGGCATGCGTATAGCTGGCCGGTCGCAGTAACCCTGATGCGGTTGCAGCCATCGCAGAAATTATTGGTCAACGGCGTGATGAAGCCGAGCCGTCCGCCGGTCTCTGCAATATCGACATAGCGCGCAGGGCCGCCGGTGCGATGATCGCTTGGAGTCAAAGTCCAGCGCTGCTCCATTTGCTCGCGAACCGGGATCAAGGGCAGGTAATGGTCAAAACGGTCTTCCTCGACCTCGCCAAGCGGCATCACTTCGATCAGCGTCATATCGAAGCCCTGGCCATGCGCCCAGGCGACCAGATCGGGAATTTCCTCTTCATTGATGCCTTTGAGCGCCACCGTGTTGAGCTTGACCTTGAGCCCCGCCGCCTTGGCCGCCGCAAGGCCCTCAAGCACCTGCGGAAGCGAATCGCGGCGAGCGAGATTTTCGAATTTTGCGCGGTCGAGCGTATCGAGCGAGACATTGATGCGGCGGATACCCGCGTCGGCCAGACCATTGGCGAATTCGTCCAGCCGCGTCGCATTGGTGGTCATTGTAAGCTCTTCAAGGCCGTCACCCAGCTTGCGGCCAAGCGCGCGCACCAGCTCCATCATGTCGCGCCGCACCAGCGGTTCTCCGCCAGTCAGGCGGATCTTGGTGATCCCCCGAGCGATAAAGCCAAGCGCCATGTCGTGCAGTTCCTCAAGGCTCAGGACTTCCTTGCGCGGCAGGAAAGTCATGCGCTCAGGCATGCAATAGGCGCAGCGCAAATCGCAGCGGTCAGTCACCGACAGGCGCAGATAGGTAATCCGCCGGGAGAACTGGTCAATAAGAGGCGCGGGTTGCGTCATAATTTGTCTTATAGCACCGGCCCGGCGCCATTGCCATCGAGTGCAAGCAATTGGCCTGTCAGACCTTTTGCCTCCGATAGATAGGTCGCAGCCGCTGCAATCGCATCGTCCTCGTCGCTCACCGCTGCATTGACCCGCAGCGGCGCATATTCGCGGGCCAATTCCTGCACCGCGGCCAGCCGCCAAGCGTGATGGCTATGGTCTGCAGGCGCGAAGACGAGAGTCAGCTGGTCAGGTCGGTTATCCAATGCGCGGCGGATCCCGGGCAGCTCGCTCGCATGGAATTGGGCCGCCGCCGCAAGCGGCTCGTCAGGCAATTGTGCAAGCCGCACCAGCGCCATCAGCGACGCTCACGGGAAAGCGTGATGCCGATCCGTTCGTTCGCTTCGGCTATCGCCAGCTTGACGATCTTGACAGTGACCTGTTCGACGCGGCTGTCCTGCACGAACAGAGTCTCACAAATGTGGTCGGCAACCGATTCGATCAGCTTGAAATGAATACCTGCCGGGAACGCTTCGGTCGCGGCGAATTTGAGGTCCATGTAATTCTTGCTGGCCGACAAAGGCGTGTCCGCCACATAGCTTTCCGCCGGTTTCATCCGAACTGCGACGCTGATCCGCAAGGGTTGCGGCTTGCCGGTCTCCTCGGAATAGATCCCGGTGAGCACATCCACTTCAAGATCGGCGACTTCAAGGATCAGGCTGTCGGCCAAGGCTCTACCTTCCGGCTCTGGTCAAGCTGGCGCGGATGGCATTTTGCCCGCGACCTGTCCAGCCTTACGGCTTTGCGCCTGTTTTCGGAACGCAAAAACCTGTATCAGTCGGGAAGACAACAGAACAATGAAGGAGTGGGGCATGGCAAGGGCAAAATGGGCTGGTCGTCTGGGCGGTATCGCAAAGTACCTCGGGCTGGGCGCGGTAATTGTGGGTTTCGCCGGAGCAACCCTGGCGCGATACGATATCGTCGCGAAATTGCCTGGCTTCGGCGGGATCGCAGTTGGCCTGCTGTTGGCAGCAATCGGGTTCGTCGTTGCTGTGCTGGCACTACTGATCGGCATGGGAAAGACGGGTGCTACGCGCAAGCCGGCTGTCTGGGGCCTGGTGCTGAGCGGCGCCTACCTCGGAGTGATCGCCTCCTACATGATCCCGGCTGCCGACTATCCGCCAATCCACGATGCCACTACCGATCTCGCCAATCCGCCCGAATTCGCCGTCCTGCCGATGCGTGAGGACAATCTCGTCGGCGTTGGCACCATCGAGAACTGGCAGAAAATCCACGCCGAAGCGTTTCCCGACCTCAAGCCCGTCACGATTGCCAAACCGGTCGCCGAGGTGATCGCCGATGCTGACAGGATCGCCAAGGGGCGTGGATGGACCGTTGCGGCAGCCGATCCTGATCATGGCCGGTTCGAGGCCACCGCCTATGCCGCCTATATCCGCTTCCGCGACGATGTCGTGCTGCGGGTGGTCCCCAGCGAGGACGGCGCGTCGAGCACGATCGACATGCGTTCGGTCAGCCAGGTTGGCGGCGGTGATCTTGGCTATAACGCCAATCGTGTCCGCAGCTTCCTCAAGGAACTGCAGGGCGACTGACTACGCTGTCTCGGTCTGACCCGCTTCCGGCGCGCGCCCGCGCTTGGCCTTGGGATTGGCGTAGTCGGCCTCGAATTTGGGCCGCATGGTTCCGCACAACCGGTCCCAGATCGTCGTATAGCCACCGAAATTATGGACGAAATAGTGGTGATGCTGGTCGTGAAAAGTGGCGGTGATGAACCATTTTGTGGTCCAGGACTTGTTCCACCAGCGAGGAAAGAATTCGTAACCCGAATGGACGTAAAGCCCCATGATGATGTTGGTCGGCAAGATCAGCGCCATGCTCTCAGGATGCACCACGAAAACCGTCAGGAACAGCGGAACGAAACCGCCATTGATGATCGATTCGAGCGGATTGACCGACAGCGTCGTCATGAGATTGGGCGAGGTCGAGTGGTGATGCAGCTTGTGTATCAGCGTGTAGACCGGCTCGCGGTGCATCCAGCGGTGCAGCCAGTAGAACCAGGTGTCGAACAGGAAGAAATAGAGCACATATTCCAGCGCGATCACCCACCATTCGACAGGCGCTTCGTTGAAAGTGATCCAGCCATTCAGCGTAAGCCAGGCCGTAGCCGGGCCAATCGTGAAGCCCGAAATGAACACATTGATCGCTCCAAACCCGATCTCGTGGCCGAAAATCTTCCAGCGAAACCCGCTCGGCTGGATCTTGCGCGCTTTGAAGAAACCGCTGGCGATGCCGGCGATCAGGCCTACGGCAAGAAAGCCGTAAAACCACAGGCGCAGCAGGTTCTCACCGCTAGTCAGATTCTCGAACAATTCGGGCTTCCTGTATCTCAATCAGCGATGATGGCCCCTTAAAGCGAATCAACTGGTGAGACCAGACCTCGCGAGCGCAGTTGTCAGCGCGATCGCCAGCGCGCGAAAATCGCGGTCGGCAGGAGGCGAGCCCCGTCCCCTTCCTCGCGCACCGCAAGATCGCCGTGCTCGATCACGCCGGGCAAGTCGGCGAAATACTCCGCGAGCAACCCGGCAATCGCCAGCGAGGACATACGCACAGCATAGACAGTGAGGAACAGGAACTGGCTATCATCATCGACCAGCTTGCGGCAGCTGCTGATCAGGCCGGGCAGATGCTCTTCCAGCCGCCAGACTTCGCCATCCGGTCCGCGCCCGAATTTGGGCGGATCGAGAATGATCCCGTCATAGCGCTTCTGCCGCCGCACCTCGCGCGCGGCAAATTTTGCAGCATCGTCAACCAGCCAGCGGACGGGCCTGTCTGCCAGGCCCGACAACTGGGCGTTTGCCTTGGCCTGCGCCACCGACTTCTTCGAGGCATCGACATGGGTGACCAGGCCATACTCGCTCAGCGCCAAAGTGCCGACTCCGGTATAGCCAAACAGGTTGAGTGTGGTTGAATCCTCGCGAGGAGTCTGGGCCAACGTTCCACCCATCCAGTCCCACACTGGTGCCATATCCGGGAAGAATCCAAGATGCCGGAACGGGGTGCATTGCGCGGTGAAGCGCACGTCGCGCCAGCCAATCGGCCAGCCTTCGTCCGGGACCGGCTGGTCGAAATACCACCTGCCGCCGCCATCTTCGTCTGAGCCGGGTACGAATTCGCCATGCGCATCCCATTCGGACCCGTCCTCATCAAGTCGCGGACTCCACAGGGCTTGCGGCTCAGGACGGATGAAGCGATAGGGGCCGAAGCGCTCCAGCTTGCGACCATGCCCGCTGTCGATCAGCGCGTAATCATCCCAGCCCTCACCGGCGAGGATGATCGGTTCAGGCGCGATCTGCGCCATCAGCTCCGCTGGGCGGCATGGGCGGAAACATAGTCCGCCACCGCCGCATAATCGCCGGGCAGTTCGGTGCAGCGCTCCTCGCGAGTGAGCAGATCGCCGACACGATCTGGCATAGCGGGACGCTGGCCGGTCGCATGCTCAACCGGTTTGCGAAACTTGGCTGGATGCGCTGTCGCCAGAGTGACGACAGGAACACGCGGATCGATACCGGATTCAAGTGCGGCATGAAGCCCGCAAGCGGTGTGCGGATCGACCAGCTCGCCGCAATTCTCCCACGCCCAGCGCATCGCGCCGTTCATGGCATCGCCATCCGCCCGGGCACTGGAAAATAGCGCTGCGGCACCGTCGCGCTGCGCGTTGGTCAGCTGCATCGCCCTGGAGCTTTCGAAACCTGCCATCTGCGCAGCCAGCGCCCCACCGTCACGCCCGCCAAGGTCGAACAGCAACCGTTCAAAATTGGATGAGACCTGGATGTCCATCGAGGGCGCTGCTGTCGGCGTGACCGTGCCGGTCGAATAATCGCCGCTGGTCAGAGCGCGGTGGAGGAT
>JAQWKP010000362.1 GCA_029247785.1 Novosphingobium sp.
TCTTGCGCCAGTTGTAATACGTCGCATCGCTGATCCCGGCTGATCGACACGCCGATGGGACATCCGATCCAGCCGCCAATTGCAGCTCGATCGAACGCAGCAGCTTCATACAATCCTCATCACTATGCCGCTTGCGTGCCATCACATGCTCCTTCCTCGCCAACATCATAATGGCACAGCTCTAACGGGCTAAGACACCGCCAACCGGCTAAACTCGGTCCTCATGCCGCCACCGCTCGAGGAATTACCGGCGCTTACGGATGATGAAAAACTCACTTTTGTAGTCCGAAAGTTTTTGGATGCGGTCCACCTGTCACTCGTCGCAGCAGAAATTTATCCGCCTGCACAGCATCGATAGTACGAGGATCCATCTCGCTCCCGGCTCAGTTTCTAACACCAGTTTCCGGCCCTTGCGAGCCACTTGACAGTATGTTTCTCCAGCTGCTGATTCCTGCAAACCTTCCATCTTCGCAGATAGCCCCCACCGAACGTCCGCTTTGCCAGAATGATGCGTTGATGGGACGGAGATTGTCTTGGCTATGCTGGTATACGGTTCGTTCCCCAGCATTGGTGCAATGGCCACTGCATTGAGCTCTACACCGATTTTCTCCCAATCGAATTGAATCCTGGCGAGGAGGGAGCGGACGAGCTAAAGCGCGGGAGATTGCTGCATCCAATGGGACTAGGTTTGGAGTTTGGGGCCTGATAGTGATGAAATCAGCTTAGGGGATCATCAGTCTCCATGTAAAATCTTTGCTTTACAAGGCAATACTGGTGAGTGGAATTCACTGGACGAACTGATCCGTCAACCTCTCAAAATCGCCAATCTCACCTCGCTTGCCACTCCGAACATCGGAATAATCGATCAGCGGCGCAATCGCAGCCCAAATCACGAAGATCTGGAAGGAACTAAGCAACATGGCCCGGAATACGCGCTTGGCTGAAGCTGCCCTCCGAGCAAATCGATCCTTGCTGGCCTTCAAATTACCATTCGCATTGCTCGCCTTTTCCGCGATCTTGTTCACCAGCGCGCCGGCTGGAGCAGAGGATCCGGCACCAACGCAATTCACCGCTGCCGAGGCAACTGTGGGCAAGGCGCTGTTCGCTCGGAACTGCGCATCTTGCCATGGGATCGGGCTCGACAATGGCAGCGCGGTTGCTTTGAAAGGCGATACCTTTGCTGCGCACTGGCTGACTGCGGACAAGACATTGCGCGAGCTTGCCCGCGCAGTTCACTTCATGCCGAAATTTGCCCCGAACAGCCTTTCGGAAGAGGCCTACCACAGCCTGACCGCCTACATCCTGTCTGCCAATGGCTTCGAATTGGATCTTTCCGCTACCCTGGATGGCAAATTGGCGCTGATTCCAAGGGGAGAGGGAAATGCCGATGACAAGCCATCCGGCCCTGCCCTGCCCCTCAACCTGCCAGCAAGTCCGCCAACGGTTGCTCAAGCAAAGACGTCTTCCCCCAGCGATGCCGAGCTTGCCCGGGCGGACCCATCCGACTGGCTGATGTTCAACCGCAATTATGCGGGCGACCGATATTCAACACTGGCGCAGATCGACACCTCCAACGCAGCGAAACTCCGGCCCGCCTGCATCATGTCTCCCGGCGTCCTCGGCTCGTTCCAGAGCAGTCCGCTGGTCTACAAAGGGATGGGCTTCGTCGCCTCCACCTACGGCGTATTCGCGTTCGATGCAGCGACCTGCGAGCGAAAATGGGACTACACCTATGCCCCGGCAGGCCCGGAAGGTATCCAGACAAGCCGCGGTGTTGCGGCCTATGATGGCAAGCTGTTCCGCGGCACGCCAGACGGCCACCTCATAGCGCTGGACATGACGGACGGCGCTCTTCTGTGGGATGTCCATGTTGCCGATGGCAGTGCAGGCTACAGCGTCGGCGCGGCACCAATCGTGTTCGATGGCCGCGTCATCGTAGGCCTTGCCGGCGGTGACTACGGAGTTCCCGGCCATGTCTATGCGTTCGATGCCGACACCGGTGAGCGCATCTGGACCTTCGACACGATCGACGCGGAAAGCTGGACGATTGGTGCGGAACATGGCGGCGGCGGGACCTGGACCACGGTGGCTGTCGACACTGAAGAGCGGCTTGTTTTCGTGCCGGTCGGCAATCCGGCACCCGATTATTATCTGGCCGCCCGCCCCGGCGATAATCTCTACACCAATTCCATCGTCGCCCTCGATATCGACACTGGCAAGCTCGCCTGGCACGTCCAGCAGCTCGCCGGAGACTATCACGACTGGGACACCTCCGCCGCGCCCGCGCTATATGAGAAGGACGGTCGCCGCCTAATGGCAGTCGGCACCAAGGAGGGCTTTGTCTATATCTATGACAGGGACACTCAAGAACAGGTCGCCCGTACCCCCATCGTACCCCGCCTGAACGATACCCTTCCCTTCACAGATAAACCGCTACGGGTCTGCCCTGGCACGACTTCCGGCGTCGAGTGGAACGGCCCGGCCTTCGATCCTTCATCCGGCTCGCTATTCGTCAATACCGTGGATTGGTGCGCGACCTACACTGCTACCAAGCCACAGGGCTACAAGCGCGGAAGCTGGTATGTCGAAGCCGATGTCGCCTACGATCCGCCTGAAAAGATGAAAGGCTGGACCTATGCACTCGACGGTGCAACCGGCGAAGTTCGCTGGTCGAGAAAAGCGCCCAAGCCGATGATCGGAGCAGTGACACCTACAGCCGGAGGCATCATCCTGACAGGCGGTGCCGACGGCATGTTCCTGGCTCTGGATGCCAGCGACGGAAGCGTGCTCTATCGCTTCAACACCGGCGCGGCGATTGGCGGCGGCATCAGCACCTATATGGTCGACGGACGCCAATATGTTGCAGTGGCCACCGGAGGCTTCGGCCTTGTCGATTTCGGCGTGCGCGGCGCTCCGGCAGTGGTGGTGTTCGCCTTGCCGGAAGATGGCGACTGAGCGACGAACCTGCTCAACTCATTTTCTGATCGAACTCGGCGACATCTTCGAAGGCCTGCATGACCGGGTCAACATACTGACGGATAAAGGCATCCCGGTAGCTGTCGTCAGTCAGGGCGAAGGCGCGGTTTCTGCGGACTGCAGACAGTACCATCTCGGCGACTTCCTCCGGTGGCCGGAACAGTTCGACCTTGTGATAGGCTGGTGCTGTCCGGCTTCGCTGGAACGGCCCACCGCCGCCCGTGACGAATGCCACCTTCCCTGAAATCTCCGTCATTACCCAGATTCCTTTTTACAGCTTCGGCTCAAAGCAGGGCGGACCGTATTTTAAATGACCGGGCAAAGCTTGCGGAAGATGGGCTCGCGGCACGAGGGCATGAATTAGTGCGCGCGGACGCGTTCCAATATGCGCTTTAATGGTGGGCGGTGACGGGCTCGAACCGCCGACCCTCTCGGTGTAAACGAGATGCTCTACCAACTGAGCTAACCGCCCGGATACCTCATCAGGCGGGCGTTGTTAAAGCAAAGCCGAAGTCTGTCAAACAGCTTGATTCAGAGCAGCTGTGCGGCACCCCCGCCAAGCTCGGCAAAATAGCGTGCCATCGCCTCGGCGGCCCGGTCGGTTAGGACGATGAATGCGCGGCGACGGTCGGTATCGTCCTCGACGCGTTCGAACAGTCCGGCATCGTTCATCTGGCTGATCCACCTGAGCGCAGTTGTCGGTGGGACACCGCTGGCGATGCACAGCGAGGTGACAGAGACGCGGGTATGCTCTGCCCGCGCCGCGGTCAGATCAAGCAGCATATCCCAAGCCGGGTCAGCAAACAGGTCGCCATCGAAGAAGCGGGCACGCAGTTGGCGTTGACGGATAACCCGGCGCACGAGACGCGGATCGGGAAGCGGTGGCCGCCCCGAACGCACCAGCCGCTCCGAATCGCCTGATTCACTTGTCCGGAATTCGCGCTGAGGAGACTCAAACCGGAAGGCGCTTTCATTTTGGGGCGACGAAGCTGGGGCGCCCTTCGGGCTCAGCCGGTCAATCCGTTCGGCGATCTGGCCAACCTGCTCGGCCAGCCGAAGCAGCATCAGCCTGTCTTCTTCACCAAGTTCGCGCAATCGAGCTGCGGGGAAGCACGAAAGGAGCTGGCCCAGCGCGATCACCCGATCGGCCCGCGTGGGATCGACAAGCAGATGCGGCTCAGACTGGTCCATGCAGGAAAAAACATCGTCAAGCGCCTCAAGCGTGGTCGAGACAATCAGGCGCGCGCCAGACTGAGCCGCGCGCATATCGAGCCGGGAAAGTGCAGCGAGCGCTGCTCCGTCAGCCTGCGGGCAATCGAGCAGCACAACATCGCCCAGTGGCCGCGCTGCGCCGTCAAGCAGCTCCTCCAGGCTCGCGACTGTCGTTACGCGTAGCCCAGCGGCATGCGCATCCTCGGAAATTTGCGAGCGCAGATGCGATCGATCAGCAAAGATCGACAGCGCGATCGGCATTCCGGCGGGATCACTGGCAGAGGATCCATAATTGAAATCGTCGGCGAGGCTGAGCTGGTTCATGGCAAATCTACTCCGGTTCTCAATGCGAACAGGAGTAGAACAAACCATAAATATGTCAAGAACGGATGTATTAGAGGAATTAGTCCCCGATCAGCTTCCCCGATCAACGAACCAGTGCCGCGCACCGTCGAGAATATAAGCGTGGGAATAGCCGGTACCCGCCGGAAGCGGCTCCGTCGGAATGGCCCCGCCATGATTATTTGCGAACCAGTCAGCCGCAGACCCCGCATCGTTGACCCGCCAGGCCAGGGCATAAACCCCGCCATTGGTGCCATTGGCAAAGCGCGCCAGCGGCCCATCCTGCTTGTCGACAGGATTAAGCACGAGCAGCGAGATATCCGCCACATCCACCCGTGTTGCCGTAGCCGGCTCCGGCCAGTCGATATTCACAGGCTCATGCGCCGTCCCGCTCAGCACATCGACCAGAAATGCGATCGCCATTTCCGGATCGCGCGGCGCGCAGACGATGTGGGACAGCGCATGCGGCTTTTGCGGACGCCCCTCGGCCCAGTCGCGCCGCCAATGCGGAAGGTCCCAGGGATCGTTGGGCATCATGTGATCGGTCAGTTCCATGATGATCCCACCGGTGCTCTTGGGATGGAGGAAGATCAGGCCAGGCCAAGCCGTATTGATGCGCACGCCCAGTTCGCTGCAGCGCTCATGCGCGGCTTCGCAATCGGGGATGCGGAACGAAATCGAGTGATAGCCCGGCCCCGCCTTGTCGAGATAGCGCGCGAACATGTAGCCCATGTCGTCAGTGTGGCGCGGCGACATCACTTCGATCATGTGGTCGGCAACATAGATCAGCGCCGCATCGCGATCCTCGGGCTCATAATAGCCTTCGTGGAAAGTGATCCCGCCAAACACATCGGTGTAGATTTCCCGCAGCCGACTGCATTCGGGCGCGGCATGGATGGTGTGAAGATAGCGCAGGGGCAACAAGGGGTCAGCGGCGTTCATGCGACGGGTTCCTCTCCGACAAGAGTACAGCGGCTGAGCAACCGGCCAGCGTCAGCACGATAAGGTTCAACCCGGTGCATCACCCCGGTATTGTCCCAGATAATCATGTCGCCAACAGTCCAGTGGTGGCGATAAATGAATTGCGGCTGGCCCGACCAGTCAAGCAATTCGGCCAGTTCGTCCGCGCCCTCTTCCTCGCTCATGCCGACGATACGGCCCGCATTGCGGCCCAGAAGCAGTGACTTGCGGCCAGAACGATGCGTCCAGACCAGCGGGTGAACCTGTTCAGGATGGGTGAGCCAATGCGCCGCCAACTCAGGCGTCGGGTCCGTGTAGTGCGCGCTTTGAAGATAGACCTGCGAGTGGACGACTTTCTGCCGCTCGGCCCATTGCTTCTTTTCGGGCGACAGATCTTGATAGGCTGCATAGGTGTTGGCGAATTCAGTCCAGCGTCCGCCATCCTCGATGAGCACGCGCGCGGTCAGAATAGAGGCGCGGGTGGGCACCTTGGTGTGTGCTGCATCGATATGCCAAAATGTCGTAGCTTCGAGATAGTCCGCTTGGGGGGTGATTGACCGGTCGAGCGTGACTCGAAAGATGCCGTCTTCGCCCTGATCGAATACTTCGCCGATTGTTGCTGAAAAAGCCCGCTGCTCTTCATCCGTGAAATCGAGCTCGCGAAACAGCAGGATGCCGCGCTGTTCAAGCAGGTCGCGGATTTCCTCACGGAAGTCGCCCGCGAGCAGGTCCGCCTTGCTCGCCTTGATTTCCGTGCCGATCCGCGGTGTCAGTTCCGCAGTTTCAAACTGCGCGGTAAGTCTCATTACCCTCTCCGTTCCAGGATTTGAGCAATGCTAGCGGAGAAGTGCAGCTATACCCAGCCTGCAAGTTCGCGTCGCACCAAGGCTTCCAGCATCGTCATACCGTCCTCGCCGTCATTGAGGCAGGTCAGCGCAGCGAACTCTTCACCCCCAGCGCCAATAAATTGCTCGCACCCCCGAATCGCCAGTTCCTCCAGAGTCTCCAGACAATCCGCTGAAAATCCCGGCGCGGCGATGGCGAGGCGTTTCGTGCCGTTGCCAGCCTCTTCTGCCAGCACCGCCTCTGTAGACGGCTCCAGCCATTTCGCTTTACCGAAACGCGACTGGAAGCTGACCTCAATGCGCAATCCCGGATGGTCAGGCGAGAGCGTTTCGCAAAGCAACCGCGCGGTCTTGCGGCATTGGCAATGATAGGGATCGCCCAGCTTTAGCGTGCGTTCCGGCATGCCATGAAAGCTCAACAACAATACTTCCGGCTTGAACGCCAGCGCCGCCAGTTGACGATCAATATCCGCCTGCAAAGCTCCGATATGGGCTGGATCATCATGATATGCTGGCAGGGTTCTGATCGCCGGCTGCCAGCGCATCGACCCAAGCGCATCGCCCAGGGCATCAAAGGCTGAGGCTGTCGTCGCGCCCGAATATTGCGGGTAGAGCGGCGCGAACAGGATGCGATCGCAACCCAGCGCATTCAACCGCTCCACTTGTGAGGCGATCGCCGGTGTGCCGTATCGCATCGCCCAGCCGACATGGATATTTTCTCCCAGTCGCTCCTGCAACTTCCCGGACTGCTTCGCAGTTATCGCAGCAAGCGGGGAACCCTCCTCGGTCCACACCTGAGCATATGCATGCGCTGATTTCCTCGGCCTGGTGTTGAGGATGATGCCATGGAGAATGGGCATCCACAGCAAGCGGGGAATCTCGATCACGCGTGGATCGGAAAGAAATTCGGCAAGATAGCGGCGCACCGCCCCCGGCGTCGGCGCATCGGGCGTGCCGAGATTGACCAGCAATAGGCCGATGCCCCCGGTCCGGGTTTCGGGATGATCATCCGGAAGCCTCACAATCCCTCCGAAAGCAGCGGGAGGCGGCGGAACCTCAGGCCGGTCGCCGAGAACAGTGCATTGGCAATGGCAGGCGCAGCGACCGCGACACCCAATTCCCCGGGATCGGTGGCAGGCGCGTCACTCTCGATGAATTCGACTTCGACTTCAGGGCAGTCGGCGAGCAGCGGCAGGTTGAGACCGGCGAGCCGTCCGTTCAGTGGCAGGCCTTCATCATAAGCAACGCCCGATCCGAGCGCGAGGCCAATCCCAAAAATGAGCCCGCCTTCCACCTGCTGACGAGCAATATCGACATTCACTATCCGCCCGATATCGACAACCGCGCTGATGCTGTCGACGCGCACCCCGCCCTCGTCGCGCCGTGCGGTTGCAACCGCCGCGATGCGCCCGCCCGATTCAGTGTCGCCGATGATGTGGCAGGCAAGCCCCTGCCCACTATTGTCACCGCCCCCGCCCCAGCCGGCGAGCGTGGCAACCTTCTGCAAGCACTCGGCAAGCCGAGGCTCGCCTCCCAGCATTGCCATGCGAAAGGAAAGCGGCTCTCGATGACCGGCATGGGCCAGTTCGTCGACGAAACTCTCGTTGAAGAATGCGGTGTAGCCATGGGCATTGCCGCGCATCCGTGCTGTCGGCAGGCCGATATCGGTTGGCAAATGTTCGATCGCCATATGGGTGATCGCATAGGGCGGCACGGAACCTTCCATGGCAAGCCGGTCGGTCTCACCGCTGCTGGCCGCCATGGCCTCCTGCGCCGATTGCGCACCGAACAGGCGACGACCAAACTCATGAGTTGTGGCCGGCAACGCCAGCCGCGCTCGCCATCCGGTAATATCACCTTCCAATGTGGTCTTTGCGCCCAGCAATGCCCCGACCGGCGTGCGCGGCAATCCTGCGACATGTTCTTGCCAGCGCGACCAGGTCAACTGCACCGGCCGGCCGGTCTGCTTGGCTATTATCGCTGCCTCGACCGCATGGCCGTGCTCCAGCCTGCGGTCAAAACTGCCACCGGCCGGCATGGGGTAGAGCACTACATCGCGCACATCGAGCCCGACCGCATCGCCAGCAGCCTTACGCGCCGCCTCGGGAGCCTGGGTTGCGATCCACAATTCCAGCATGCCATCCGCAAGCCGCGCGGTCGCGCTGGCTGTCTCGACCGTGGCATGCAGGGCGGGCGCGACCTCATACCGCACGACCAGCGAGAAATCCTTATCGAGGACTTCATTTGGATCGCCGGTTTCGTGAACCCGCTGGCCCTCGGCGGACTTCAGCGACCTGTCGAGAGCATCTTCGATTCGGCCACTTTCGGCCCTTGCCGATGACTTGAAGACCGCTCCCGCCTCGCGCAGGACGCGCTCGGCAGCCCACCCAGTCTCGGCTACCGCAGCCAGCCAGTCCTTGCCCCTAACCAGCGAGATGTAGCCGCGCTCTTCCTTCGCTGCCGGTTCGTCGAAATGAGCAAGTTCAGTCTTGCCGATCGGCCCATGCCGGATCGCGGCATAGACCATGCCGGGCAGTCGGACGTCGCCTGAAAACAGGTAACTACCGTCGACCTTGGCTGGCAGGTCGAGCCGAGGTCTGTCAGGCGGCGTGCCATCCTGGAATTTTCCCGGTGCCTCGGTTGCCGCTGCCGGACGCAGCGGCGGCGTTTCGGGCGGATCAAATCCTACCGCCTTCTCGGAGAGCGACGCGAACGACAGGCGCTTGTCGCCATGCAGGATGAAACCATCGCGCGCAGTGCATTCTTCCCAACCGATGTCCCATTGTGCCGCAGCAGCTTGCGAAAGCATCGCCCTGGCACTGGCCGCGGCAGCGCGCGCCGGGCCCTCATAGGCGGCAAGCGACATACCATCGGCCGTCGCCATGAAGCGATTATCCTGCGCCCAGCGCCGCGTCACCGGGCTTTCCTGGTCCTCGGCAAGACCTGCAAGAACCGGCATCCACAACTCGGCCCACCGCGCGGCGAGCGGCAAATTGGCATAGTGCGCGCTGACGGGGGTGGATTCGACGGCAAGCTGGCGCCAATCCGCTCCCAGTTCCTCGGCAACGATCTGCGGGATCAGGGTGGTAATGCCCTGGCCCATTTCGAGCTGCGGCACCGCGACAGTGATCACGCCGTCGCCGGCAATCTTGATCCAGGCATCGAAGGCGACTTCGCCTCGACCGGCATTGAGCGGCAGGGAAAACTGGCGGGGGCGCAGCAGATAGCCGATAGCAAGTCCGCCACCAGCCAGCGTCCCGATCAGCAAGCCTCTGCGCGAAAACTGCATTAAGCCGGCACTCCGCCCTGATTGTCGAGCCATGTCGCGATGCGCTGGGCAATCTCGGCAAAGGCCTCGGCCTGCGGCCCCTCACCGGCAGCAGACGGATTGCCGGCATCACTGTCCTGCCGGATCGCAATATCGAGCGGGATGCGGCCCAGAAAGGCATGGCCCATGGTCGATGCTGCTGCCTGCGCTCCGCCCGTTCCGAAGGGATCGCTGACCTCGCCGCAATGCGGGCATGCGTATCCCGCCATGTTTTCGACCATGCCGATGATCGGAACATTGCCCTGGTCGAACAGTCCTATCGCCCGAGTCGCATCCATCAGCGCCAGGTCCTGCGGCGTTGAAACGATCAGTGCGCCGGTAGGTTTGAAGCGCTGCAGCATGGTGAGTTGAACATCGCCCGTGCCCGGCGGCAGATCGACAATCAGGATTTCGGCCTCTCCCCAATCGGCATCGACCATCTGCGAAAGTGCATTGCCCGCCATCGGACCGCGCCACGCGATCGCCTGGCCCGGCTCGGTGAGATGCGCCATTGAGAGCACCGGCACGCCCCACGGGCTTTCCACCGGCACCAGCTTCTTGTCCGGCGTCGCGGTCGGTCGGCTTCCTTCGGTCGCCAGCAACCGGGCCTGCGAAGGTCCATAGATATCGGCATCGACGAGCCCGACCTTGCGACCGGTGCGCGCCAGCGCGACCGCAAGATTGGCCGCCAGCGTTGACTTTCCGACGCCGCCCTTGCCCGATCCGACCGCGACGATCTTCCGCGCTGGCTTGTCGGCCATCATCGCGACGCGCACTTCGCTGACACCTGCCTCGCCGCGCAGTGCATCCTTGACCGCCACTTCGAGCCGATCACGCTCAAGCCTGTCGAGACCGGCGACGTCAAGCACGGTTGTGACCACGCCATCGGCAACTTTCATGGACTGCAGACGCGAAGCACCCAGCGGCGGCAAGGCCAGTTTCAGGCGTTCAGTGATATCGTCGCTCATCATGTCTCCGGGCCATTACGAGGCTTTTCGGCCCCCTAGTAGGGAAAAACCGGGTCGAGGCACTGTTTTTGTCGCAAGTGTATCCCTATAATTGCAAACATGAGAGAGTTTGGCGGTGCATTTAAGCGCGGTTTGCTGGCTATGGCCGGCGGTCGCAGTCCATGGGGCGGTGGGAACAAGGGCGGCGACGATCCGGATTCGGGTCCGGATCAGCCCAAGGGGGAAGACCCGGACGAGTCTAATCCCTCGCCTGGACCACGTAATCCGTGGGTTCCGCCCGGTGACGGCCCGCCCCGGCGCTCTGCCAATATCGAGGACATCTTCCGTGGCCGCGACCGACGCGGCGGAGGCGGCGGTGGAGGCGGCATGCCGCGCATGCCAGAGCTACCTGGCGGCAGGAAATGGTTTCCGCTGATCATCGGCGCAATTTTAGTGCTTGGCCTCGTGTTCAGCAGCGTGCACCTAATCAGTCCGCAGGAGCGGGCTGTGGTCAAGACGCTCGGCAACTACACCCGCACGCTCAATTCCGGCCTCGCCTTTTCGGCACCGTGGCCGATCGAGACTGTCGACGTGGTAGACGTACAAGGCGTTCGGGCAGTGCGTATCCCGGCATCGGGACAGAAAGCGAAGCTGATCCTTACCGGTGACCAGAACCTCGTCGATCTCAGCTATATCGTTCGCTGGAACATCAAGAACCTCGAGCAATACAAATTTCGGCTCGCCGAACCGATCGAGACGGTCAACGAGGCCGCCGAGGCGGCGATGCGCGCGTCGGTTGCTGAAAAAACACTCGACGAAACTTTCTCTGGGCAAGGTCGTGCCGAGATCGAACAGCGCGTGCGCGAACGCATGCAAAAGACGCTGGACGCCTACCGGGCAGGCATCGATGTGCTCGGCGTCGAAATTGCCAAGGCTGACCCGCCTGCCGAAGTGGTCGATGCTTTTCGCGACGTCTCTGTCGCCGAGCAGAATGCCGACGCGGCGGTCAATCAGGCCCGCGGCTATGCTCAGCAGATCCTCGCGCAGGCCGAGGGCGAATCGGAAGCGTTCGACAAGGTCTACGAGCAATACAAGCTCGCACCGAAGGTCACCCGGCAGCGTCTCTACTATGAGACGATGGAACGCGTGCTTTCGCAAACCGATACGACGATCATCGAGGCACAGGGCGTGACTCCCTACCTGCCGCTTCCAGAACTCCGCCGCCGCGCCAAAGCGCAACCATCGACAACCGTGACCGCGCCGAAGGAACACTAAGATGACCAACATCCTGCAAACCTATCGTGGCACCCTCATCTCGATCAGCGCTCTCATCGTCGTCCTGCTGATGAGCGCGTTCATCGTGCCTGAGGAGGAACAGGCCGTGGTCATCCGAGCTGGCAATCCCATCGGCGTTGTGAACACGCCCGGCGGCAAGACAACCGCCGGTCTCTATTTACGCATACCGATTGCTGACCGTGTCGCGCGAATCGAAAAGCGCCTGCTCGACTTGGAAATGACCGATGAGGAAGTGCTTTCGAACGACCAGCAACGCCTGCTCGTCAACGCTTATGCACGGTTCCGGATCACCAATCCTGTGCGAATGGTACAGCGGGCTGGCACCACCGAAGGTGTCAGGGTGGCACTGGAGCCCATCCTTAACTCCGTCCTGCGGCAGGAACTTGGCCGCCGTACTTTCCAGGCGATGCTGACTGCGGAACGCGGGACAGCACTTGCCAAAGTTCGCGAGAATCTCGACCGCCAGGCGCGCCAATACGGCGCAGAGGTGATCGACGTGCAGATCAAGCGCACCGATCTTCCCGATGGCGCCCCCCTGCAGTCGGCCTTCCAGCGGATGGAGACAGATCGCGAACGCGAAGCCCGAACGATCCGTGCACAAGGCGCTCGTGATGCGCGAATCATCCGGGCCGAGGCCGACGCCGAATCTGCCCGGATTTATGCCAACGCGTTCGGCAAGGATCCCGAGTTCTACGATTTTTACCGCGCCATGCAGAGCTATGATACGACATTCGCGAACTCGGAAAACCCCGGTTCGGGCAGCATTCTGCTATCGCCCGACAACGAATACCTACGGCAATTCAAGGGCCGATGAGGCGTTCATTCAATACTGGTTAAGCCGACAAGTTTGAATCGCAGTCTGCAGAGAAGCGCCACCTTGGTGCCGCAGGAAAGGAACAAAAGGACGTGAAGCCCGTGCGATACGCTTATGGATTGACAGCCGCATTGCTATTGGGGGGAGCAACCATCTCCCTGATGACAGGCTTCCCCGCCGGAGCCCAGGTGGCCCAAAACGAATCGAGCCGGATTGGCACCGTCGCACCGCGCGCCGGTGCGCCGGCAAGCTTTGCCGATTTGACCGAGCAACTTGCTCCGGCAGTCGTCAACATCTCGACTCGCCAGCGCGTCAAGGTCGCGAACTTCAATCCCTTTGCGGGAACGCCCTTCGCTGACCTGTTCGGTGGACAGGAAAATGCACCGGCGACGCGCGAGGCGCAGTCGCTCGGCTCGGGCTTCATCGTTTCGGCGGACGGCTATGTCGTCACCAACAATCACGTAGTTGCGCCCAACAGCCGTACAGGCGAGGTAGAATCAATCACCGTCACCATGCCCGACGGTAACGAATATCCGGCAAATCTGGTCGGCCGTGACGCGGCTTCCGACCTTGCCGTGCTCAAGATCGAGAGCAAGAAGGCCTTTCCTTTCGTCAACTTTGGCGATTCGACCAATGCACGGGTTGGCGATTGGGTGATTGCCATCGGCAATCCCTTCGGCCTTGGCGGCACGGTGACTTCCGGCATCATATCGGCGGTCTATCGCAATACCGGGTCAAATACCGCCTATGATCGCTACATCCAGACCGATGCATCGATCAATCGCGGCAATTCGGGCGGCCCGATGTTCGACATGAAGGGCCAGGTCATCGGCATCAACAACGCCATCTTCTCGCCCACCGGCGGCAGCGTTGGCATTGGTTTTGCGATACCCGCCGACGTCGCCGCTCCGATCGTCGAAAAGCTCAAGAAGGGCGAAGCGATCGAGCGTGGTTTTCTTGGAGTGAGCATTCAGGCGCTCAACGAAGACCTCGCCGATTCTCTCGGCATTCCGCACAAGAAGGGCGAATTTGTCCAGTCTGTCCAACCCGGCGGCGGTGCGGCCAAGGCCGGCATCAAACCGGGCGATGTCGTGACCAAGGTCGATGGCGAAGAGGTGAACAGCGAACAGACGCTTTCCTACCTCGTGGCGAATACGGCTCCCGGACGCCGCATTCCGATCGAACTGATCCGTGAAGGCAAGCGGATGACCGTGACCGCCACGGTCGGCAAGCGCCCGACCGAAGACGAACTCGCTCAGCAAAGTTTCAGGCCCAACGAGGATAGCGATTCCGACAAGTTCAACCGTCCGCCCGAAAAACAGGGTGAGGGCCTGGCCGAAAAAGCTCTGGGCCTTTCCGTCATCCCGCTGACGCCCCAGATTGCGCGGCAGCTGGGCGTGGGAGGCGACACCAAGGGCCTCGTCGTCAACGCTGTCGACCCATCCTCTGATGCCGGTCAGAAGGGTCTGCGGCGGGGCGATATCGTGCTTTCAGCAAATTACAGCGAAGTCACGACGGTCGATGCGATGGAAAAAGCGATCCGCCAGGCCCGCAAGGCCAACCGGGACGCCTTGCTGCTACGGGTGCAGCGTCGCGGGCAGCCTGCTGCCTATGTTCCGATCCGCCTCAGGTAAATCACGGAAACATCAAGCGACCCCCGGGCCGCTTCGGCCCATGCAATTGCCTGCACTGAGCCGTCGCTAGGGCGCGTTTTCACCCAGCGGTATGTGATACACAGCTGGCCCGCCCGGTGGCGCTCTCTCGCCCTGTCGCGGTGATGCCGGTCGCGGAGGAGCCGGGCGCAAGCCTGGATCGACCGGCCTGTTCGCGCCGATAGCCCTGTCGAGAAATTCGTCACCGGCCGCAGGGGGTGGCTCTGGCTGCTCGAAGCCGCGATCCCTCGAATAGCCAGTATCTCCTGTCCCGGGCTGCCCGCGACCCGCATTTGAGTCGAGGCCGGGCTCGATCAGATTGCCGTCTTCATCGACGAAATAATACTCCTCTGGGTCACCCATGAGATATTCATCGTCGGGCTCCAGCTGCCAGTCCGGTAGTTTCAGGTCGGTATCGAATTGCTCGACCGGGCGATCCTTGACGGCAAAGCGCATGAAAGCGGCAAAAGCCCTCGCAGGAGCTCTGCCGCCCTGCAGTCCGGGTACGGCCCTCGCATCATCGCGTCCCATCCAGACTCCGGTGGTGATCCCACTCGAAAAACCGAGGAACCAACCATCCTTGTTCGAGCTGGTAGTCCCGGTCTTTCCGGCGACCGGTCGGCCGATTTGCGCTGCCTTTCCGGTACCGGTGGCAACCGCAGACTGCAGCAGATCGGTTATCCCGGCGGCAACATATTGCGGCACCAATACGTGTCCACGGGCTTCCTCATGCTCATACAGTACATCGCCATCGGCCGTCTTCACCCGCACGATTCCAAATGGTTCTATCGAGCTGCCCTTGGCCGAAACCGATGCGAAGGCCCGGACCATGTCGATCAAGCGCACTTCCGACGTCCCCAGAACCATCGAAGGCAGCGTGGTTACAGGTGTAGTAATGCCGAAGCGCCGTGCCATGGCGGCCACCGCGCTGAAGCCAACCTCATTGCCGAGCGCTGCAGCCACCGTGTTCTTCGAATAGGCAAAGGCCGAACGCACATCGATCTCGCCGGCGTAATTCCCACCTGAATTTCGTGGGCTCCAACCCTGGATCGTCACCGGCTCATCATAGACCCGGTCGATCGGGACATAGCCTGCCTCCAGCGCGGCCAGATAGACGAACAGCTTCCAGGCAGAGCCGGGCTGGCGCACCGAATTGACCGCCCGGTTGTAGTTGGAAGTGACATAATCGGTTCCCCCAACCATCGCCAGCACCGCTCCATTTCGATCTAGACTGACCATGGCCCCTTGGGCGTTTTTCGGCGCATTGCCCTGGATCGCCGCAGTCGCAGCTCGCTGCATGCCGATATCAAGCGTCGTCCAGACCTCGATCGGTTCGGTGTTGTCCGGCAACAGGAAGTCGAGCTGCGGCAAGGCCCAATCGGTGAAATAGCGCACCGAGTTCTGGCCCTTCTGCTTGGCGATGCCGACATCCTCAAGCCTGATCTCGGCGGCCTCGGAAGCCGAAATAACCTCATTGGCTTGCATTACTTTCAAAACCACCTTGCCGCGCGATATGGCGGCATCGAGGTCAGCCGTAGGCGAATAGCGCGAGGGCGCCTTGACGAGACCGGCAACGATCGCCGCTTCCGAAAGCGAAAGCTGGGTCCCGGGATGGCCAAAGAATTTTCTGCTCGCCGCATCAACGCCATAGGCACCGCCGCCGAAATAGACCTTGTTGAGGTAGAGTTCGAGAATCTGGTCCTTAGAAAACTTCCACTCAAGTGCCAGGGCCAGCAAGGCCTCGCGCAACTTGCGACCGAATGTGCGGTTGTTGTTGAGAAAGATATTGCGGGCGAGCTGCTGGGTGATGGTCGAACCGCCCTGCTTCCAGCGTCCACTCTCCACGCGAACCCAGAGCGAACGCGCCACCCCGATCGGATCGACACCGATATGGCTACGGAAGCGGCGGTCTTCGACCGTCACCATCGCCGACCTCATCACCAGGGGAATCTCATCATGGGGTAACCAGCGGCCATAGCTCGGCCCGAGCGACACAAGTTCGGTGCCATCGCGTGCGCGTACCACGATGGTCTGGCCGGCCTGGCTGCTTTTGAGATCATAAAAACCCGGCAGATCACGAGCAGTCATCAGCACGGCGGTGCCAAGAAATGCAGCCCCGACCAGCGCAAGGGCAAGCCCCCAGCCAAATGCGCCGCGGAAAATCCTGCGCCAGAGCGGCTTTTTCGCCGCAGTTTTCGAACCGCCCTTCCGCCTCCGGCGCCGGCGGGATGCTGCTGCCATTTGTCAGGTTTCAACCCATTTAGCGGACAGTTGGCGTCCGCTCGTCATCTACACCTTGGCCGAATCAATTGTAACCCGGCCTTAACGGCGAACTGTGGATCAGAGGTTTTGTTGGGTGCGCCGGAGTCTTTGTTTGGTGCGCTCAAGGCATCCGCCTTGAGCTTTGCATCACCGACCGGCGTACCCGACAAGGACTCTCTCAATCCTCCACGGGCTCAAAATCGAGCGATGCGCTGTTGATGCAATAGCGCAACCCGGTCGGTGCGGGTCCATCGGGAAAAACATGGCCGAGATGGCCTTCGCATTTGGCGCAGCGCACTTCGGTGCGGACCATGCCATGGGCGACGTCCTGGTGCTCATCGACCGCTTCCGAGGCAACCGGCTCGTAATAGCTCGGCCAGCCCGATCCCGAATCATATTTGGTGTCAGAACCAAACAGCGGGGTGCCGCAGCCCGCACAAGTATATGTGCCACCCGCCTTGTTCTGCTCATATTTGCCAGTGAAGGCCCGCTCGGTGCCGGCCTGTCGCAATATCTGATATTGTTCGGGACTAAGCCGCTCGCGCCACTCGTCATCACTCAGGTTGAGCTTGTCGGTCATTTGCTTCTCCTCGGGGCCAAATATGCGGTCTGCGGCCCGCTCATTCAAGCGTTCACAGTTCTCCCGCGAACAAGACGTAGGACCGATCCTTACGGTCGAGCGTCAGCCTGGGCGGGATCGAACCCGGAACTGCCGGATGGACTTCGTCGAAATCGCAGACAAATTCGCGCCGGTCGATGCCCCAACGGCCATTCTGACGCGACCATCGATCGAGATAGCGGCCGCGCGTGTTGACCTGCATCAGCTGGCCCTCATGCATCATCCGCATCGCCGAATTGATATAGGCTTCGCTGTAGGCCTGCTCACCGTTGAAAGTGACAATGATATTGGCGATCTGGTGCGAATGGGCCACGCCCTGCTCATGCGACGTGCAGATCCAGTCGATCAGCCCGCGCGCGTCGCCGATGAAGATTGTGTCGCCGTAATCGACCGTCGCGCCTTCGTTCCAGATTGTATAGCCCAGCTCACGATCAACCCTGTCGACCGCCCGGCAATAGGTGTAAAGCGCTTGCGTGATCTGCTGCCGGTCAAGCAGTTCCCTGACTTCGGCTGGCATGAGGTCGGCATCGGCTGGCATGGTGAAGCCCTTTCCCAATCGAGATTCTATCCGCCCGGCCCCTTCGGCCTTTCCCCGGCGACGATGATCCGTTGCACAACTCTGGGGCTGTCATAATCGGGCACGGCATAGTGCTGGACGCTGCGATTGTCCCACAAGGCTATGTCGTTTTCCGACCAGCGCCAGCGGAGGTTGAAATCGGGTGATTTGATATGTTCGAACAGCATGGCAAGCAGGTGGCGGCCTTCGTGTGGGCTCAGCCCGACGATGCGGTTGGTGCAGCTTTCGGTGACATAGAGCGCCTTGCGCCCTGTCTCGGGATGCACGGCGACCACCGGATGGACCTGCTGGCTGGCATGGCGCTCCTCGAAATTGGCGCGAAACACATCGCCATATTCGCCCATGCGCCCCATCGGCACATCGATCGAGTGGACTGCAGTGAGATCGTCGAGCATTGCTCTGAGCGGCGCGTAAAGTGCGTCATAGGCAGCGGTCATGCTAGCCCAGCAGGTATCACCGCCGATTTCGGGAAGCGATAATGCTCTGAGCAGCGTGATCTTGGGCGGCTCGGCCAGGAAGGAGGAATCGCTGTGCCAGATGGCGGTGCCATGGCGCGTCGGCAGAAAATCGAAATCGGCAACATCCTCGGGCCCGTCATCATCGCTGCCAAAGCTGTCTTCCTTCCACGGCGTGCCGAAATTTTCGAGGAAGCCCCACAGACTCTCGACGCTGGCCTGCTGGTTGCGCAGGAACACCACGCCGTGATCGAGCAGGGCCTTCTGGACGAAACCCAGCGTCTCTGAATCGAGATCGTCACCCAGCTGTACACCGTCGATAACCGCGCCAACCGCCGGCGTCAGCCGGTTCAGCGCAGGAGTTGTGCGGGTTGCCATGGAGCGATCCTCAAAGACGAGGGGCTCGATGCATTACCCTAGCGGCTCAACCGTCAGCACCGTGCCGTCATGGCCGGTCACACGCATTTTCGCACCCGGCTGCGCGTCGGCACCTTTGGCGATCCATTCACTGTCGCCCAGCTTGACCCGGCCCGAACCGTCCTCAATCGCCTGGGTCACCGTCACCGTCTCCCCCACGACCCGGTCGCCGCGCTGGTTCATCAACGGGTCGGCGGGTTCGATGGGATTGGCCCTGAGATAGCGCCGTCCTGTGAACACAGCGACAATTGCCAGGAGCGCGAACAGCACGACCTGAACAGGCACACCGATAGGCGCTAGCCAGGCGACAAAACCGACGATCAACGCCGCGCCGGCCATCCAGATAAGGAACACCCCAGGCACGGCCATTTCTGCTGCGGCCAGCACCAGTCCGATCGCCAGCCACGCATAATGCGGCTCGAGATTGTTGAGCGGCTCCATCGGATTTAGCCGTTCTGCTGAGTTGGTGGGACGCTAGACCGCGTCTGGGCGCGCGGCTGGCGCGCGGGCGGCGGACTGCTGCCTCCAGAACCGCCATCATCGCCCAGCGCGCTCTTGGCCAGCTCGCCAATACCGCCCAGAGTACCGATCAGCTGCGTCGCCTCAACCGGGAACAGGATGGTCTTGGCATTGGGCGAAGTCGCGAAGGCCTGAACAGCTTCGGTGTATTTCTGGGCGATAAAGTAGTTGATCGCCTGATTGCCCGATCCGGAAATGGCATCGGACACCGACTTGGTCGCGCTTGCTTCTGCCTGCGCCTCACGTTCGCGGGCTTCCGCGTCACGGTATGCTGCCTCGCGGCGGCCTTCTGCTTCAAGAATCGTTGATTGCTTCTCGCCTTCGGCACGCAGGATGTTTGATGCGCGATCAGCCTCGGCCTCCAGGATTTCTGCACGCTTGAGGCGCTCGGCCTTCATCTGGCGGGCCATCGCCTCGGAAATATCGTGCGGCGGACGGATGTCCTTGATCTCGATACGCGTGATTTTCACGCCCCAGGGCGACGTCGCATGATCTATCACGGACAACAGCTTGGCGTTTATCTCATCGCGCTTGGACAGGGTTTCGTCGAGGTCCATCGAGCCCATCACCGTCCTCAGGTTGGTCGTGGTCAGCGCCATGATCGAGGCATAGAGATTATGCACCTCATACGCCGCTTTGCCTGCATCAAGCACCTGGAAGAACACAACCGCGTCAACCCCGACCATGGCATTGTCACGGGTAATGATTTCCTGGCCTGGAATATCAAGCACCTGCTCCATCATATTGACCTTCTGGCCAACCCGATCAACGAAGGGCACAAGTATGTGGAGGCCTGGATCAGCAGCTTTGGTGAATTTACCTAGCCGTTCAATGGTATAAACATACCCTTGCCGCACAACCCTTACAGTCGTGAATAGAACGAGCACTACTACAACGAGCAGCGCGACCAGTGGTCCGAACATAGTGCAACCTTCCCTTTTTCGCCTGACACGATGTTAGCGCCTGCCTAGCGGGGAGCAAGCAAAAGCGGGGTTGGCAAGTGTGGTTACCCCCTTCTTCTGAAGGGAGAGGCGATCAAAGCTTCGCGTATAACGCCAACATCCGCTGCCACGCGCGGTCCGCCTCGCTCGGGTCCCAAGACGGCGAATCGGGTACGCACCAGCCGTGATCGGCGGCATAGACCTCGATCTCGGCGGGCCGCTTGGCGGCATCGGCGGCCTTGCGAAACTCATCCTTGTCATTGGGTGCGCGCGCGTCGTCATTGCGGGCAACAGCAATCAAGTAGGAGGCATTGGTCGCGGCGAGCAGCTTGTGCGGGCTGTCGTCCTGATCGGTAACCAGCCCGCCGCCATGGAAGGAGGCTGCCGCGCCGACCCGGTCGGGCACGGCCGCAGCAGTTCGCACGGTGAACGGCCCGCCCATGCAATAGCCATTACTGCCGATGCCGCGCGTCTTGTCGACCGCATCGTCGCCGTCAAGGAATGTGACCCAGGCCTTGGCATCACGCGTCACCGCATCGGGCGTGAGCAGTTCGCGATAGCCCATGATCTTTTCGCGAGTTCCCTCGACCAGGAAGTCGGCAAAGCTTTCCAGCACCGGCGACGGCATGCTGCGATAATACTGATTGACTACCAGCACGGCATAATTCGAGGCGGCGAGCTGGCGGGCCATGATCTTCTTGGCATCGCGCAACCCGGCGATATCGGGCCACATGATGATGCCGGGATGCGCGCCCTTGGCCGGATGGACGAAAAAGGCATCGGCGACCCCGTCTTCGGTGGTGACCGTGACCGTCCGCTCGACCAGGCTTTCGCCCGCATCGGCCTCGGCATTGCCATTGGCGCAGCCGGCAATCGCCGCTGCCGAGCCAAGCGCGGCAAACTGCCGCCTGGTCACGCCCCCGCCCGCCAGCGCCTGATCCTGGTCCTTCGCGGTGAATTCATCGCACATGGTAATCTCCCGGATCTACCTCAGCCAGACCGTCAAAATTTCGAATATAGCTCAAGCAATCTCAGCCACGCCCGGTCGGCCTCACCCTGATCATAGGCCGGCGCATCGGGGACGCACCAGCTGTGATCGGCGGCATAAACTTCCAGCTCGGCCAGCTTTCCGGCATCGCCTGCAGCCTTGCGCAAGGCATGTTTGTCGCCCGGCGCTTTGGCATCGTCGTCTTGTGCAACAGCGAAGAGGAAGGACGCCTGGCTCGTTGCCAGCAATCTGTGCGGGCTGTCGTCCTGATCGGTTACCAGCCGGCCGCCGTGAAAGCTGGCGGCGGCCCTGACCCTGCCGGGCACCGCCGCAGCCGTGCGCACCGTGAATGGTCCGCCCATGCAATAGCCCTGCGTGCCGATCCCGCGCGATGTATCGACCGCGTCCTGCGCGTCGAGGAAGGCGACATGGGCTGCGGCATCGCGCGTCACCGCGTCAGGCGTCAATGATGCCATCATCGGCATGATCTTCGCCCTGCCCTCCTCGCTGCGGAACGAGCCGAAACCGAGATCGAGCGGCGTACGCGACGTGCGGTAATACTGGTTGACGACGAGCACCGCATAGCCCGCCCCGGCCAACCTGCGCGCCATCAGCTTCTTGGCATCGCGCAATCCGATCGCATCGGGCCAGAAAATGACACCGGGATGGCTGCCTTCTGCCGGGTGGACGAAAAATGCGTCGCACGTGCCGTCCGGTGTCGTCACATCGACCATCGCCTCGCTAAGCCCGGCACTCTGCGCAGCCACCGCCGTCGCGGCATAGCCCGCCATGGCCGAGGCTGCGCCCCAACCTGCAAATTCACGCCGTGTCAGGCCCTTTCTGGCCAGCACCTCGTCGTCTGCCGCTGCGGTGAATTCATCGCACATAGCTGTCTCGCTCCTCTTCCGTCCCCCAGACAGGCTAGCGCCTTGCGGAACGAACCGCTAGCCAGTTCCCGTTCGAGTTCCAGCAGCCGGGAGAGATATGTGGCAAGCGATCCATCCGAAATCGAAGCCTGGCAGCGGCTCGACGAACGAACGACAACATCGGGCTTTCTGACGCCCGATGACATCGCCAAGCTGGCCGCGATTGGCGTGTGCCATGTCATCAATCTGGCACCAGACGGCAGGGATGGAGCGCTGGAAGGCGAGGCGGAATTGCTGGCACAGCGCGCCATCCGCTACAGCTATATACCGGTGCCATTCGATGCCCCCGCTCAGGACCAATTCGATGAATTTCGTCAGGCCTATGACGGGAGCGACGAACAGGTCCATGTCCATTGCATCGCCAATTATCGCGTCTCTGCCTTCTTCTATCGCTACAACCGCGATCACCGGGACATGGAGGAAGCGCACGCGCGCAGCTTGATGGAACAGCAGTGGTCGCCCGAGACCTGGGATCACGAATTGGGGAAAGTCTGGGCGCAATTCATTGCCAAGGGAGCAAGCTGATGGATTTCACCGGGCAACACGTGGTCGTCACCGGCGCTTCGAGCGGCATCGGCAAGGCCACCGCCGCAAGAATCGCTACGCATGGCGGAAAGGTGACGCTGATCGCACGGCGAGAAGCGGCGCTGGATGAGGTCTGCAAGGAGATCGGGCCGCAGGCGAGCCGGGTCGCTGCCGATGTCGGGGTTAAGGAGCAGATTCTTGGCGCGCTGGACGAAGCAGCCGAGCGCAATGGCCCGATCGACGCGCTGTTCCTCAACGCCGCTGCCGGAGGCATGTTCAGCCTCACGCCCGATTATACGGACGAGGCCTTCGAGGAGGTGATGCGGGTCAATGTCACCTCGCCGTTCTGGGCGATCCGTCATGTGCTGCCGGCCATGATCGAGCGCAAACGCGGCGCGATCCTCATCACCGGCAGCCTTGGTTCGCAGGCGGGCATGGTCGGCAATACCGGCTATTGCGTGAGCAAGGCGGGGGCTTGGGGGCTGACGGCGGCGATCGCGATGGAAGCAGCCCCGAACGGTGTGCGCTGCAATTGCATCATCCCCGGCTTCATCGATACGCCGATGCTTGCCGACGTCCCACCCAGCTTCAAGGCGCAGATGGCGCGGCGCGTGCCGCAAAAGCGCGTTGGCGAGCCCGATGAGGCCGCTGCCGTCGCCGCCTTCCTGCTGTCTGACGATGCTAGCCACGTCACCGCCCAGAGCCTGGCTGTCGATGGCGGGCTGCTTGGCACGCTGATGATCGAAGAGTAACCCGCGTTGCGAGATTGCCGCGAGCATGTAGTCTGAAGTCAATTCGCGATTCGAACCAAAACCTCAGAAGGACTCCCGAAATGAGCGATGAATTTGCCATCCAGCAGAATATCAACGTCTATAGCGTCAGCGCCACGCGCGGAGATCTGGAGGCGATGGTTGCGACCTATGCGCCCGACGGTGTCTGGGAAGTCCCCGGCATCGGCGCGCATTGCAAGGGGCGCGAAGAAATTCTCGCTGCATCCCAGGGGATCGTCGGAGCGATCGACTATATGGTGCAGATGAATGCACCTGCGATCATTGTTGTCGACGGCGACACCGCAACGGCGCAGTCGATCATCCGCGAATGCGGCAAATATGCCGGCAAGGATACCTGCCTGGAAGTGCTGGGCCTCTATGACGACAAACTGGTGCGCACTGCCGAGGGCTGGCGATTTGCCAAGCGCACCTTCACCGTGCGCGGCATGCATGACTACCAAACGGCCCCGCCTTCACTGCATGAGTGAGGTTGCATGCAAAGGGCGCTGGACTCTCGTCCCGGCGCCGAAATTCACTCCGCCACTTCGGCCACCGCCCGCGCGGCCAGAGTCTCGCGGCGATTGCGCGCTTCTCCTGCGACCAGCCGGCTGCCACCACTTTCCGCCGCGCACCACACATCATCGCGCGCCGCTTTGTCATCGGCAACCGAGGCGAGTGCACCCCATGCGGCGAGGCGCATGCGGTCGCTGGGATGGCTGCGTGCAAAGCGCTCGGCAAGATCATGGGCTTCCTCGCAACCAAGGCCAACAGCAAGGCGAATGAAGGCCTCGCTCGAGCCATTGGAGAGGATCCGGCCGATCGCGCTGCTCTCGACATCGAAGCTGTATTGATCGAGCCAGCCCTGCGCGCCGCCGGCATGGAGGATATTGATCGAGACTGACAATGCATCGGCAGGGCGCTGGGCATGAACGTCGCGATGGGCGCGATAATGCATGATCTCGCCAGCTTCGAGCCGGGCGCTCTCGACGAACCGCAAATCCACCGGCTCGCCCTGACTGCCGACCACGTCTTCATAGTCGAACTCGTAATAGTCGCTCCAATAGCCCGGGCCGAAATAGCCGAGCGTCAGGAAGTCGAAATTGTGATCGTGTGGCAGGCCATAGACGAAGCTGGCCCCGCCGCTGGCGCGCAGCACGGATTCGTCTTCGGATGGCCAGATATTGGCGCGCATGAAGAACGGGCCGCCGCCGGGCGGGGCCAGCATAATCACCTGCGGGCCATAGGAGTTTTGTTCCTCCTCGCGGTGGCGGCTCGCAAGCTGCTCGACCAGCAGGTCTCCCAGGAAATCGCGATCATTCCCAAGCCGCCGCAATTGCGTCGCGGCGTGGATCAGGCTGTCCTCATCATCGGGCGCAAAACCGCGCTCGTTCAAGGCCTCGATGCAGTCGCCCAGTCCAATTGCAGATTCGTCGGCGATATCGATCACGCGTGGCATTCTGCAATCTCCGCAAGCTGGGGATGGGCCTCAATCAGCTGCGAACGCAGCGCTCCAGCCATAGGTGCAAGCTCGTCGTCCATGCTCCGGACGACAGCGCAGAGCTTGGTGAAACCGGTGAGCGTATCAAGTGCAAGGCATTCGCGCAGGGCCTGCCAGCGCAAGGCGGCGCTGCCCTCCTCCAGCGCGACTTCGGCAAGCAACGACGCAGCATCCTCCCGGCCCATCCGGCCGAGCAGCGCCATCGTCATTTCGATCCTGGAGTCGCGCACATGGCCTGCCGCCTGGTGGACAAGCTGGCCATCGGCGAGGCGGTATTCGCGCGTCGGGCCAAGATCGGGAAGGCGCCGTTGCAGGCGCAATGTCACCAGGCAGGTCTCGACGTCGCGAACACTTCCGCCCACTCGCTTGATCCCCCAGGGCGTGACTTGTTTCATGGGTCCTGGGACTTGCACTTGAGCGGTGCGCCTATCCCGCCTCTCCGGCACCAGCTGGACGACCTGATCCGGCTCGCAATACGCAAGGATGGGATTCAGCAACTGCATACGCCGGATCGCCTGGTCGGTCGCGCTCAGCGAAAACCCGCGAAGCGAACGTGAATAGACATTGCGAACCGTCGCTCCAACGGGCCGGGCCATCCGTTGGGCCTCAGCGCGGATCCCCGGAACGGGCACATGGCCCGGACGAAATGCGCAGATATATCGGTCCAGCAGCACCTTGCTTCCGGCACGCGCGGAAAGCAAGCCGCCTTGCGCATGGGCCGGAGTTGCAACAAGGCCCGCCGCGATTGCAACAGCGCAGCCCGCGATCCAGCCGAACCGCTCGCGCCTTATGTCACCCAGTCTGGCCTTCCGCTCTGCCACAGCCACCCCTCTTGTGCGTGACTGGAGACAGTCACCTTGCACAACGCAAGGCCAGTCAACCATTTGCGAGCCGCAAGAGCAAGCCGGTCGCAGCAGGTTCAGCCTCGCTTTGGCCCTCGCGGCACGTCGCGAAACGGGATATTCCGGTCGCCCGATTGCTCACGCGGCATGCCGAGCACGCGTTCTGCGACGACATTGCGGGAAATTTCGGTGGTGCCGCCGCCGATGCAGGCGACCTGGCGCATCAGGAAATTCATGCCGATCGCATCGGTCGCATCTTCCTCATCCTCGTCCCACACGCTTGCTCCAGAGCCGGCAAGCTCGAATGCAATCGTCGAGCGCCGCACGCTAGCGATACCGCGAAACACCCGGTCGATTGACGAGAGATCCTTGTTGCCCTTGCCAGAGGCTGCGCCAGCAGCGATGCGGCGTTGAAGCTCATGCGTAACGAGCCCCAAGGCGCTGTGCTCACCGATCAGCTCACGGGCACTCGGATCATCCAGCCGGCCAGCTTTGCGAGCAATGCCGACAACCGAGGGTTCGTACGACTGTTCGCGCTTGCCGCCGATCGGGCGCGTCACATAGGGCGAGTTGTGGCCAAGCCGCTCATGATACATCCAGCGCGTGCCGATGGTCCAACCGGCATCGATCTCGCCAACCCGGTCGCTGTCAGGGACGGGCACGTCACTGAAGAATTCCTGGCAGGCTTCGGATTCGCCATTGAGCCGTTCAATCCGCTGGATCTCGATACCCGGCTGATGCAGCGGCAGGATGAAGACGGTCATGCCCTGATGCTTGGGCAGGTCCCAATTGGTGCGCGTCAGGATGATGCCCCAGTCTGCCCACCAGGCGCGCGAGGTCCATACTTTCGAGCCGTTGACAACCCAGTCCTTGCCCTGTTTTTCCGCTCGGGTGGTGATGCCCGCCACGTCCGATCCACCGCCCGGCTCGGACAAGAGCTGGACCCAGACTTCGTCGCCCTTGAGGATCGCGGGCAGATGCGCCGCCTTCTGTTCCGGCGTGCCATATTCGAGCAACACCGAAGCGCAGGGCGAAAAGGTTGGCACCGAAAAGCGCGAGGGATATTCGTGCCCGGCCAATTCCTCGTTGAAGGCGCGGTTATGGTCAGGGGTCAGACCCAAGCCGCCATATTCGCGAGGGAAACAGATCCCCGCAAAACCGCCATCGAACAGCTTTCTCTGGAGCGCCCGATCGCGTGCCACGGCTTCAAGCTCGATCTCATCCGTGTCGCAATGCTGGCTGATATCCCATGGCTGCATCGGCCCGAGATTGGCATTGATCCACTCGCGCGCACGGGCACGGAAATCGTCGACGCTTTCCATCTCGTCGCTCATGCGGCGTACTCCTTCTCGATCTGCATTCCGGCGAGCCATCTCCGGTGTTCGGCTGGCGTGCCGTAAAGCAAGCGGTTGAGCGTTACGCGGCGCAGGTAGAAATGCAGATCGTGCTCATAGGTTACCCCGATCCCGCCATGGATCTGGACACAATCCTGCGCCAATTCGACGCCCTGCTCGCCAATATAGGACTTGGCTGCGCTCGCGATCTCTCCCGCCGTGGCGGTTCCGTCGGCCACTGCTTCGGCGGCGGCATCGCTAATGGCATGGCTGGCCTCAAGCCAGCTCTTCATATCGGCAAAGCGGTGCTTCAAGGCCTGGTAGGAGGCAATCGCCCGGCCAAATGTATAGCGGTCAAATGCCCAATCGACAGTCATATCAAACGCGGCTTCCATCGCCCCGACCGATTCGGCGGCAAGGATCACGGCGGCGGTCTGGATCTGGCGCGTGACTTCTTCGTCCGCCTGCCCGAACGCACCAAGTAGCGCGCTGGCCGGAACGCGCACATTCTCGAAACTGACGGCAGCGAAGCGGCGGGTGACATCCATGCTCTTGAGCGCTTTGACCGACACGCCTGCGGCATCGACCGGCACCAGAACCTGGCTCATCCCGCCCTCACTCATACCTGTGACCAGTAGAAATCCGGACTGTGCGCCAGATTCCACGGGTTTGATCGAGCCGTTGACGATCACATCATCGCCGTCCTTCGTCATCGTCACACCGGCCTCGTCCGGCAGCTGCCAGGGTGCCGCGCCAAGACAGGACGAGGCGATCGCCTCCCCGGTCAGGATCTGGCCAAGCGCATCCTGTTGCAACTCGCCTTCCTGTCCCGAAAGGGCCGAGGCGACAACATTGCAATCAACCAGCGGACCCGGGGCGGCATGGCGCCCGAATTCATAAGCGATCAGCGCGAGGTCAACCGCGCCCTTGCCGCTGACGCTGCCGCCGCCATCATCTTCGCTAACCAGCAGCATCGTCCAGCCCAGCTCGGCCCCGCCGGTCCAATAGGCCGGATCGAAGCCTGCAGGATGATCGCGGTCCTTGCGCAGCTGGCTCAGCGGCGCGCGGTCGCCAAGATAGCGCGAGGTCGTATCGCGCAGCAGATCCTGATCCGAAGTGAGTTCATGCCACATAAGTGTCTTGCCTTGCCCCTCGCCTGAAGCCGATTGTTCCGGCTCAGACTCTCATATCGCGAATGGCCGCAAGTGCAATGCGCTCGGAACCTGACTGGCCCCAATGGTGATTATCGCAAAACTGCTAGCGGAGGCCTTGGCAATGCTCCAAGGCCAATCTCGATCGCGCGAGCGACGCGCAGCACACTCGGCTCGTCGCCGGGGCGACCGATAATTTGCAGCCCCACTGGCAAATCCCGCACGAAGCCGCAGGGGACCGTCACCGCCGGCCGACCCGTGGCATTGGCGATGAAAGTGAAATTGGTACCCATGAAATGATCTGGATAGGGCTGTGCCCAACCCTGCGGAGCCGGTGGTGCAACGACCGCCATGGTCGGCGTACACAATACATCATGCTCCTCGAAAATGCTGTCAATCGCCCCGTGAAGCTCCTCGTCGGACGGTTCGCCGCCTAGGATCGGCCTGACATCGGCAAGTAAACGCTGTGGCGGGGTCAACAGCCCGGAATGCCGAGAGTAGAGCTCACGAAACTCAGGAGTCGCGAAAATAGTACTGCCCGGCGTCGCGCTAATCGCTGCAATCCAGCTTTCGGCAGCCTGGGTGTCGGGAATCTCCCCTGCCGGAACCGTCGCATAGCCCCCTGCTCCAACCGCCCGCTGGATCGGCTCCATCATCTTGCCATCATCGCCCCAGGGATGCGGGACATGATCCGAAACCACCTCAACCAACGCACCGGCCCCTTCCAGCACCGACAGCCCGCTTGCAGCCATGTCAGCGACCAACGGATCGACCGCAATGTGCCCGAAATCCCGAGACCATGCGATCCGCATCCCCGACACGCCAGTGCCCAGGCCAGACAGGACATCCACCTCGGTCAGGCTCGATACTGTCCGGATGCGCGGATCGGGCCCGGCGATGACCTGCTGGACCAGAGCGGCATCGGCGACACTCCTCGCCATAGGTCCCGCGCCGCCAGTGGTGCCGCAATGAAAGGCGCCATAATTGGCAACCCGGCCCAGCGTCGGAAACAAGCCGACCAGACCGCAAAGCGAAGCGGGAATGCGGACCGAGCCGCCGCCGTCCGTGCCGATCGCCACCGGCACCATAGCAGCGGCCACTGCAGCCGACGAACCACCGCTCGACGCTCCGGCAATGCGGGTCGTATCCCAGGGATTGAGCGATTCGCCTGCCACATGGGAATGGGACCGCGGCCAGGCTGCGAATTCGGACAGGTTGGTCTTGCCGACAATGATTGCGCCGGCAGCGCGCAACCGCTGGACTACACTACCGTCGAAACTCGGGCGGAACCTCGCAAAGATCAGCGATCCGCATGTAGCCGGCATTCCTTTCGCCCAAAGCTGGTCCTTGATCGCGATCGGGACGCCATGCAGCGGGCCTGGTGTCTTTCCACCCTTTAGGTCGGCATCTGCCTGCGCCGCAGCCTCAAGCGCGCCTTTCCGGTCAACGTTGACGAAGGCGTGCAACAGTGGTTCCAGGCGCTCAATGCGATCGAGGAAGTGCTGGGTCACCTCCCGAGCCGAAACCTGCTTCGTGACCATCAGCTCCCGCAATTGCGTGGCAGAGAGCCAGGTCAGGTCGGAAGGGGAAGCAGCGCCCATCGCCCCGCCGGCCATGGAAGCAGCGCCTGCAGCTGCCATCCCCTTGATCGCGTCCCTACGACCAAGCCGAAGGCCTTGTGCCTTGCCCGAATTCCCACGCATTAAGTCAACTCCCTAACTCGGCGGCAACAGCCCGCTCGCCTGATAGCGGGCGATCCATTTGCTGAGCATATCATCGGTATACATGGCCTCGCCGAAACCGGCCTGGCGCAGCTTGACCGTCGATATCGGGGTTGGCGGCCCCTGGCCGCCATAGGCGAACACCCAATCGGCAAATTCGATTGATTGGCCGAGAAAAGCGCCGATGTCGGGCGAAATCAGCTCATGTCGAGCGCGGATTGCATCCCACTCAGAGGCTCGCTGGGGGAATTCCTCGCTGAACAGGAACGAAATGTCGTCGCCCACCGCCATGCCGAGCGCTTCGGCGATCACTGGCCACTGGTCCGCAATCGAGAACATCTCGCCATTGGTGATGTTGAAAGTCTGGTTGCGCGCCGCTTCGGCGCGGCCTGCCCAATCCATGGCACGCGCCATCAGCTCGGTATCGGTCGGCTGTGACAGGCTGAGGCGCGAGCCGGGGAAATGCAGCGGCTCACCGCGCTCCTTGAGCAGCGCTGCATAAACACCGATCGCCGCCATCAGATTCATCGCCCCGCCTACTGCCATGCCGACCACCAGCGAGGGCCGCAGGATCGTCCAGCCCCAGTCCTGCCCCTGCTGCCGGTCTGCCAGATAATCCTGCTGCGCCCAGTAGAAATTGGGGATCGACCGGTCTTCGTCGCGATCTTCGCGCGCGCCCGGTCGCATCGGCCTGACATGCGCGCCATAGGCCTTGGGGCCTTGCAGGATCGTGATGTTGCGCAGCCCGCGCGCCTGGGGGACGATTGCTTCCACCGTATTGCGCAGCATCGCGCCATTGCGATCGACATGGGCCTGGCTGGTCCAACCCGCCACCAGATCGGGCTCCTCATGCAGCGCGGCAAACACGACCTGGGTCACATCGCCAAGGTCCGCAAACGCCGCCTTGCACGCGGTTTCATCGGCTAGATCGACAGACATGAATTGCGCGCCATAGGTATCGAACGGCCGCCGACGTGAGACCGCCGTAACCTTGTAACCCGCCGCTACGAAGTGTTCCATGGCGGCACGACCGACCAATCCAGTCGCCCCGGTTACCAGCACATGTTCCTTGTCCAAGCCTTCCTCCACCGCAGCAAACTTGTCAGGCGCTCGCCATTACCATAAAATACATTCT
>JAQWKP010000058.1 GCA_029247785.1 Novosphingobium sp.
GGTCTGGATGACTTGATAGCGGCCATGCCTTTGCTCGCCACTCGCCACGGGGAAGCAAAATTGATTCTGGTTGGCGGCGGACCTTGCGAGGCCGACTTGCGCGCCCAAGCCAGCTCCAGTGCGGCAGACAGCTCAATCTGCTTCACCGGGCGGGTCCCACATGACGAGGTCGAACGTTATTACGCTCTCGCCGACATCCTCGTCTATCCTCGCAAGAGGAGCCGCCTGACCGATCTCGTTACACCGCTCAAGCCATTGGAGGCGATGGCGCAGGGTAAGGTTGTCGCCGCGTCAAACGTCGGTGGACATCGCGAACTGATCGACGATGGCAAGACGGGAAAACTATTTGCAGCAGACGATCCGAGAGCGTGTGCATCCACTCTTACCGACCTCCTCGACCATCAGGAGCATTGGCCTGCTTATAGTGAAATGGGCCGCAACCACGTAAGATCCGAGCATGACTGGGCTGCAAATGTTTTACGTTATCAAGACGTTTACCAAACGCTGTTAACCAAAGAGGATCAAGGGATACAGGTTGCTGCCGTTTGACTAACGGAGTCGGCAGCCGAAGCAGCAACGGGGTTATGGATTTGGCCGACATTCAACGCAAGAAGCCGGGTGGCGGTCAGCCGATCAGTCGGCACCCGCTGTTTCCAGCCACCGTAGCGCTCTGGTTCGGTGCGCTGTTCGGGGTTGGCAGCATGGCCATCCGGCCATCGCTGATCGAACAGGCAGTGCTGGCAGTGCAGCTCCAAACCATCATACCTTCCGCCGAGCCGCCGCTTGGGGCGACCACGCAGATCCTGCTCGCACTCGCCATGGCAGGAGTTGGCGGAGTCCTGGGTGCCCTCCTGGCGCGTCGCATCGCCCGTCCTCGGTCGACGAAAACCGAGCGCAAGCGCGTGACTACACCACCAGCGAACGCTCAGAATTCCGACCCTCACTCTTTTGGACAACGGTCCGCTAGGACGGATCAGGAGCTCGAAGGAACTGGCGCCACAGGATTGAGGCGGCGGCAGCTGGCAATGCAAGAGGATGCCAGCCCCCGCGAATATCAGGAGCGCGCGCCATTGCCTGGCGGTTCACCCCAGATTCTCAACGTCGCCGAATTCGATCTGGAGGGTTTTGAAGCAGATCGACAGGAACCAGTTCAGGAATTGGTTTCCGAGGCGAATGAACTGAGCGATTTTGAAAGCATTCAAAATTATGCGCGGGATCTTTCAGGCAAAGCGCCAAAATCGTCTGACAACATTCAAATCTTTGGCACGCCCCAAAAGGACGAGGCCGAAGACCAAGCCAGCCCAGCGGGCCAGCCCGGTTTTGCCGGCAGCGACCAGTCTTTTGAAGCTGACGACAACGAAATTTCATCGAATGAAGCTTTGGGAGGACTGATCGATTCCCAAATCGACGGCAGCCGTCCGGACACCGCAGAAGAGGCAATTGAAGGTCGGCTTGCCGATACTATCGTTCAGTCCTCTTTCTCCACGCGAGAAAATGAACCGCGTAACCTGCAAACCGACCCCGACCGAGAGGATAATTTTTACGAAGGCGTCAATCAATCAGATTCTCGGAACGAAAAAATTCATACCGTGCAGCAATTTGCAAATCCCGAAGGCGAGACGTTTGGTCCACCCTCGGCGAACAACGACGCTGTGACTGCCGAACCGGCGGAAGCTTCAGCAACAGGCGATCCAAGTTTCGGCGTTGATGCGGAAATCGATTTTCCCGAGGAGGCTATGGTCCCCGACAACCATACCCCAGATGAAGTTGATTTCGTGGCTCTCTCTCGCCCGAGTTCTCTCGACGCCGATGAATATTCGCGAGCTGACGTTGGGCCAGAGCTTGCGGTCCGCAATCACTTTGACGGTGTTGTTTCAGCCAACACTACAAGCTCGCGCATCCTGGCAGCTAACCTGAGCGAGCTTTCACCAGCCGAGTTGCTAGAAAGGCTCGCTCTGACGTTGGAACATAGCCGTAACCATCAGTCGACCACACAACAGCCTTCTGCGCATCACCTAGATCCGGCAGAGACACCTGCCGCATCGGCTCGCGCCCTCGAAACCGATTCAATCGCAGCCGAGGATTCGCTTGATCTTGCAGCACCTGCCGCCGCGAATGACTTAAAAGAGCAAGCGACAAGCACCGATGCGGCAAAAGACGACGAGCTTAGAGGTCAGGAAAAAGAGGAAACATCTGGCCAGCATATTGATGCGCCCCAGCTTGCACCGATTCCCGCGGGGCTTCGCCCGATTGACCTCGGCGAAGACACCGACGGCGAGCTGCTACCCAGTTTCGTACCCCCTCGCCACTTCAGCATGACCGCCACGACTGACAATACACCTCACAAGGCGGCAGAGGAGCCTATCGAGCCCGTTGAACCCGAGTTCAGCGAGCCAGAAACAGCGTGCAAGTCGGAAGAATACAGCGATCCAGGCGAAGAAAAACTCGAACTTGAAGAAGGCTATAGTTCTCTGCTCAGCCTGTCGCGTATCGATCACCAGCAATTCGTGCGGATCGAGGAAGCGGAGGTCGAAGATGGTGAGGCAAAACCATTTGTCGTGTTTCCACACGAGGAAGCCGCGAGCACGGGCCCATTTGCGAGACCACCGGCGGACTCCGATCCGAAATCGTCGTCAGCAGCCAATGACAAAGGCGCACCTACTCCTACTTCCGAAATGGAGGAACGACGTTTCGATCAACCCGACGCTGCCGAAGGTGCGGCTAAGGAAGATTCCACACCGGACCCGCAACATGACCCCGAGGAAACCGAACGATCGTTGAAGGCCGCTTTGGCGACTCTGCAACGCATGAGCGGCGCAGCCTGATGGGGAGGCCACTAGATTGGCCAAAAACGGCATGATCTCCGCCTGGTAATGTGCGCGAATCACGGCTTGGAACCGCCCAACCGTGTCCGAGCAACGGTTTCAGACGACAATTCGGCTTTTCACATCGGTGCTGGTCCGGGGCTCCGTAGTTGCAAAATTTGCTTTGTGTCTCCATGGGGGTCATTGCCGCTCGCCCGCTGTTTTTTGCGGCAGGGTGAGTTGTGTGTTTTGACACGGCCGCCGTCAGGCCAGCGCCGGTAAATGACTGGATGGATTATATCGATGGGATTGCCACAGCCCCAGGGCCTTTACGATGCGCGCAATGAACATGATTCCTGCGGTGTAGGCTTTGTTGCCCACATCAAGGGCCAGAAAAGTCACGCGATCATCACCCAGGCTTTGGAGATTCTGAAGAACCTCGACCATCGTGGAGCGGTCGGCGCAGATCCACTGATGGGCGATGGGGCAGGGATCCTGATCCAGCTACCCGATGGACTCTACCGCAAGTGGGCTGCAGACGCTGGCCTTATCCTGCCAGCCTCCGGCGACTACGCAGTTGCCATGTGCTTCCTGCCGCAGGACGATCCGAGCCGAACCCTCGCCGTCGAAACATTCGAAAAGTTTATCGCCAAGGAGGGCCAAGCTCTCGTCGGCTGGCGTGACGTTCCAACATCTCTCGATGGCCTGGGCAAGGCTGTCATTGATTCGATGCCGGTGATCCGCCAGTGCTTCATCGCTCGCGGGAGCAATTGCGCCGACCAGGACGCGTTCGAACGCAAACTGCTCGCAATACGCAAACAAACCCAGAATCCGCTGGCCGAACTCGCCGAAAAGCATAGCCTGCCGGGTCTGACCGAGATGTACATGCCGAGCTTTTCTAGCCGGACAATAGTCTACAAGGGACTATTGCTGGCTACACAAGTCGGCCAGTTCTACGACGACCTGCGCAACTCGGATTGCCAGTCGGCCCTCGGCCTCGTGCACCAGCGATTTTCGACCAACACGTTCCCAAGCTGGAAATTGGCACACCCCTACCGTTTCATGGCGCACAATGGCGAGATCAATACGGTCCGCGGCAACGTAAATTGGATGAATGCCCGCCGCCGCACAATGGAATCAGACCTTCTTGGGGCCGATCTCGACAAGATGTGGCCGCTGATTCCACATGGTCAGTCCGATACAGCCTGCCTCGACAACGCTTTCGAGCTGCTTCTTGCAGGCGGTTATAGTCCTGCTCACGCTATGATGATGCTCATTCCCGAGGCATGGTCGGGCAATCCCCTGATGGATCCCGAACGTCGCGCGTTTTACGAATACCACGCTGCGCTGATGGAACCTTGGGACGGCCCCGCTGCGGTCGCCTTCACCGATGGACGTCAGATTGGCGCGACTCTCGACCGCAATGGCCTGAGGCCCGCCAGATTTTGTGTCACCGATGATGATCTTTGTGTGATGGCCTCCGAGAGTGGAGTCTTGCCGATCAAGGAAGACAACATCGTCCGCAAATGGCGCCTCCAACCAGGCAGAATGCTGCTGATCGATTTTGAGGAAGGCCGCATCATCGAGGACGAGGAACTCAAGGCCAAGCTGGCAGAGGAGGAGCCGTACCAGAATTGGCTCGATCAGGCACAATACATGCTCAAAGATCTCGATATCATTGAGCCAGAGCTGTCCGAGCTCCCCATAACAACGACGACGCTGCTCGATCGCCAGCAGGCATTCGGATTTACCCAAGAGGATCTCTCGAGATTCCTAGAGCCGATGGCGGTCAAGGCCGATGATCCGATCGGCTCAATGGGTACCGACACTCCGATCCCCGTGCTTTCGCGTCGGGCCCGCCTTCTTTACGACTACTTCAAGCAAAACTTTGCTCAGGTCACCAACCCGCCGATCGATCCAATCCGCGAGGAACTTGTGATGAGCCTCGTTTCGATGATCGGTCCTCGTCCCAACCTGTTGGGCCACGATGCGGGCGCGCACCGGCGGCTTGAAGTGCAGCAGCCAATCCTGACCGAAGAGGACGTCGCCAAGATCCGCTCGGTCGAAGCCGCTCTGGACGGCGCTTTCCGCACCGAGACGCTCGATATGACCTGGGACGCTGTGGAAGGGGCGCAAGGCCTCGAAGAGGCGCTCAAGGAGATGTGCTGGACCGCAACCGAAGCGGTGCTGGCTGACAAGAACATCCTAATCCTGTCCGATCGTGCCCAGGGCCCAGACCGCATCGCGATGCCCGCATTGCTCGCCACCGCAGCGGTGCATCACCATCTCGTCCGGCAGGGCCTGAGGATGCAGACCGGCCTGGTCGTCGAGACTGGCGAGGCCAGGGAGGTTCAGCATTTCTGCGTCCTAGCAGGATATGGCGCGGAAGCGATCAATCCCTATGTCGCTCTTGAAACGCTGGAAGATTTGCGCGTGCGCAAGGAACTTCCGGTGACTGCCAAGGATGCGCAGAACAACTATATCAAGGCCGTTGGCAAAGGCATCCGCAAGGTCATGTCGAAGATGGGAATCTCAACCTACCAGTCCTATTGCGGTGCCCAGATATTCGATGCGGTCGGCCTTTCAACTGATTTCGTCGAGGCATATTTCACCGGAACGGCCACCACCATCGAAGGCATTGGCGTCGCTGAGGTCGCGGAGGAAACGGTGCGCCGTCATGCGGCTGCCTATGGCGACAATCCGATCTATCGAAAAATGCTTGAAGCTGGCGGAATATACGGTCTGCGGCTACGCGGCGAAGAGCACGCCTGGACCTCAGGCAATATCGGCGATCTCCAACATGCGGTGCGCGGAAATCTTCCCGACAAATACCAGGCATTTGCCCAATCGATCAATGATCAGTCGCAGCGAATGCTGACTATTCGCGGATTGATGGAATTCAAGACCGCCGCCGAACCAATTTCGCTCGACGAGGTCGAGCCCGCCAGCGAGATCGTCAAGCGCTTCGCAACCGGCGCGATGAGCTTCGGTTCGATTAGCCGCGAGGCACACACAACGCTGGCACTCGCCATGAATCGGATCGGCGGCAAGTCGAATACCGGCGAAGGTGGCGAAGAGGTCGACCGCTTCGTACCGCTGCCCAATGGCGATTCGATGCGCTCAGCGATCAAGCAAGTCGCATCCGGACGCTTTGGCGTCACCACCGAATATCTCGTCAATGCCGACGATATTCAGATCAAGATGGCACAAGGCGCAAAGCCGGGTGAAGGCGGACAGCTGCCAGGCCACAAGGTCGACAAGACAATCGGCAAGGTCCGCCACTCGACGCCTGGCGTGGGTCTGATCAGCCCGCCGCCGCATCATGACATCTATTCGATCGAAGACCTCGCCCAGCTCATCCACGACCTCAAAAACGTCAATCCCATGGCACGTATCTCGGTCAAGCTGGTCTCCGAGGTCGGGGTTGGCACAGTCGCGGCGGGCGTTTCCAAGGCGCGCGCCGACCATGTCACGATCTCGGGTTATGAAGGAGGGACCGGCGCTTCGCCGCTGACGTCGCTGACCCATGCCGGGTCTCCCTGGGAGATCGGCCTTGCCGAAACCCAGCAGACACTCCTGCTCAACAATCTGCGCTCTCGCATTGCAGTGCAGACCGATGGCGGGCTCAGGACAGGACGCGACGTGGCGATCGCCGCGCTGCTTGGCGCCGACGAATTCGGCTTCGCCACCGCTCCGCTTATCGCCGCCGGCTGCATCATGATGCGCAAGTGCCATCTCAACACCTGCCCGGTTGGTGTCGCAACCCAGGACCCCGTGCTGCGCGCCCGCTTCACCGGCCAGCCCGAGCATGTCGTCAATTATTTCTTCTTCGTTGCCGAAGAACTGCGAGGAATCATGGCGGAACTGGGCTTCCGCACCCTGGACGAGATGGTCGGCCGGGTAGACATGCTCAACATGCGCAAGGCGATTGATCACTGGAAAGCTGCAGGTGTCGATCTTTCACGCATTCTCTACCAGGCACCTCAGGGCGACAGCCCCTCACTGAACTGGTCCGGGACTCAAGACCATGGCCTTGAGGGCGCGATCGACAACGAGCTGATCGCGGCCGCAACCGACGCGCTGGAAAAACACGAGCCGGTGCGAATCGAAAAGAAGGTGATCAACGTTAACCGGACGGTGGGCGCGATGCTTTCGGGGGAAGTTGCGAGCCGGCATGGCCATGCCGGCCTTCCCGACAACACAATCATCATCAAGGCGACCGGCGTCGGTGGCCAGAGCTTTGGTGCATGGCTAGCCCATGGCGTGACGCTCGATCTAACCGGTGATGCTAACGATTATGTCGGCAAGGGCTTATCTGGCGGCCGTGTGATCGTGCGCCAGCCGGGTCATGTTGATCGCGACCCTCTCAACAACATCATCGTCGGCAACACAGTACTTTATGGCGCAGTGGCCGGCGAAGCTTTCTTCAACGGTGTGGCCGGCGAACGTTTTGCCGTGCGCAATTCAGGGGCTATCGCCGTGGTCGAAGGTGTCGGCGATCATGGCTGCGAGTACATGACTGGTGGCGTAGTGGTGGTCCTTGGGAGTACTGGTCGCAATTTCGCCGCTGGCATGTCTGGTGGTATCGGCTACGTCTACGATGAAGACGGCAATTTCGAGCAATTATGCAACCTTTCTCAGGTCGACCTCCTGAAAATAGCGCCGGAGCCCGATGAAGACGATGGCGCGGGCCGGCCTCAGCAGCGGGGTACAAGCGTCTACGATTACGGAATGGGCGACATGCTTCGCCACGACGCGGAACGGCTCAGAATCCTGTTGGAACGTCACCACCTCCACACCGGCAGCAAGCGCACGCGCGCGTTGCTCGACGACTGGGACAATGCGCTGCCCAAATTCGTCAAGGTCATGCCACGAGACTATGCGCGCGCGCTCAAGCAACTTGAGACCGAGCGGCTGGAAGCCGCCTCGGTCGCTGCGGAATAAGGTAGGGTCAAGCAAACCATGGGTAAGGAAACCGGCTTTCTCGAGCTTGACCGCCACGATCGTACGTACGGGGACCCGGCGGAACGGCTAAACCACTACAAGGAATTTGTGGTTCAGCTGCCGGAAAGCGATCTGAAGGCGCAGGCCTCGCGCTGCATGAATTGCGGCATCCCGCATTGTCACACGGGCTGTCCGGTCAACAACATCATCCCGGATTGGAACCACTTGGTCTACGAAGGTGATTGGCAGAATGCGCTCGAAGTGCTGCATTCGACCAATAATTTCCCGGAATTCACGGGCCGTGTCTGCCCCGCTCCGTGCGAGGAAGCCTGCACGCTCAACATCAGCAACCAGCCGGTAACGATCAAGTCGATCGAGTGTCAGATTGTCGACAAGGGCTGGGAAAATGGGTGGATCACACCCCAGATGCCGGAATCCCGCACTGGAAAATCTGTCGCTGTCGTGGGATCCGGTCCGGCTGGCCTGGCCTGTTCGCAGCAGCTGGCGCGAGCTGGCCACTCGGTTACGCTGTTCGAGAAGAGCGATCGGCCGGGCGGGCTGCTGCGATATGGCATTCCCGACTTCAAGATGGAAAAGAATCTCATTAACCGCCGGATGATGCAGATGGAGGCCGAAGGAGTCGAACTACGGACTTCGACCGAGATTGGTGTGACGATATCTGTCAACTCTCTGAAGGAGAACTTCGACGCGGTCGTGTTTTCCGGCGGCGCCGAGGAACCCCGCCGGTTGGACATTCCCGGCTCCTCGCTCCCGGGGGTACATGTCGCAATGGATTTCCTGCGGCAGCAGAACAAACGCAATGCGGGCGACGATGAAATGCGCGCGGCACCTGATGGCACCATCTCAGCGGCTGACAAGAATGTCGTGGTAATCGGCGGCGGCGATACGGGTTCAGATTGTGTCGGTACTTCAAACCGCCAGGGCGCCAAGTCGATCACTCAGATCGAGATCATGCCAAAGCCGCCTGAACATGAAGACAAGGCTATGATCTGGCCCGAGTGGCCGCTCAAACTTCGTACTTCCTCCAGCCACGAAGAAGGCGTGGACCGCGACTGGGCCATTCTCACCAAACGCGTAGTCGGCGAAAATGTAGTCCAGGGCCTTGAATGCGTTCGAGTCGATTGGAAGGATGGCAGGATGGAGGAAACTCCAGGCAGCGAGTTCACGTTGAAGGCAGACCTGATCCTGCTCGCGATGGGTTTCCTTGGCCCGCGCAAGCCCGGCCTGCTCGACCAGGCTGGCCTCGAGCTCGATCAGCGTGGGAATATCAAAGCTGACACTGTGGCCTACCGCACCAGCGACCCGCAGATATTCTCCTGCGGCGATATGCGGCGAGGCCAATCGCTGGTCGTATGGGCGATCCGCGAGGGCCGCCAATGTGCCTATTCGGTAGACAAAGTGCTGATGGGAACCAGCGAGTTGCCGCGCTAAGCGGCCAGCAAGTCACGCACACCCGCTAGAGCCGGAGACAGTGATGGTTTTCAATAGCCGGACGGTCGAGCGCCCGTCGCATGTGCCGGAGGAAGCCGTCCACGAATTCGACTATTTTCGCGACGAGGGCCTATTCACTGATCCTCACCAGCGGATCCTTGACCTCGTGGATGCAGCCCCGCCTCTGTTCTGGACGCCTCACAATGGCGGGCACTGGATGGCAGTGGGCTACAATGAAGCTTTCCATATTCTGCGAGAACCTGAGACTTTTTCGAGCGCCTTGATGTCGGCAGAGGCCGCACAGCAAGCTGGGCCGACGAGATTACCGGACGGCAGGCGGATTCCGATGATGACACCGATCATGATGGACCCACCCCAGCACACCAGGCTACGCGGCCCGCTGCAAAAGACATTCTCGCCCAGAACTGCAATAGCGCTCAAGGACGATATCGAAGGGTTAGCCATAGATCTCGTAGATGCGGTCGTGCCGCTCGGTTATGCCGATTTTGTCACTGCAATCGCTGAGCCCCTGCCAGTACGAATTTTCCTCAAGATGATGGGCCTGCCCGACGACCGGATCAGTGAATTCCGGGCAATGGTTCGTGAAGTCCTCGAACCGCGTGGCTTCGATCCAGTTGAAGAGGTTTTGCGGATGCGCCGCATCGGCGATGCGATGATCGACCAGATCATCGCGCGTCGCACGGATCCGCAAGACGACATCATTAGTCTGTTGTGGTCGGTGGAGATTGACGGACAGCCAATGAGCCTCGAATTGATGGAGGACTACTGCTGTCTACTCTTTATCGCAGGGCTGGACACGGTCATCAACGCCATGACTTACGGCATCCGGCACCTGGCGAGAAACCCGAAACTCCAAACGCAGCTCCGCGCCGACCCGGAAGCAATCGTAGAGGCGACAGAGGAGCTACTCCGCCTCTATTCCTTCACCGGCCCCGTTCGGCGCGTTACGCGCGAGACCAAATTGGCGGACCGCATTCTGCAAACTGGAGACATTGTCTTCGTCTATCTCGGCGGGGTCGACCTTGATCCGCGCGAATTCCCGGAACCGGACCATTTCGATCTTGACCGCGAGAACAAGAATCACTTGATCTTCGGGGCCGGCCCACATCGCTGCCTTGGCTCGCACCTCGCCCGGATTGAGCTTCAGACTCTCTATCGCGTTGTGCTGGAGCGCCTGCCCGAATTCCGCATGGACCCTGACCAACATCCTGTGTTCCACCCAGGCAATATCCTGTCAGTCTCGAAATTGCCGATCCGCTGGGACTGATCCATCAAACGGAACCCCTCGAAGCGCATTCCACGCATTGCGATACTGCAGGGTCATGCGCTAGCCTGGCTTCAGCAATTTCGAGACCACAAGTTGCGCACCAGCCCCATTCCCCTTCGTCGAGCCTGATGAGAGCCGCGCTCACTCGGCGCTGTTCGGTGGCACGGCGGCGCTGCGTCGCTTGCGCCATCGCTTGCTGTTGCATGGCGTCTATTCGAGACAGACGCCCGACGCTATCCTGCTGGAGACTCACCGGCGCGCGCGCCTCGGCGCTTATCCGATCTTCCTCTTCAAGCTCGGTCAACCGGGCGAGAAGGTGCGCCCTACCCTGTGCCTCATCCATCAAGCGGTTCCATCAATCGGCAGTGTAAATTGCGCAGGTTCCGAGCCACTCCTGCGTTAGGCTCATGTGGGGGTACGCTCGACAATCTCTACCCATGTCGGTCTTGACGCGGCTTCATACGAAGCAAGCTTTGTCATCCGACCGCTGGCTGGATTGATATCGTAAACTCCAAGTTCGGCCGAACCCTGTCCCGCAGCGATCAGGTATCGGCCCGTCGGTTCGACCGCAAAACTACGTGGTACTTTTCCAGTCGGAACGGTTTCGACATAGTTCATCATACCTGAGGCCGCGTTGATCGCATAACAGGAGACGGTGTTGCTCGCCCTCGAGCTGCCGTAAAGGAAACGCCCGTCTGGGGTGACGTGTAGATCCGCCCCGATACCATACGTACTGCGGCATTCTGGTGGCCTGGGATCGACGCATTGCAAATGCGTCAGTTCACCGTTCGCTTGATCAACACAGAAGCTGTCGATGGTACCCGAGGTCTCGTTCATGCAGTAGAGGAATTCGGAATTGGGATGGAACGCCATGTGCCGCGGCGTGGCCCCGGCGATCACCTTATCACCCGGTGCACCAGTGCGGGTAAGTTTGCCACTCTCTTGGTCAAATTCGAACGCGAGGATCTCTTCATGGCCGGTTGCAGCGACATAAGCGAATCGGTTGTTCGGATGCATCAGGACAGAATGAGGCGTTATCACCTGTTCGACAATGCAGACCGGCGGGGCGCCAACTGATCCATCTTCCTCGATCCGGGCGACCCAGACGAGGTGGCCGTGATAGGCGGCGCCAAATAAGAAACGACCGCTGCGGTCCGTATGGATGAATGGGGTCGATGCGGGAATCGGCACTTCAGCGAGCAAGTCAAGCAATCCGACTTCGCGATCGACCCGGTAGCTCAGCAGTCTTGTGGGCTCCATCCGCATGGAGGCATAAAGCGTGGTACCATTTGGACTGGATGCAAGCGGCGCCCCGGACGTCGCCAGTCCGCCATATCTCGATCCGTCGTCGGCCCGTTCCTTCGCTGCGGCCGGCAGTTGGGTTGAGCCGCGCCGGGTAAGGGCCCCAGTCAAACGATCCATGGAAAACTGATGGATCTGGTGGTCCCCTTCACACGAGACATAAACCCAGCAATCAGCTTCGTTCATACTGGCCCTCCCACCTGACGCGAGCCGCAATCTGAACTCGCGCCGTGTCTACAATGACCAGTCGATCGCGCCGCGTCCATTCTCTTCGAGAAACCAGTTCGATCGACTGAAATGCCGGCACCCAAAAAACCCGGAATGAGCGGATAGCGGGCTTGGATGTGGAGCTGTCAGCACTAGATGGTGCGAGCGGGCCAGATCGGCCACGCGATCCGCCTTTTTGCGGGCGTGGTTTCCCCAAAGCATGAATACACAGGGGTCTTCCTTTGCTGCGACCGCAGAAACAGCAGCGTCAGTGATGCTCTCCCATCCCATATTCTGATGGGAACCGGCCCGCCCCTCCTCGACGGTAAGCGAGTTGTTGAGCAATAGAACTCCCTGTCGCGCCCAAGCTTCAAGATTGCCGTGCGGAGCGGGCTGGATGCCGAGATCACTGGCGATTTCCTTGTAGATGTTTACCAGTGATGGAGGAATTCTCACGTCCTTGGGCACTGAGAAGCAGAGACCATGCGCTTGTCCGGGCCCATGATAAGGGTCTTGTCCAAGAATCACGATCTTGACCGCTTCAAGCGGCGTCAATTCCAAAGCGAGCAGACGGCATCCGCGCGGAGGATAGATGCGCTTTCCTGCCTTTTCTTCGGCTTGGAGGTAACCGCCCAGCTTACGCGCTTCACGGCTTCTTAGTGCTGGAAGCAGCGCTTGCTGCCAACTCAGCGGCACAGTGTTGTCTGTCGCAGACTGTCCCATTTCTACCACCCATTGCGAAAGACGGGCTCAATCCCTAAGCACTTTGCTCATATGACTGTCCACCTCCACGAAGAAGATCTCCCCGAAGGCGTACTCGCGTCCGGTCCGGTCGCCGTAGACACCGAAACGATGGGGCTCATCACTCCGCGCGACAGACTGTGTCTCCTCCAGATCAGCGATGGCGGAGGCGATGAGCACCTAGTGCGCTTTGCTCCAGACAGCAGTTTCGACGCACCAAATCTCAAAGCGGTGCTCGGCGATTCGGGACGACTCAAGCTATACCACTTTGCTAGATTCGACCTTGCCGCCATCCAACATTACATGAATGTCACCGCATCACCGGTCTTCTGCACCAAAATTGCAAGCAAGTTGGTTCGGACGTATACCGACCGGCACGGACTTAAGGAGTTGGTGAGAGAAATGCTTGGAAAGGACATCTCCAAGCAGCAACAGTCGAGCGATTGGGGGGCGCCTGAACTTACGGATGCGCAGCAGGAATATGCCGCATCGGATGTTCGGTACTTGCACAGTCTTCATGACAAGTTTCGCATCCGTCTTGAACGTGAGGGGCGGAGCGAGATCGCGCAAGCGTGCTTTGATTTCCTTCCAACGCGAGCGAGGTTAGATCTTGCTGGTTGGGCCGAGCACGACATATTCAGCCACGAGTCGACATAGTCACAGAATGACAGCCCAGGCCGACCTCATCCGGGATAGGCGCCGCATATTCGCCACTCCTGGCGGATTTCATGACCGGCTCATCTCATTTCTCGCCAAGGCATTGCCCGCAGCCATTGGGCTTGTCGCAGCGATAATGATTCTATCTCCGCTCTCGCCACGAGGCGAAATTAGCTTCCTGCTCGACCGCAACAGGGTTGCCATCACGAATCAGCGGATCAAGGTCGACGAAGCCTCTTATCGCGGCAAAGACGCCAATGGTCGACCGTTCGTCGTCACTGCAAGTAGTGCGGTCCAAGCTTCCTCGAAGTCGCCTGTCGTCGAAATGAGCAAGCTTGTGGCGAAGATGGAATTGCGAGAAGGGCCGGCCAGGCTCTGGGCCAAGCAGGGGCTCTACAATTTTCGTACCGAAGAAATTTCTGTCGATGGGCCGGTGAATTTCGAGGCGGCTGATGGCTACTTGATGACAACCAATAATGTCGACATCGATCTCGAAACGCGCAGCGCTGTCGGTTCCGGAGGAGTCGAAGGCACAGTCCCAACGGGGACGTTCCGTGCCGACCGCATCATCGCCGATCTCGACGCGAGAAGGATAACACTTGAGGGAAGTGCTCGACTGCGTATGACGCCTGGAAAACTGAGATTGCCGCAATGACACGGAGAGCCAGCATAATTCTGCGAACCCGACCTCTCGCCGGAGCACTCCTCACCGCAGCTGCGGTTTTGATCGGCTGGCAGCAGTTGTCAGCACAGCCGATTGCAGGTCACAATAGTGATGCGCCGGTCGACTATGCTGCCGACAGGATCGAATTGCAGGGCCGGCAGGATCGAGTCGTTTTATCAGGAAATGTCGATATCCGGCAGGACAAGCTGAGGCTTAGGGCAGATCGGACAAATGTTTCATTCACAAATGCGGGATCGCTCAAAATTCAACAAATCACCGCGACTGGCGGCGTTCTCGTTACTCGCGGCGACGAAGTGGCGCATGGTGATATAGCGATATACGACTTTGACCGGCGTATTATCACGATGGTCGGCAATGCCTCGCTCAAGCGCGGAGGTGACACCCTATACGGCAAGCGCTTCGTGATCGATCTGAACAGCGGCGTTTCCAGCGCCGATGGAAGGGTTTCCGGTACATTTTCGGTTCCTGATAGGAACTGAATTGGTTGATTGAAGGCGAGACTAGCACTGGTACGCTAGCTGGTCCCGTTTGCCCCATTATCCGGACGACCGGTTATCATTGCTCTAACGGGCAAAAGGGAAGGCGGCGTTCAGGTCGAACGGCCGGTAGACGGCGGGACGACACGCCATAAGCCCACCGCCGCAGGGTACAGTTGGGGCCACTATACTGCAAACGCGTGCGAGCCCCTGTGAAGTGAGTCGGAGGAAGTTGCTGAGCTCTATCTTGACATGACCGTTACATCGGGAACCCTTTGCTAAAGGTCTGCCTAATGAACGATATGGATTTCACGGCATGGGGGATTCTACACAGGCTTACCACCGATCTTGACTCAGACACAGTCGGCAAGAGCGCGGCGCCGATCGGTGGAACTGTGCAGCAAGCGCTGTGTGCAATTCGCGCCGAGATACGCACCATTTCCGGAATGCTCGACCACCAGAACGTCTTTCTCGACGAGGCCAACTTCTCTGAAGGCGATAATGTGTTCGTTCGTACCGAGCAAACGCTTTCGAGCGGCTCAAGCGAGCCGCAAACAGAATTGGCGAAGATCAAATCAATGTCTTCCGGATCCATCCTCCTCGGTCGCCCTCTGGCGTATGACTAGGGGCAGGAACATTTACTTTCTGGCATATTAGGCCTGAATTCTACCGATGCACCCGCCCCCGCCGCTCGCTTTGAGATCGTCAGCCTCGCCGGCCGGGTTGTGCAGAACTTCACGATCCGGGGGACGGAATTCCGGCATGCCAGCCATGCCGGATCATTCGCCCCATGCATATCGATCCGGGGCATACTCGGGCCGATATCGATTTTGAGTTGCCGGAATACTCCCGTGCCGGCATGGGCTGACTCGACGGTAGGGCGCATCTTACGACTGCATAAGAACTGCACCCGCAGTACCCAATATGGCTGCCGCCTTTTTCGGGCTGCACCCATTTCGAAGGCACCTAAAGTCAAACATCTGCCGGCTATTGGGAGATCAAGCTCCATGAGGGCTGCCGGACCATGCATCTTGACCTGACCACGCTCAACGTGGGCGCTGTCGGCGATTTGGCTGGTGCGTTCGCCATCAACAATCGCGCCCGCGACCGGTTTATCCGCGCGGATGACGAATGTCGTGATTGAGACGGCGATAGCGGCACATGGCTGCATATCGATAGGGGCACTCTGGGCCCACCTCCCAATAACCCTCGTAGCGTACGCGGCCCATCAGTACGCGCGTTGTGGGATTGATTGTGTCGGCATGAGTTGATCACGGCAGGCCCAATTTCAGCCTGGACTCTATTCAGCTCGGTGCGACAATCTTGCGCATTCCGACAAGAATACATCAGGCCACAGCGAGGGCAGATGCGAAGCGCATCAAAATCAGGAAATCCGTGGACACCGCCACCGCTCCTACTATCATCGCCGAACATACCGCGAGTAGAATAGCGAGGTTGCATTGCAACCTGCGCCGCTCGAGTGAAGGCGCTACAAGCAGACCGTCAGCGCCAACTTCTATTTTGCCGGTGGACTGGAGAGCAGCTGGCGCATTCATCAACTAATGCTTCCCTAGATTTACGAATGCCGCATGTGCAACTATCGTTGTTGCTCAAATTCACCAAACTGCAGCTAGACTAGACCTGTCGAACTGTTGCACCGCAACAAGTATGAACACCTAGGGCAAGTTGGCCAACCGGGAAAGAGTTTCGAGTGTGAACGGTTCAATTTCGGACGGTCACCTGGATCGGCTGGACACTGCCGCGATCTGAGCGAGACCGTGCGCGAGCAGGAGCTCGTCGTCCCGACTGTTGGCAAGCAACGATTGGTGCAACGATAGCAGCCGGTCTACAAGTCGGTTCAAGCGATTTCCGCGCCACCGCCTGAGTTGAGCATTAATCGACGCCTTATCCTGCCAGCGTATCCGCCGCGCTGAAGCCTCTGAATCAAGCAACGACGAAATATTTCCCTGCGAACCTAGCCGGGCAGAAAGTGTTGCCAGCTGGGCAACTCGGCGCTCAAACGCAAGCAACAGCCCGACCGGATTGAGGCCCAGTTCGCGCATTCGCCTCAACTCGAGCGATATCCTCTCAGACTTTCCGCCTAGCACGGCCTCGACAACCGGAGCATAGCCATCATCCTCAGTCGACGCAGCAATAGCATCGAGATGACTCGCACTTGCAGAACGCGGAGTTTCAGTGCTGGCGTCGAGATACAGCGCCAATTTCTCCACTTCAGATCGTGCCAGTCGTGTGTCGAGTCCGGTGGCGAGCGCCATCCGCTCCGCAATCCCACCGTCGATCCGTAACCCAGCGGTATCTGCCATCGTGCGAACTGCAGCAGTGACGGCGCGCAGATCCGGCGGATAGAACATGGCCACGAGTGCGTCAGGCCTGTTCGCCAGCAATTTTGCCGTGCGCGACTTGTCAGTAGCGCCACTTGCAACGATCAGGACCGGACAAGCCTCGACTCCGCCGTCAAGGAGAGTTGCAACGGCATCATGCGCCTCATCTCCCACCACGCGGACGAATATGTGTCGAGTCTCGCCGAACAACGATTGAGAACGAGATTCGTCACCGAGCCGCACGGGGTCTTTCTTGAGCTCAGCGCCAGCAAATTCGACGCGTTCTCCTGGATGGGGCAGGAGTCTGACAATTTGTGCAGCAGCGTCGTGAGCGCCAGATTCGTCTGGCCCGCAGAAAAAGAAAATTCGCGCATCCTGCGCCGCACGAGATGCGTTACGTTGGAAGTCCTTCTGCGTTACTTTCACCGGTCTTCCGGCCCGTCATCGCGAAGTTCGAGTGCAATACTCGTGACAATTCGGTCAGCGATATCGTTGGCCAAGTTCTCAAGCGCCGTCTGCTCGGCTGCAATCGTCGCATATTCCGATGAGACTACGTCGATTCCTGCATCCGACCCCGCCGAGGCGTCATAAACGATTTCACCGCTACCAATATCGACAAGCTGGTAGCGCGCGCGCAGAGTCCTGCGCTCGCGTCCAATCGTGTCATCAGAAAGAACGGCGAATCCTTCGAGTTGGTCATCAAGCCGGACATCCAGGCGAAATTGAGGTGATGCACCACCGCCACGCGCAACCCCAAGCCGGTCGACCAATGCATTGCGCACGAGCCAGCCTGCACGTCCTTCGATTGCAGAAACATCAATCGCCGCCAGCCCCTGAGCGACTACACCCTGGCCGCCGCCGGAATACATGGGTTGCAGGCCACAACTGGCCAGTGCCAGAAGTAATCCAATGACTGCCAGTCCTCTCATGCAACGATATTCACAAGCCGGTTGGGCACGACGATCACCTTTCGAACAGACGCTCCAGCGATGGAGCGCTGGACCTTCTCACTAGCCATAGCAAGCGCTTCCAACTCGACATCAGACAGACCCTTCGCAACCATAATAGTATCGCGCAGCTTGCCCCTGACTTGGATTGCAATTGTCACTTCATCCTGAACCAGCAGTGCGGGATCAAAAATTGGCCAAGCCGATTGCGAAATCAATTCTTCAAAACCCGCTCGATTCCACGCCTCCTCGGCGAGATGTGGCATCATCGGCGCAACTAGCAACATCAACGCGGAAATCGCTTCGCTGCGAGAAACCGATGCCGCTCCCTTCTCTACCTCGCTGACCAGTTCATAAATTCCGGCAATAGCCTTGTTGAATGCAAGTGCCTCAATGTCCACGCCAATAGAAGCAATCGCTTGGTTCATCTTGCGAGCAAGGCCCCTATCCTCGCCAATAACATCGGGATCATACTCATCGAACAGTCTCCAGAGCCGCTGGACAAATCGCGCGCAACCTTCGATGCCAGCTTCAGACCAGGGCAGATCGCGCTCGGGCGGACTATCAGATAACATGAACCAACGGATTGCATCTGCGCCATATTTGGCAACGATCTCGTCCGGATCGACAACGTTCTTCTTCGACTTCGACATTTTGATCACGCGGCCGACAACCAAAGGCCGTCTGTCAGCAATCAGAACGGCGCCTTCCGCAGTCCGCTCAACCTCTCCAGGGCTGTAATATACGGCGCGACCATCTTCTGAACGCGAGTAAGTTTCGTGCGTAACCATGCCTTGGGTAAAGAGACTGGCGAAAGGCTCGGCGATGTCGACCTTACCGACGTACTTGAGCGCTCGGGTCAAGAAGCGCGCATAGAGGAGATGCAGGATCGCGTGCTCAATTCCACCAATATACTGCTCGACCGGCAGCCATTCCCCAATTTTGGCAGAATCGAACGGCTGGTCATCTGGTTGGCTGGCGAAGCGAAGGAAGTACCATGAG
>JAQWKP010000089.1 GCA_029247785.1 Novosphingobium sp.
ACTTGCGCTTGACGATACGAAACTCTTCAAGGAGCGTAGTGACCTTGCTCCCCGGAACGATCATGCCGAGGTCGCTCAGCGACTCTCGATCAATTTCATGCGTTGTCCCGCGAAATTCGACCGGCTGGGGTTCTGCCTCGATTACTTGCGAAGGCAGTGTTTCCGCCTGTACGGGCGCTATGGGCTCCGGCGCCGATTCTTTGACTGGCTCTGCAACATTTTCAGGTTGTGCCGAACGATCCTCAACGGTCGGATCAGGTTCCGGCGAACGCGTCTGCACGGCCACTTTCGGTCTCGGCTTGGCGAGCTTCTCGGGCACTGGCGGCGGAGTAAAATTGCCCAGGTCAAACGAGCTGACAGCGCGTTCGATCAACGAGCCCTGCTTCTCGCCATCGCTAACATTGGCCTTGGCCTCATCCTGCGGAACCGGGATCTTGCTGAGTTCAGTCATCCTGGTTTCCCTCAGGCCACAGTGCCGCGCTGGACGAATTCGGCGGCCACCAAAACGAGGAACAGCCCGCCCAACGCGCCCGAGGCGCCGTAAAAGAATTTGAGTTCGCGCTTGCGTGTGGCGCGTCCTGCCTCAGTCAGCATCGCCGAGATTGTACCGAGCACGGGCAGGTCGATACCCCGCTCAAGCGAAGCTGAAGTCGAGAAGGTCGAGCGCAGCTTGCTGAGACCAAACGCCGCAGCGCATCCGGCGGCGATGCCGACAATCAACACACCAATCAACAGCAGCGGGCGTTGAGGCGCGACCGGCGAACGTGGCGTCGTCGGCGGATCGACGACTTGGAATTTCACAGCCTCGCGCTCGGTCTTGATTTCGCCGCGAAGACGCAGTTCCTCGCGGTCTCTGAGAAGCTCATCATATTGCTGGCGCAACACGTTATAATCGCGATTGATGCGGTGAGTTTCTTCAGCAAGCGCCGGATTGCTGATTTGCATCGCGCTCATTTCGGCCACATCCGAGCGTGCACCCGCTATGCGGGATTGCAAGGCTTGAACGTTGGCTCCCCGCTCTGCCTTGATCGACAGCAGCGATGTGTAGGCCGGATTCGGCATGCCCAGATTGTTGCTGGTCTCCCGTTCAGCGGCCGCCTTCAGTGAAGCAACCTGGTTCTTGACGCTGATGACGTCAGGATGGTTTTCGGTCAGTCCTCTCGCTCGCATCGCCGCAAGATCGCCCAACGCACGTGACAGCGAAGCGCCCGCGCTGCCCGCAGCACCGCCTGGAATAGTCTTGGGAGTGCCGGCAAGCTGCCCGTTGATGGCGGCCAATGCGCTTTGCGCCGCCGCAAGATCAGCCTCTAGGCTGCGCAATTGCGACCGGGCCGTTTCAAGCCTTCGTACGGCCACGGCCCCACCCTGGATCATCTCGGGGTGCTCGGCCTCGAATGCCAAACGCCGCTGCTCGGCCTTTTCCAATTCGGACTGGCGCTCGGCGAGCTGCTTGTTCACGAATTCTATCGTTTCGGTCATTTCGCTGCGATTTCCGCGCAGATTCTCTTCCTCGAATATGTCGATCATCTT
>JAQWKP010000102.1 GCA_029247785.1 Novosphingobium sp.
GCAACGTCCACAAGTTATCGACAATGGCGACAAGGTGAAAGTCACCCTGCGTTTCCGCGGTCGCGAATTGTCGCACCAACAACTCGGCATGAACCTGCTGAAGCGTGTCCAGGGCGACGTTTCGGAAACCGCCAAGATCGAAGCCTATCCACGCATGGAAGGCCGTCAGATGTTGATGGTGCTGGCCCCGAAATAGGACCGGGGCTCCTGCCACTCTGCCTATGGGAGGGGCAGGAATGACTGCACGCCGCATCGGCCTGGTTGTCGGCTTGGCCGCTCTTGCCACCGGTATATTCCTGCCTGCTCCCGCCTCGATGCCCGAGCAGGCCTGGATTGTTGCCGGGCTCGTCGTATTGATGGCCTCATGGTGGATGACCGAGGCGATCCCGCTCACCGCAACCGCGCTCGTCCCCTTTATTGTACTGCCATTTGCCGAGGTGATGCCGGCCAAGGAAACGGCGGCGGCCTATTATTCACCAATCCTGTTTCTGATCCTGGGCGGTGCATTCATCGCGCTGGCCATCGAACGCACCGGGTTGCACCGGCGGCTGGCGCTAGCGATTCTAGACGCGATCGGTTCGAAAGGCGGCTCGACCCGCCTTCTGCTAGCCTTCATGATGACCACTGCGATCCTGTCTATGGCGATCTCGAATACGTCATCGGCGCTTATCATGATGCCTATGGCTCTGGCAGTCCTGGCAGGCGGCGGCATCGCCGAGGGGGATCGCGAAGGACTGGCAGGGGCGTTACCGATAGGTATCGCATTTGCTGCCTCGGTCGGCGGTCTCGGCACGCTAGTCGGTTCGCCGACCAACGCCATTGCCGTCGGATTGCTCGATACGACGATTGGAGTGAAGATAAGCTTCGCCCAGTGGAGCCTGTTCGGCCTGCCGATTGTGATAGTCGGCATTCCGCTTGCGGCCTGGATCGTCTCGCGAGTGCAGAAAGTCGCTTCGCATCCATTCAACCTTGATGCAGCGCGCGCCTCGGTCTCGAGAGCCTCGTCCTGGTCCAGCGCGGAAAAGCGCCTCGTCCCAGTGATCGCGGTCGCATTCCTCGCATGGATGGGACAGCCATGGCTGAAAACCCTGCTGCCCTCCGGCTCGCTGACAGACGGCACCATCGCCATCGCCGCCGGCCTCGTGCTGTTCCTGCTGCCCGATGGTACCGGACGACCGATGCTGGTCTGGAAAGAAGCCAACTACGCACCATGGGATGTGATCATGATGTTCGGTGGCGGTCTGGCGCTGGCTGCGGGAATGGGCGCGTCGGGACTGGCAGACTGGCTCGGCCAGTCGCTATTGCCGCTCTCGGCAGTGCCGCTGTTCGTCGTGGCTCTGGCAATCGTTGCGATGGTCGTTGTCATCACCGAGTTCGCCAGCAATGTCGCAACTGCCAGCGGCATCATTCCGGTCGTTGCCAGCCTTGTCGTAGCGCTGGGCGCAGACCCGCTCCTGCTCGCGATGCCGGCGGCTCTTGCAGCGAGCTGGGGCTTCATGCTGCCTGCGGGCACCGGGCCGAATGCGATCGCCTGGGCAACAGGCCGAATTCATCTGCCACGCATGGTCGGTGCAGGGCTTCTTCTGGATATCGCAGGAACCTTCCTGATCGTCGCGCTTGTCTGGGCGGTCGCGGCGGTTATGTGAATTGCGACGAACGACACGACAGGGTGGAATGAAATGGGTAAATTCGACGAATGGGCAGGCAGGCAACTCGACAGCGGAGCCTATAGCTGGGATCGCCAACGACCGATGCTCTATGCCGTCGGAGTCGGGGCAGGGCTGATCGATCCGCTTGAGGAACTCCAATTTACGACCGAGAACACAACCGGTGTGCAACAGCAGGTCATCCCGACATTTCTTACCAACATGGCGGTGGAAGGCGGCAGCTGGATCAAGGAATTGGGTTTCCCAGCGCGCGAGTGGGACGGTTATCCCGCCGGACTGGTCCATGGCGAACAGGGCGTTTCCCTGGCCCGCCCGATCCCGGTAAGCGGCACGGTCAATCTTGAGCAAGTGATGATCGGCATATTTGACAAGGGCACGGGCGCTCTGTGTCTGTCAGAGACCCGCGCTACGCTTGCCGATAGCGGCGAATATCTTGGTGCCTCGCGCGTTGGGCTGTTCGTGCGCGGCCAGGGCGGCTTCGGCGGGCCACGCGGACCGGACGACGAGCTGGCCTGGGAGCCGCAGGAGCGTGAGCCTGACCTTACAGTCTCGCTGCAAATACCGGTCGGCCAGTCGCTGATTTATCGCTTGTTGGGCGACGTCAATCCGCACGCGACCGACCCCGCCCTCGCCAAGGCCGATGGCTTCGACCGACCGATATTCTTTGGCTTGGGCACCTATGGCTTTGCCTGCCGGGCGCTACTCAAAGGGCTGTGTGATGGCGATGTATCCCGGTTCGGTGGCATCACAGGTCGCTTTTCCAAGCCGGTCCATCCCGGCGAAATGCTCGACACCCATATCTGGCACACCGACGGTGGGGCGCAGTTCCAGACCATAGCTGGCGGAGAACGCGTGGTGATCGACCGCGGACAATTTCGCTACATGGGTTGATGGCGGGATGGTCGCCACGCCATTGCAAACGACCCCTTGTTTCCCTACATAGCCGTTGCCTGACGTCGCCTGCGACGGAATTTGACGGTCGATCGACGGTTCATTCTTCCCTTTCATGCTTCTTGGCAGTGCTGCGCGGATTTTGCCGCACGGCGAATGAATCCAGACCCATGAAGGAACGCGGATTGCCGAAAGAAGATATTATTACGATGGAAGGGGTGATCGACGAGATCCTGCCCGACGGTCGCTTTGGCGTCGTGCTCGACAACGAGCATCGGATCATCGCGTATACGGCGGGAAAGATGCGCAAATACCGCATCCGCTCAATCGTCGGTGACCGAGTTCATGTCGAGATGACGCCCTATGACCTGACAAAAGGTCGGATCGTCTTTCGTGAACGAACCCCGGGCCAAGGCCCAACCGGACGGCAAGCGCGCGGCTTCAGGCGCTGAACTTAAACTAACAAAGACTGGTAGCAAGAGCCGCCAGCAAGGAACAAATAGATTTGAAGAATACCACTACACCAACCCGCCCGAGATCGGGTCTGCACACATACGGCAGAGCCAGAACGAAGACAGGGCCACTAAACCACTTTCCGGATAATCTCTCGACTCAAGAGCTGCAACGTATTGTCGCCGCAATGGTCGACTAACATCGGCGGCAATAATTCGGGCCGCAATTTGCGGCCGCTCCAAAGCCAAAATTAGCCGTGCGCGTCCCGGGCGGAATATCAGCGCCCCGCCACGGGACACGTCTGACAGGATTCAGGCCGCCGTAAGGTTGACCGCAGATTCTTTGCCATTGCGGCCGGTTTCGACCTCGTAGGAAACACGTTGGTTCTTCTCCAGAGTATGCATCCCGGCTGCCTGAACAGCAGAGATGTGGACGAAGCTGTCCTGGCTGCCATCTTCAGGCTCGATAAAGCCATAGCCCTTGTCAGTATTAAAGAATTTGACTGTACCAATCGGCATTGTTGTTTCCCTTCAAGAAACGTCTGGTCTGCGGAGGCAAGATTGCGCCCGGGTCGTGCGTCAAGTCGTCAATTGAAAGGAAGTCGTCGTATGTGCCGGGTCGCTGGAAAATTGTCCCAACGAGCCGAACTCAATGCGCCGAAACCCGTCGCAAATACAACGTCAGCAGGTTTGGATAACACATCGCGTGGTCTCGGCCTAACTCAATCTCATGCATGAGCCGACGGTGTCATGACACGTGCGGTCCTAGGGAACTATCCCCGCCACTCCCTGCGTTCCTCGGCCTGGCGGAGCACGTCATAGGCAAGCTGGAAAGCCTGAAAGGCCTTTGCCGCAGCCTCATCGTCCGGCTTGACGTCGGGATGGACTTCCTTGGCCTTGGCGCGCCACGCCTTCCTGATGGCTTCAAAATCGGCATCGCTTTCAAGGCCGAGAAGGTCCAGCGCACGCATCTCGTCACGGCTGCGGCTGCCATCGCCCGAATCAGCCCAGCCGTAATGCGCGGATTCGCTATAGCCAGAGGTCTCGGCCTTCTCGTTGGTTTCGCGCTCGGCTGCGGCCTCGGCATCGAGCCCGGCGAAATAGTCCCAACCAGAATTGTATTCGGCAGCATGGGCCCGGCAGAAATACCAGCGCTCAGGGTTATTTGGCGACTTGGGTGCGGGGCAATCGCCAGGTTCGTTGCAGCCATGGCGGTCGCACAAGCGAACCTTGGCAGGATCACGGGCGCCGGCATAGCCACGCCAGCGGGGAAAGCCCCAGTCAAGAGAACGGCGAGCCCGGTTCATGCTGCGGGCGTTAATCCGCATCGGCGAGGTGGCGCAAGCCCTGTTTGGCTTTCACCTGATATTAAGTTGAATCGGCCTATCCGCTGCATTGCAAAATATACCAACCATGATTATATTAATCTAGGTTAGTAGTTTAAAGGGTGAATGATGAGCGACCGCCTGGCAGTTTCAGCGAGCCTCTCCGTGCTGATGATGTCGATCTACGTCCTGTTCGGCAGCAATGTCGCGCGGGCACCGATTGGTCCTGACCAGCTGTCCGCGCCCCATGGAGCAGCCACGCTCGGCTTGCCTGGCAAGGCGGCGCAGCTGCTAATTTCTTCGCAATAGCTCATGGCTCGTAGAGCATGCCGCGATTCAATTTGATCGCGCCATGCTCCAGGCCTTCACCCCAAGATCAGTCGATCGTGATCGTCGCCGCGCGGCGGTTCCGCGCCCATGCTGCCTCGTTCGACCCGAGCGCAATAGGCCGTTCCTTGCCATAGCTGACAGTCGTCAGCCGGCTCTGATCAACGCCAAGGCCAGACAGGTAATTCTTCGCGGCATTGGCACGGCGCTCGCCCAGTGCGAGATTGTAGTCGCGTGTGCCGCGCTCATCGCAATGGCCTTCGACTGTCGCCCGCTTGCCGGGATAGCGCAGCAGCCATTGAGCCTGCTTCGCTAGCGCAGCCTGATCCTCCGCATCAATGTTATAGCGATCGAGATCGAAATAGATGGTGTCGTCACCCTGCAACTGTGCCAGGAAATCGGCCTGGCTACCCGGTGCCGGTCCAAGTGTTCTGGGTCCCGAGTCGGTGGTCGTTGCCGGACCGGGGTCAGGCGGCAGTTCCGGCGGGGCCTTGGTCGCACAAGCCGAGAGCGCAAGTGACCCAGCAAGCAGCATCACGCTAGGACCAATTTTCAGTGGAGCAGACATGGCAATCTCCTGTTTCAGCTGACTAACTATACACTACCTGGCGCCAGGTTCGGAAGGATTAATCCCTGACGCCAAACAATTTATGGTCGCACCGGGCCCCAAGCAGGGTCCGATGCGCCGACTGGCGTCGGCAAGCGGCGCTCATTCCGGCCGGTGAGATCGACTTGCCAGACGGACGCCCTGCCGGAATTGCGCTGAGTCCGGAAGAACTGGATGATGCGGCCATTCGGTGCCCAGGTCGGTGCCTCATCCTGCCAACTGTTAGTTAGGTGCCTGAGCCCTCGACCATTTGGCTGCATCACCGCAATCCTGAACCCGCCGGCCATGTGAGTGAACGCAATCTGATCACCGCGGGGGCTCCATTCGGGCGTAGCCGCCCTGCCACCGTAGAAGCTAATGCGGCGCTGTTTCGAGCCGTCGGAATTCATCAGATAGATCTGCTGCGAGCCCGAACGGTCGCTCTCGAACACGATCTGGCGACCGTCGGGTGAGAAACTGCCGCCGATATCGATACCCGGCGCATTGGTGAGCTTTTGGCTCTGTCCGCCATTGGCGGACACACGATAGATGTCGGTATTGCCGGCGATCGCCATGGAATAAAGGATCCAGCGACCGTCAGGCGACCAGCGAGGGGCGAAGGTCGGGTTGTTGCTGCGGGATATCAGCCGCTGCCGGTTGGCTTCGAGATCGTAGACATAGATGCTGGGATTGCCGTTGAGATAGGACAGATAGACGATCGACCGGTAATCGGGTGAATAGCGCGGGGTCAGCGCGGTTGCCTGACCGCTTGTCAGATAGCGGTGGTTAGCTCCATCCGAATCCATCACCGCCAGACGTTTGAGCCTGCGGTCCTTCGGGCCGGTCTCGGCGATATAGGCGATACGGCTGTCGAAGAACGGGCTCTCGCCGGACAGACGCGAATAGACCATATCCGAGCATTTATGCGCGGCGCGGCGCCAGTCCTCAGGCGGAAGTTCCCATCCCGCCTTGCCAAGCTGCTGTTGGAGCGCGACGTCATAGAGATAACAGCCGATGGTCAGCCTGCCATTGGGGTTTACCCGCACATAGCCTTGAACCAGCATGTCCGTGCTGCGCAGGCTCCACACCGGATAGTCGGGCGCGGGCACTTGCGTGTAACCCGGCTGAGGCAGGCCGGCAGGCCCTGATGGCTTGAACAGACCATTATTCCTGAGGTTGTCGGCAATCACCTGAGACAGCGCCCGGCCGAGCGCTCGTGTCGAACCGGCATTGGTGCTGGTCGGAACATCGCGGTCGGTGGCAAAACTGGTGATGGCAATGCCAAGGTCTTCCCACAGGCTATCATCGGTCACGGTGACCTGCAGCCCGCCGCCATCGTCTTCGTCCATGATATCCAGCTGGGCACTCTCTTGCGCAGCAAGAGGCGCGGAAAACGCAAGAACTGCAAACATCAGGAGTTTTTTCATCGGGCGAGATTCCTGTCGAAATTCAAAGTGACGGTCCGCCATTGCGCGTAGAACTGCGGCGGCAGATTAAACGGAGCTGCAAGTTTCACCGCACGGACAGCCTGCTCTGCATGGCGGGACAGTTGATTGGTATTGGCCTGCGTACGCCCGGTCTGTCTTAATACGCGCGGCTCACCGGTCAAACTGCCATCCTTTGCAAGGCGGAATCGCACGGTCGTGACCAGCAATTCGACATCGACGCCCTCCGGCGCGATCCAGTGAGGCCTGAGCTGCCGGGAAATCGCATTTTCAAGCGACGCCTGCTCGCGCGAACCAAAAGCCGCCGCCGGGGCGGAATTGGACCTCCCCCTGTCGGAATTGCTCACACCTTCGAGGAAATTATTGCCCAGCCGACTGCCACCGGGCCTGCGCGCTGGTCGCGCCGCAGGCGGCGCAGAGCGCGCTGTCCGATCCGGCCTACGGCGCTCGCGCGCATCGGGGGGACGGCGTGGGGTAATCCGGGGGGCAAGCCTTGACGGCACAGGCGCAGCGCGTGGCGGTTCGCGCGCAGGAATGACTTCGGCGGTATCTGGTTCAAATGCGGGCGCGTCGCCAAGTGTCGGTGCAAGGTCCGGCGCGGCGTCACTGAAGGGGTCAGGCGAGGTGGAGACCAGCGAGACCTCATCGCTCAATGTCACAGCGATCCGCTCGGGGGGCCGCACGATGTCACCGGTGTCGGGACGAAACACGATCAACGCCAGCATCGCGCCATGAGCCACGAATGCAGCCAGCAGGCCGATGCGTTCTTCGCGCGGGAATGCGGAAGCTGCCATGACGTCAGCCTATTGCTGCTCGTCTGAACGACGGATGAGTGGGGTTTCACTGCCCGGAACTTTCACTGTTACGCCCGTCACCAGCGAGATCGAATTGAAGCCAGCGCGGTTGAGCTCTCCCATCACGCCGATCACCCGGCCATAATCCAGCGCCTTGTCGGCCCGCAGCACTACCAAAGGCAATTTGCCTTCGCGAGACGGAGCGATGCGCTCCAGGCGGGTGGTGAGTTCACCTGGCGCGAGCGGCGAGTTATCGATGAATACCGCCCCATCGCGCCGAATGGTGATGTCGATCTGTTTCGCCTCTTCGGACAAGGCCTTGGCGCGGCTATCAGGCAACTCAACCGGCACACCCGCTGTAAGCAATGGAGCGGTGACCATGAACACGACAAGCAGCACCAGCATGACATCGACGAAAGGTGTAACATTGATCTCCGACATCGGCGCGCGACCGCGCCGCCCTCTTCTCCTGCCGCCCGCACTGCCCAGCGAAACCGCCATCAGCGTGCCTCCAGCCTGCGGCTAAGCGCGGCATGAAATCGGTCGGCAAAACGCTGCAATCGTCCTTCAAATCCGTTCACACGGTGCGAAAAGCGGTTGTAGGCAATCACGGCGGGGATCGCAGCGAACAGCCCAAGCGCGGTCGCGAACAGCGCCTCGGAAATGCCCGGAGCGACCACCGCCAGAGAGGAATTCTGCTGCTGGCCGATCTGGAAGAAGCTGTTCATGATCCCCCAGACAGTACCGAACAACCCGACAAAGGGCGCGACCGAGCCAACCGTGGCCAGATAATTGAGCCGTTCGGAAAACTTGTCCGCCTCGTCCGAGACAGCTGAGTCCATCGCCCCAGCCATGCGCTGACGCGCGCCTTCGAGGTCAACACTTTTAACCGTTCCTGACCGTCTCCACTCGGCAATTCCCGCCCCGGCAACGCGCGCCGAAGGCACGTTGCCATGGCCACGCTCCATGTGAAATTCCTCGAAATTGGGCGCATCCCAGAATTCCTGCTCGAACCCCTCACAACGCCGCACGACCGAACCCATCTTCATCGAGACGGCAAAGATGATCATCCACACCCAGATACTGGCCAGCAGCAGGCCGACCACCACGGCCTGGACAACGATATCGGCATCGAAAAAAAGTTTGACTGGATCGAGCCGGTCCGGCGCGCCCGCTGCGGCAGCCAATAAGGAGATCATATTGTTTCCTGTCCTTTCGGATGTGTCGCTAGGGCAGCAAGCTGTTCGCGCCAGGCCCTGGGTTGACGCTTCGGCCGACCATCCGGACCAACGAAACCGGCCCTGACAGTCGCCTCGCTCAGTTGAATATGATCGCGGCTGACTGTTTGCTGAAGGACGCAGCTTGAAGCCTGCACCGTTTTCACCCGTGTTTCCACCAGCACTGCATCGCCAAGGCGCGCTGGGGCGAGATAGCGGATGGCGAGGTCAGCGATGGCGTAGCCCCCCTCACCTGCGTCAAGCGCGCCGCGCTGATCGATGCCGAGCAGGCGCAGCATGTCGGAACGTGCCCGCTCAAACCAGCGCAAGTAATTGGCGTGGTAGACCACGCCGCCCGCATCGGTGTCTTCGTAATAGACCCGGAGCGCATAGCGGTGGACTGCGCCGTCGATGGCTCCACCTGTTGGTTCGGGAAATGCTGTCATATCCGCGCGCTGTCTAGCGGTTAGCGGAGGCAGTGCAAAGGCAGCTTGCGCGCGCAAGCCGATCCCCTGCTGCCGTTTTCACCTGAAACATGGGCCGCGCGCAGCCGTCAATCAGGGATCATCTGGAAGAATTGCCGTCCGCCGAAGATATGAACATGGAGATGGGGCACTTCCTGGTGGCCATGGCCACCCATATTGACCATCACGCGATAACCCGGCCCATCGAGTTCAAGCTGCCTGGTGACATTGCCGACCGAGCGCATGAATCCGCTAATCTGAGCATCTGACCCCTTCGCCGTGAAATCATCCCAGCTTACAAAAGGACCCTTGGGTATCACCAGCACATGAACCGGTGCCTGCGGGCGGATGTCATGGAATGCCAGCGCATGATCGTCTTCATAGACCTTGTTGCACGGCAGCTCTCCGCGCAGGATCCTGGCGAAGATATTGTTGTCGTCATAGGGTTCGCGCGGGTCGATCGGCATGCCGCCTGCTCCTACTGATTGTTTCGAGACGCCTTTTCGGCGATACCCGAGACGCCTTCGCGGCGATCAAGCTCGGCAAGCACCTCGTCAAAAGCGACGCACTTGTGGCCCAGCAGAACCAACAGGTGAAACACGAGATCGGCGGCCTCGCCAACCAGTGCCTCGCGGTCCTGCGAGAGTGCGGCAATCACCGTCTCGGTTGCTTCTTCACCAAGCTTCTGGGCGATCTTGTCCAGGCCCTTTGCATTCAACTTGGCGACATAGCTCGCTTCCGGATCGCCGTTCTGGCGAGACGCAATCACCGCCTCGAGGCGGGCAAGGGCATCGGTTGTACTCATCGCGCAGGGGCATGCGGCGCGAGGGAGCTGTGGTCAAGCCCATCCAGCCTTGGGGCCAAACCCGAAGCCCAGGGCTCAGCCGGCTCGGCGCGCCAGCCTGACAAGCGTCTCGTCCAGCGTCGAAAGAAAACGCGAGCGGTCAGCCTTGCTGAAGGCCGGCGGACCGCCGACGATATCGCCGCCGGCGCGCAGATCCGCCATGATCGCACGAGTGGCAATGGCGCTACCGATCGAATTCATGGTGAAAGGCTTACCATTGTTCCCAAGAACGCTCGCGCCCGCCTTGAGGCACCGTTCAGCAAGCAGGATATCGGCGGTGACGACTACGCTGGCTGCATCGACCTGCTCCGCGATCCAGTTATCAGCGGCATCGAAACCATCGTCCACCACCACGCGGCGGACCAGATCATGCCGGGGGATACGGAACGGGGAATTGCTGACAATGGTCACCGGAACCTTGTGACGCAAGGCAACCTTGTAGATCTCGTCCTTCACCGGGCAGGCATCGGCATCGACGAGGATGCGCATGGGGGGTTGTGTGGCCATCGGCGCTGTCTCCTGTCCGCTGGCGCGCATGACAGGCGCAGCGCGGTTTGGCCAGCTTAGGCTACTCCCACACAGGGATGACGTGGCGCGCAGGACGGGGTAGCCTGCAATAGAGCGATGATTCCCGGCTGCTCGCCGCAAGATCGGATTGGACTTATGCAGAACATGGTGATTGCCGAATTTACCGCCGCGCCCGGCAAGCTTGATGAACTGGTCGGCTTCCTCGCCGCCGCACTGCCTGACACCCGCAAATATGACGGCTGTATCTCGCTCGACGTCCACGTCGATCGCGCCAGCGATACCATCGTAATGATCGAGGATTGGGACAGCCCGGAGCAATACGACCGCTATCTCCAGTGGCGGATGGAAACCGGCCTAGTCGATCAGGTCGGCGGCTTGCTCAAGGGCGGGGTCGAAGGGATGGCCATTCGCAAGCTGGAACAGTTGGATATCTAGGCCTCAACAGGGATAGGACGACTATGGAAACCAAGGAACAGGCGCTCGCCAAGGCGCACGGCCCCAATTCGCGCCGGACGCTGGACTATTCCTATACAATGAAGGGTATCCGCGACGACGCCAAGCAGCCTGGTTTTTCCGACGAGCAATGGGCACCGCTCGGCGCGCTGATCGATACCGACCGCTTCAAACGCATCGGCAATTTCATGGAAGTTGTGACCTGGGAGAAATATGTCCCGCCGCTCACCGCATGGGCGTCAGCGACCGGCTGGGCTTTCGAGGTGCGGCGCATCACGGAAGGCGCAGATTATGCGATCGTCGAGATGCATGAATATGCCGAATACCCCGACCGCAATGAGGCTTATAATTCGGTCTCGGTCTACCAGTTTGGCGAGGACGGCAAAATCGTCCATCTCGACATCTACCTGCAGCTGAAAGCCCCGCCCGAAGCGAATCAGGCGCATCAATGGAAGCTTGAGCAAGTCGGCGCCTTGCCGGCTTAGGGGCGAACCGAGATGAAATCAGTTCCGACCCTAATTTTTACCCTCACGCTCGCCGCTTGTGGGCAAGGATCGAACTCGCAACTGCCAGGCGACAGCTCTGACACACAACCCTATTCTGACATCACGGCTGGCGAAGTGTTGCAGCTGACCGGCACCGAACCCTTCTGGGGCGGGGATGTGACGGGCGGGACGCTCACTTACACCACCCCTGAGATTCCGGACGGCATCAAGATCGAGATCACCCGCTTTGCCGGCAGGGGCGGGCTGTCCCTGAGCGGCGAGCTGGACGGCCAGAAGCTCGATGTGATGGTTGGTCCGGGCGATTGCTCGGATGGCATGTCGGACCGAACCTATCCCTTCACCGTGACGTTGCTGATTGGCGAAGAAATCCGCAGCGGCTGCGGTTGGTCAAGTGGGCAACCCTACACCGAGGACGAGGTGCCGTGACTTTGACAACGCGAATATGCGGAATTTTCGATTTTGATTGATCGCCTGCGCAGGGAACGGCACTCTTTGCGACTGACAGGAGGCGCATCATGCCCAATATCTCCATTCCCGCCGAGCATCTCGCCAATCCGATTGGCTATGCGATCGGCAATCTTGCACCAGATCAGACCAGGCCGATGTATGGCTTCTCGACAGCGATGTACAAGCATTCGCAACTGCCCTTGCGCGAGTTCGAAGCAGCGCGCGCTGCGATTGCGCTGATCAATGGTTGCAGCCTCTGCCAGCAGTTCCGTTCGGCCGACGATGTGCCGAGATATCTCGAGGGTCTGGGCGAGGACCCGCTCATCGGTGTCCACCTCAACGGTCCCGCGCCCGATGAGGAATTCTACAGCAATATTGGCAATTGGCGGGAGGCCGGAGGAGTCTATTCCGAGCGTGAAAGGCTCGCGATCGAATATGCCGAACGCTTCTCGCTGGAGCCCAATGCTTTGGGCCACGACGTGAATTTCTGGGACAAGCTCAAGTCCGGCTTTTCGGAAAGCGATCTCTACGAGCTGACGCTGGCCTGCGCCTGCCTGGTTGCAACAGGGCGGTTCGTCCATGTCCTTGGCTTCGACGAGGGCGCGGTCTGCGACATCAGCGCCGAGGCGGCCGAGTAATGGCAAGCGCTGCAGCGGCCTCCCAGGCGCTTTCCTGCCGTCCGGTGACAACTGACGAAGTCGCCCGTTATGACGAGCAGGGCTGGGTCAAGCTGCCGGGCCTGGTCTCACCCGAGACGGTGCGCGTTTTGCTTGACATGGCAAAAGCCAGGATGGGCGAGGAGGCTCAGGGCAATGCGGTGAGCCCAATGCAGCAGCCCTTCTTCAATCCCGAAGTGAGCGATGGCCCGGCGAGCCCGGTACTGCGGCCGCTGATCGACGGAATCGGCGCCAGTGCCAAGACGCTGATGCAGCGGCGCAAGGGACTGGGCGTGCGTTATTTCGGCGATAGCTTCGCGCCCAAACTGCCTGCCGGTCGGGAAACCCGCCATCCCGGCGCGGGCGCAACCTATTACCATCAGGATTTCATCAACTGGGGGCTCGACCGTTCGGGCGGGATGACCTTCTGGATCGCGCTGGAGGACCTCGCCGAGGATACCGGCACGATGAGCTTTCTCGACGGTTCGCACCGCCTGGGCGCGCTCGGGCATTATCGCAGCTATGAGATTGGCAACGACATCCGCGACGATTATCCCGAAATTGTCGAGCGCTGCTCGCAGATCGGCCCGGTCACTTACAAGGCGGGCGATGCAACGGTACATTCCAATCTCACGGTGCATGGCGCCGGGGAAAACCTTACCGACAGACCGCGCTGGGCCTGGATTATCATGGCCAATCCGGAGGATGCCCGCTGGACCGGCGCGCCGCCTGAGGCCTTTCTGACCGATAGCATGTCGCATCTGGACCGGCTTGACGACGATGCGCGCTTTCCGCTGATAGGGTAGCAGGGTTCGCAGCAAGGGGGAAAGGCAATGGAATACGTGAGGGTGGCAGCAGCAAGTGAGGTTGCGCCGGGGCAGATCGTGCCGGTCGAGGCCAAGGGGCTCAAGCTGTTGCTTACCAATATAGGCGGCGAATTTCGCGCCGCCCAGCGTAAATGCCCACATCTCGGCTTCAACCTGTGCCGCGGCAAAATCGACGGCGGCGGCGTAGTCTGCCCGCTGCACAAGGCCAAGTTCGACCTTGAAACCGGCAAGATCGAACGCGACCCGAAATTGCTGTTCATCGGCATGAAGGCGAAGAACGATCTGGCCATATACCCGGTCAAGATTGAAGATGGAGACGTCCATGTCGGCGTCTGAACCGAAGGTGTCGGATCCAGCAGTGGGCTGGGCGGATATCGCCTGCGAAAGCAGCCGGTTCGGTGTCGATGCTGCTGCGGTGGTCTGGCGGCGCTGCCTGCGCCTTGCCGGATGCGGCGAAGCGGCACGCAGCGAAGCAATGCTGATGGTTGCCGAAAAATGGTACGGCCATGGTGCCTGGGCCAAGGCCCTGGCGAGCGGGAAGCTGGGTCGCTCTCCCAAGGTGATCACGGCCAGCACGGTCACATATTACGGCCAGTGGGTGCGTGAAAACCGGCAGCGGCTTGCTGAAAAGGATTGAGCCCCTCGGGAAGTAACAGATAATCCGCCTCGCCGAGAGCCATCCGTGATATGGTCCGGACAAGTATCCGGGCGAGAAAGGAAACAGCCGTTGCGGTTTGTTATTCTAATATGCCTGTTGTTGCTGCCAGCGGTGCCAGCACAGGCCAAATGGCTCGCA
>JAQWKP010000195.1 GCA_029247785.1 Novosphingobium sp.
TGGATTGGTTCGTTCAACACCGATCATCCGAGCGAGCGACACCGACTTCAAGGACAATTTTTCGCCAGTCACTTTCAAACGCCAGGTGGCCGCCCCCGGTAGAACTCAACCTGCATCCGCATAGGTCCATCGGTTTCGACATGATGGACCGCCTCGGGTGGGATCGGCGCGGGACTGGCTGGGTCAACCTTCAATTCCCGGCGCGGATCGTGGAAGACCAGGCGGACCTCTCCTTCCAGAACGCGCAACAGGCCCCATACGCCGGCTTTGGTGGCGTGATCGTTGCGGATTGCATCTGGCAGGCTTTCCTCGTCGAAAACCGGCGAGGTGCTGTAAGGTTCGAGGGCCATCAGTTTCTCCTATCCCACTTTCTCGGAATCGCGCGACCAGGGCATCAGCAGGAATAGCAGGCTACCCACCGCAATCGAACCGGCCACGAAATAAAGATAAGGCGAGAAGCTGTCGGTGAGCTTGAGCGTAAAGCTGATCGCCAACGCACCCAGCGCCGAGGCCAGGAACGACACACAATAGACCAGTCCCAGCGTGGTGTTGTAGATCCTCAGCTTGAAATAGCGCGCGACGAGGTAGGAGATGAGGTCGCTTTCCGCCCCGATCGACAGCCCGACCAGGAACATCGAGAAAGTGATGATCGCGACCGTATTGATATCGGTCGCCAGCAGGTAAAAACCCAGCGCCGGCAGCACCATCGACAGGGTCGTAACGATCGGCGTCGGATAGCGGTCCAGCGCAAGTCCGCAGGCAATCCGCCCGACGACCGTGCCCAGGGCATAGACCGTGACGATATTGGCGGCGGTCTGCATCGAGATTTCATTATCGACCAGCATCAGGTTCATCTGCGAGGCATGAAGCGGCGTCTGCAACAGGCACATGAACATGCCGATGAAGATCAGCCAGAATATCTTGCTGCTCAGGATCGAGGAATAATCCTGTTTCGCGGTGAACTGCACTGGCGCGGTCGCGGGATAGTCCGGGACGTTCTCGCCAGCGGCAATTGGCTTGTCCGGAGCTTGCTTCGGCTCGCGCTTGATCGTGCGAGATTCGGGCGGAATCAGGAGGATGGCGGTGACGCCGCCAATCAATGTCATGATCGCCAATCCGATATAGCCCAGCCGCCAGCCATAGTCCTCGATGAACCAGTTAAGCGCTGGCACCATCGCCATGGCAAGCAGCGCAGGAACACAATTGACGATGGTCAGCGCCAGCCCCGTGGCCCGCTCGAATTTCTCCGCGATCAGACGGGTATAGACCAGCGGACTGGTCAGGCTTCCGATCGCCAGAATGGAAGTCGAAGCGACCAGAAAGTGCCAGAATGCCCCCTGCTGGGCCGCATAACCAAGGAAACAGATCGGAACGAATATCGTGCCGATGATCGCGATCCTGAAGACGCCGACCTTGTCAGTGAAGCGGCCAACGAAGGGCAGGATGAAAAGCGTCGTCAGCATGGTCAGGCCGACCAGTGCAAACTGCGAGCGTGACCATCCAAATTCCTCGACCAGATGCGGCGCGAAAACGGAGTTGGTATAGGCGAACAACGGCAGGCTGGTGCCCGAGCCAATGCTCGCAGCGGCCAACGGCCTCATATTCTGGCGAATCTCGCCCAGATAGCTCACGCAGCTCTCCCCGATAGTCTCAGCCGCATGGCGGGCTTTGTCTGAAGCCCTTCTCGGGCAAGGCGCTGAAATTGTCGAGAGGCAGTGGACAAGAGTGAGGCAGCAAGAGATGGTTGGGCGGATGGAAGAAGATCCGATCCTGCAAGATGAGCGCGATGGCGTGCTGACGCTGACGCTCAATCGACCCGCCAAGCTCAATGCGATCACGCCAGACATGCAATTCGGGCTGCATGATGCGTTCGAGCGTTTTGCACGCTCCGACCACCTGCAAGTCTGCGTCGTCACCGGAGCGGGTGAGCGGGCCTTTTGCGCCGGCAGCGACCTCACCGCACAGGCCGAGGGCAGGAGCGCGCCTTATCCGCCGAGTGGCTATGGCGGGATCGCCGCACGCTTCGATCTCGACAAGCCGGTGATCGCTGCAGTCAACGGACTCTGCCTGGGCGGCGGTTTCGAGATCGCACTGGCCTGCGACATCATCGTCGCTTCGGCCAATGCGGTCTTCGGCCTTCCGGAGCCGAAAGTGGGTGTGATCGCGGTGGGTGGCGGGATTCATCGGCTGGCACGCCAGATCGGCCTCAAGCAAGCGATGGAAGCGCTGCTGACAGCCCGGAACATCCCGGCCGAAGAAGGCTATCGGCTCGGCTTCGTCAGCCGACTTGCCGAACCCGACACGCTAGACGAGACGGTCAGCGAAATCTGCGCGCAAATCCTCGCTAATGCGCCGCTGGCAGTGCGTCTGACCAAGGAACTGGCCAACTGGGGCCTCGACCAGCCGACTCTCGCTGATGCGATGGAAGGCCAGACAGATCACCCAAGCTTCAAGCACTGGCTGGCCTCTGAAGATACAGCCGAAGGGCCACGCGCCTTTGCCGAGAAGCGCAAGCCGGTGTGGAAAGGGAAGTAGCGTGCACTAATTCCCTCCCCCTGGAGGGGGAGGATAGGTGGGGGTGTCCGGCGGAAGTGGGACGCGAGACCTGTCGGCCTCGCTCCCCCTCCCCTCGATCCCCTCCCCGCGGGGAGGGGAAGCAGAAACCTAAGGCCCCTTGCCGCCCAGCTTGGTGTGATCCCAGCTCATCACCTTCTCCGGTGTGACCGCAACGACGATCCGCTTCCTCGCCATCTGCTCAGCCGTCCGGTCAAGCTCCTCCTCGGACTGGCCCTTGAAATGGACCTGCACGAGGAAGCGCATCGCCTCTGTTCGCCGGGGGTTCTCGTCGATGATCTCGGCACTGCCGTTGATCGAAACGCCGCGCAGCTTGTCATAGGTGTCGCCATCCTCGGCCAGCAGGGCGATGCGGTTGTCGCGGTAGAGATTCACCACCTTCTGCGATTTGCCATAGGTCTCGAACAGGATCTTCCCATCCTCGATACCGAACCACACGGTGGTGAGGTGCGGTGCGCCATCCTTGCCGATCGTTGCCACCTGCAGGGAGTGTGCATTCTCGAGGAAGGTCCAGACCTCCTCATCGCTCATGCGGACTGCGTCACGTTGCTTGCTCATGGTCAGGGCTTACTCATGGTCAGGAAATCGCCTTCAAGAAATTGAGACTGTTCCCGTCCCTGTCCTTGCGCATCGAGAAGAGGTCAAGCTTGAATTCGATTTCCTCCATCGGCGATTGGACTTTCGGGTTGCCGGTCCAGAACACTACGCGGGCGACGCGCTTGGCGATCCGCCAGCCGCCATTGGTTCGCACCAGCTGGTCGTCATAATAGCCGCTGCCATCCCAAACCGGAGGATCGCCGGCGGCGTGCCGGATCAGCCGCCACATGCCGTAGGTGTGAGCCGATGCCATGTCGCCATTCACGGTCACCAGATGGTTGGTCATGACATGCTGGGTCGCATCAAACAGCTCATGAAAGCTGCCGAAATCAGATTTGAATTGCGCGCGGTCGGTCCAGTGCGAGGTCTCGCCATAGTCGGCATCGCAATGTTCGGTGAAGATGCGGTCAAACAGGTCCCAACGCTGGGTGTCCATGGCAAGACCATATAGATTGATGAGTTCGATAATGTCTTCGCGATCCGCCATGAATGGGCCTCCCTGTGACCATGAATGGCGCGATAATCGCCTGTTTGGCGCGGCGATCAAGCCCCCATGTACTGATAGCCTCTGGACAGCGGTGTTGCTCGGAGGCAAACTGCGCGCCGACCCGAGAGGAGAACAATCATGGCAACAGCAGCAATCGACGACAGGCTTGACGACGAGACCGTCTGGAATTTGCGCTGCGAACTTGCGGCCGCCTTCCGCCTTGCCGCCCATTTCGGCTGGGCAGACAATGTCGCCACCCATATGTCGGCGCGGCTGCCCGATGGCACATTCCTGCTCAATCCCTTCGGCCTGCTGTTCGAGGAAATGACCGCCACCAGCCTGATGCGGATGGATATGGAAGGCAATGTCCTTGAAATCCCCGACGGGCTGACGCTCAACCCGGCTGCCTATGCCGTGCACAGCGCCGTGCTCGATGGTCGGGACGATGCCAATTGCGCAATCCATTTCCATTCGCTTGATGGCGTGGCTGTCTCTGCGCTCAAGGACGGGCTCCTGCCGCTCAGCCAAAGCGCGCTGCTTGTCTGTACCGATGTTGCCTATCACGACTATGAAGGCGTGGTTTCACCCGGGGAAGAAAAGGCGCGGATGCAGGCCGATCTTGGTGACAAGCACATGATGATCTTGCGCAATCACGGCACGCTGTCACTTGGCGCTACGGTCGGCGCGGCGTTCTTCCGCATCTATGCGCTGGAAACGGCATGCACCATGCAGGTGCGAACCCTGTCCATGAATAGCGAGCTCGAACTGCCTCGGCAGGAGGTGCTCGACAATATGGGCAAGGGCATGGATTCCGGCATGATCGATTCGATGGCGGACAAGCAGTTCTGGCCGTCAATGATGCGCAAGGCCCAGCGCGACTGCCCCGGCTTCGACGTTTGAAACCTATTCTTGCTTGATTGCTGCGTGCCAGTCCTCATCTACGAGGCATGACCTCGCACCCCCATCACGAGAACCCGGACCCGACCAAGGCCGAAGTGCATGCCCATGCTGCGGCGGCCCGCGCACGCAAGAAGGCTGAAGCCGAGGCGATCGGCATCGATGCTGACTTCGTCTCACTGTTTGTCGAGGCCTTCTATACCCGTATCCGCGAAGACGACCTGCTCGGCCCGATCTTCGCCAGCCGAATCAAGGACTGGGACCTCCACCTTGGCCGGATGAAAAGCTTCTGGCGTTCGATCCTGCACAATAGCGGCGAGTTCTCCGGTAATCCGATGGCCAAGCACCTTGCCCTGCCCGGAATCGAGGAACGCCATTTCGCCCATTGGCTGGAAGTGTTTTACGCCACTTTGCGCGATCTCGAACGCGACCCGCAGGCGACCCGGCTGGTCGGCACTCGCGCGCGGATGATCGCCGACAGCCTGCTCACCGGGATCGCCATGCATGGCTCCGGCATCAAGGGCGCCCGCGCTGGCGAGGGCCTGCCCCATATCTGAGCCTTGCGCCCTCCCCCACAGACAGGCATGAGCCTCATTCGGAATATTTCAGCGATTGTGGGAGAATTTGAATGCATCTGGAAGTGGCGATCCTCTCGGCCAAGGACGGCGATGCCGCCGGCCTCGTCAATGCGATGAACAATGGCGGCGGCCGTGATGCCTTGCTGTCATGCGATGGCTGCCATTCGGCCAAGGTACTCGGCGGTGTCGAAAACCCCGGCAATGTCCTGTTCCTGATCGAATGGGATTCCGCCGATGTGCATGAGGCCGCCAAGACCAGTGAGGGCTTCCAGAAGTTCGTCCAGATCGCCGGACCGTGGTTCGGCGGCGAAGGCGGCGGCTCCATGCAGCACTTCGACCTGGGGTAATCGCCGCTCATCCCGCCCACGCGATACTAGGGGCCTGAGACAGCCGAAGCCTTCGACATGGCTGCCGGCTTGGGCTAGGCGCTTGGGCCATTCGATTCGTCTTACCAGTTTGCCAAATCAGGGAGTGTTCCTCATGGAAATCAACAACAGTCTAGCAGCCGTCGTCACCGGTGGCGCATCCGGTCTTGGCCGCGCCAGCGCCAAGGCGCTTGCCGATGCCGGCGTCAAGGTCGCCATCTTCGATATCAGCGAGGAAGCGGGCGAGGAATTCGCCAAGGAAATCGGCGGCATCTTCTGCAACGTCAACATCATGGACGAGGACAGCGTGCTGGCCGGCTTCGAGAA
>JAQWKP010000121.1 GCA_029247785.1 Novosphingobium sp.
GCGCTGGCGCTGCAGCGCGGAGAGCCGGATCGCATTGCGGCAATAGTCGGAGAAGACCAGGAAAGTGCCGCCATAGGGGATGACGCCGGCATGCAGTGCCATACCGTTCATTGCCGCAGCCATGCCGAATTCGCGAATGCCGTAATAGACATAGCGCCCACTGTAATCATCGGCGCTGAACGGCCCGGTGGACTTGGTCTTGGTGTTGTTTGAGCCAGTTAGGTCCGCTGAACCGCCAAGCAGGTCAGGCACCGCCTCTGTCAGCGCGCCCAGCGCCATCTCGCTGGCCTTGCGAGACGCCACCTTGGGCGGATCGGCCAGCAAGCCAGCGATAAATGCGTCGATGCCGGTGTCGGCAGGCAGTTCTCCGGCCATGCGGCGAGCGAATTCAGCTCCCTGCGGGTCAGCCGACGCCCTTGCCTCCCATTCGGAGCGAAGCTCTGCGCCTCTGGCCCCGAGCGATCGCCAATCAGCAAGGATGTCGTCAGGAACCACGAAAGGTTCCGCACCCCAGCCGATCGTTTCGCGGACAGCAGCAACTTCGTCGTCGCCGAGCGCCGCGCCGTGGACACCGTGCGTGCCCTGCTTGTTAGGCGCGCCCTTGCCGATAACGGTGCTGCAGGCAACGAGTGTCGGCTTGTCGCTGGCAGCGGCCTCACTCAGCGCGCGGTCAATGTCGGCATAATCGTGCCCATCGCAGGAGATGACGTGCCAGCCCGAGGCGCGATATCTTGCCGGAATGTCCTCGCTCGTCGAAAGCGCGGTGCTGCCATCGATGGTTATGCGGTTATCGTCCCACAGCACGTTCAGGCGGCCCAGCTTCAGATGCCCGGCCAGACCAATCGCCTCGTGATTGATGCCTTCCATCAGGCAGCCGTCGCCAGCCACAACCCAAGTGCGATGGTCGACCAACCCGTCGCCAAAATGCGCGTTCAGATGCCGCTCGGCGATTCCCATGCCCACCGCCATCGCTACGCCCTGCCCCAACGGACCAGTGGTGCATTCGACCCCGGCCAGCTCATGATTTTCCGGATGGCCAGCGCAAGGGCTGCCAAGCTGACGGAAATTACGAATGTCGTCCATCGTCGGGCTTTCGTAGCCCGTGAGGTGGAGCAGCGAGTAGATCAGCATCGAACCATGCCCGGCTGACAAGACAAAACGGTCACGGTCAGCCCAGTCAGGAGCAGATGGATCGAACCTGAGGTGTTTTGAGAATAGCACCGTGGCAACGTCGGCCATGCCCATCGGCATGCCGGGGTGACCACTATTGGCCGCCTGCACCGCATCCATGGAGAGAGCGCGAATGGCATTGGCCATGGGCGCCAGGCGGGCAGGATCTAGGCTCATTGATGGGCTCCGGATTGGGCAAGGACTGTCCGATTCGAGTCCGGGCTTGCTTTAGGGAGAGGAGACGCCCCGTCAAGTTCAGTGCCCCTGCTCCCCCACAGCGGGGTGCAGCCGAGCCCACAATCTCTCGCAGGTTTTCACGCCAAGAGTTTGCATTTCGTCGATTCTGGGCTAGCCAGTCGACATGGACGCAAGTTCGATTAGCGAAGCGCTTGAGCGGATCGAGGTAGCACTCGAGCGGATCGAGAATGCCGCAGGGCAGCGGGATTCGGAATCCGGAGAGATTCGCGCCAGGCATGAAAAGCTCAAAGCAGCGGTCTCCCAGTCGCTCGGCCAGCTCGACAAGTTGATCGAAGGGCAGAGCAAATGAGCAATGTCACACTGACGATCGGTGGACGAACTTTCACCGTCGCCACCGCAAAAGGCGAGGAAGCGCACATCGCCGGGCTCGGTCGAATGATTGACGCCAAGCTGTCGGCTATGGGAGAACAGGCTGCACTCAGCGAATCGCGCATGCTGCTGTTCGCAGCGCTACTGCTAGCAGATGAGCTGCATGAGGCACAGACAAGCGGCGGCGGCGGTGAGGCGACGCTGGACGACGAAGCAGGGCGGCGGCTGGAGCAGGTTGCCACCACGCTAGAAAATCTTGCTCAACGTCTTGAGAGCTAGCCTCCAAGCGCCTAGATATAGCGGCGACGGGATCTGTCCGGCACGAGCCATTCGAAAATCCCTGAGGCTATAAGCAATCCAAGGGAGCTGTCCCTGCCCGGGCCCTGGCCCGACGCATACGGCGCCCACCTGACGTTGAGGCGTCGGAGGATTTCCTGGCAACGACCCATGGTGGGCCCGTCACCTCCCCGAAAACCACCTTTCCGAAAAGAGAGCAACCGTGCTGGAAAAGGAACGATTGCGCGAAGAAATGCGCCAGCGGCGCCGCGATCATGTCGCCTCCCTGCCTACTTCGACCAGCGCGCTGCTGTTCATGCGACCGCCTGCTGCAATCGCTAAGCTTGCGCCTGAAGGTGGCTGCGTCGGTCTGTACCACGCCAAGGGCGCTGAGGCGCCGACTGCTGCCTATGCCGGCTGGCTGTACGAGAATGGTCGCACGCTGGCCCTGCCTTGGTTCGCTGACCCCGATGCAGCGATGACTTTTCGCAGTTGGTCCAACCCCTGGGATGAAGACGAACTGGAATCGGGCCCGTTCGGCGCGCTCCAGCCTCGGCAGGATTGCCCGGAAATGTCACCCGCCCTCGTTCTCGTGCCACTGCTAGCATTTACCGAAGACGGTGAGAGACTGGGCCAGGGCGGCGGCCATTATGACCGCTGGCTAGCAGTCAATCCGCAAGTCACGGCCATAGGGCTTGCTTGGGATTGCCAATTAGTCGATGCCCTGCCCACCGAGTTGCACGATTGCAAGCTGCGCGCGATAGTTACACCGACGCGCCAATTCGAAGGAGCCCAGTGATGCGCCAGGAGCCAACATGGCGCATTCCGATAGGCATACTCGCGCTTGTTCTCGCCTTGGTGGTATATGGCCTTGCTATTGCAAATTATCTTGGCCCGACCATCACGACATTGCCCGCGCTGGTGCAGTTGCCAGTCTATATCCTCCTCGGTGTCGTCTGGCTGCTGCCCTTGCGGCGATATTTGATTTGGATGGAAACAGGACGCTGTAGCGCGCCGGACAAGGGAGAATGAAATGAGCGACAAAGCCGGAGTTGCAATCTCACATTTTGCCGTATGCGTCAGCGACCTGGACCGCTCACGCAAGTTTTACACCAAGGCTCTGGGGTTCACCGTCAGCCATGAGGTCGACGTCACCCCGCCATTCGGAACGCTGGTCGATTTCCCGGAAATCGATGGCCACGCGATCTTCATGATGCACGGCGGACTGAAGCTCGAACTTAATGGCTATTCGACGCCAGAAGTAATCGGCCCTGCGGAGCCCCGGCCAATGAACCAGCTTGGCCTCACCCATATGGCGTTCGTGGTCGAAAACCTTGCCGAAACAATCGAGCGAATTGCCGCTCATGGTGGAACTTTGCTCCGCCATACCCACATCAACGGACCTGTCGGCGAAATGATGTTCGCCACCGATCCTGACGGTACGCGGCTGGAATTGTGGGAAAAGAAAGACCCGGCCTGAACTTGCGGACAATTCCGGCAAGAAATGGCGCGAGTGACGGGACTCGAACCCGCGACCTCCGGCGTGACAGGCCGGCGCTCTAACCAACTGAGCTACACCCGCTCATCGTTCGGGAGCCGCGCCACTAAGGCAGCGCGGAAAGGCTGTCAACCATGAAGCACGCCAATCAAGCCGGGGTTTTGGCATGCTCCGCATTCCCGTCCAGCCGACGTCGGAAGCACCTTCACCTGGAGCAACAATAAAGCCGAAATTAACGATATTTTTGCCTCTTGTCGCCAAACCGGACGCGATACTCCGAAGACGGACACGGTGGGGGCAATTCCGAGTGACAATGCGCCAATCCAGAATGACCCGCGTGCTGGCAGCCAGCATAGCAACTTCATGCGGCATGCTGCCGACAATCGCGCCCGCGACACCCAATGTCGCGACTGATAGCGCCGTTTTTGTGGAACGGGTTCAATCGGAAACGTCCCGGCAGCTCGAACCGGCCGAGCGCCTGAACCGCGGCGACCGGATCGTGACTATCGTCACCTGGTACCGACACGGCGGCCAGGGCGCCTTCACTATTACCAATCCGCTTCCCGGCTCGGTCTCCTACCAGAAGAGCGCGCGGGGCGACGAGCAGGTCTCCGTCGATGGCGGCAAGGCTTGGGGCCGTCTTGCCGATCTGAAAGTCGGATCGCGCAACGCCACTCCAGAGGACGTTACCCATGTCCGCTGGCGCATATCCGCACAGAACGCGCAGTCCGGCAGGGGACACATCGCCTATAGCGGGATCGTGCGCTAGAGCACGCAGAACTAGCCGGCCAGAAGCCGCGCCGGAGCCTCAATCAGCT